>NZ_JAQISN010000001.1:319681-639362 GCF_037450285.1 Erwinia sp. SLM-02 | reverse complement strand
CCGTGAATATAAACGTCGCAGACTTGTTAAGTAGAAATTACATACTGTTATTATTTGTCGTTTTATCATTGGGCCTGTGTTTAGGAAAACTGCGGCTGGGTTCGATTCAACTGGGTAATTCCATTGGCGTTTTAGTGGTTTCTTTACTCCTTGGCCAACAGCATTTTTCAATTAATACCGAAGCCCTTAATCTTGGCTTTATGTTATTTATTTTTTGCGTGGGTGTGGAAGCCGGTCCGAACTTTTTTTCTATCTTTTTCCGGGACGGAAAAAACTATCTGATGCTGGCGATTGTGATGGTCACCAGCGCGATGATCCTTGCGCTGGGGCTGGGCAAACTGTTCGGCTGGGATATCGGACTGACCGCCGGGATGCTGGCGGGGTCAATGACCTCGACGCCGGTGCTGGTGGGCGCGGGGGATACCCTGCGGCAAATGATGACCGAGAGCGGAAGCCTCAGCCAGGCCCAGGATCACCTCAGCCTCGGCTACGCCCTGACCTATCTGGTTGGTCTCGTCAGTCTGATTGTCGCCGCCCGCTATCTCCCCAAGCTGCAGCATCAGGATCTGCCGACCAGCGCACAGCAGATCGCCCGCGAACGCGGCCTGGACCCGGACAGCAAGCGTAAAGTGTACCTGCCGGTGATCCGCGCCTACCGCGTTGGCCCCGAACTGGTGGCATGGAGCGACGGCAAGAATCTGCGCGAGCTGGGAATTTATCGCCAGACCGGCTGTTACATTGAACGTATTCGCCGTAACGGCATACTGGCAAATCCCGACGGTGATGCGGTATTGCAGCCCGGCGATGAAATCTCGCTGGTCGGTTACCCGGATGCCCATTCACGCCTCGACCCCAGCTTCCGCAACGGCAAAGAGGTCTTCGACCGCGACCTGCTGGATATGCGCATCGTTAACGAAGAGATCGTGGTTAAAAATAACAATGCGGTCAACAAACGCCTCAGCCAGCTCAAGCTGACCGATCATGGCTGCTTCCTTAACCGGGTTATCCGCAGCCAGATTGAAATGCCGATCGACGACAGCATCATCCTGAATAAAGGTGACGTGCTGCACATCAGCGGCGAAGCGAAACGCGTGAAGTCCGTGGCCGACCGCATCGGCTTTATTTCAATTCACAGCCAGGTAACCGACCTGCTGGCCTTCTGCTCCTTCTTTATCATTGGCCTGATGATCGGCATGATTAACTTCCAGTTCAGCAGCTTCAACTTCGGCATTGGTAACGCCGCCGGGCTGCTGTTTGCCGGGATCATGCTCGGCTTCCTGCGGGCTAACCATCCGACGTTTGGTTATATCCCGCAGGGCGCACTGACGATGGTGAAAGAGTTTGGTCTGATGGTATTTATGGCCGGGGTCGGGCTGAGCGCGGGCAGCGGCATTAATCAGGGGCTGGGTGAAACCGGTCTGCTGATGCTGGCCGCCGGGCTGATTGTCAGCCTGCTGCCGGTGGTGATCTGCTTCCTGTTTGGTGCGCTGGTGCTGAAGATGAACCGCGCGCTGCTGTTCGGTGCCATTATGGGTGCCCGTACCTGCGCCCCGGCGATGGAGATTATCAGCGATACGGCGCGCAGCAATATCCCGGCACTGGGCTATGCAGGAACTTATGCGATTGCTAACGTTTTGCTTACGCTCGCCGGTACGCTGATTGTGGTAATCTGGCCAATTTTCGGCTGAATGAAAATTTTTAAGGACTTCAGAGAACTTTTATGGCGGGGTGCAGTCTGAATTAATGCCACTGCTTTTCTTTGAAATCCCCAAATTGAGGAGCCCGTTAAACATTATGTTTAGCGGGTTTTTTTCTTTTCTGCTCCGGCACTTCTGCCGTTCTTCTTCCTTCCGCTCTTAATGTTGCCTTAAGGGCTTTCAGGCATCGTAGACTCCCTGTACTTATCGCCAAAGCGTCATAAAAATGTCATCAATTCTCAACAAACCCGAAACGAAGCGCGGAATTAGGAGCGAAGCCCTTTACCCACTTCCGGCTGACTTTTATTTTAAGCAATCCGTGCTGTTACTACTCAGCGCCCTGTTTCTGATTTGGCTGTCGCGCAGTGAAAGCTGGGATATGGCCATCAGCCAGATGTGGTATGACCCGCTGACCCAGCGGTTCCCGTGGCAGGATAACGTCTGGCTGGATGTGATTAATCACCGACTGTTCAAAGACCTGGTCATCGTCGGTGGCGCGCTGTTGCTGATTGCGGGAATCGTGCGCCGTCAGTGGCGCTGGGTGCTGGTGGCGCTGCTGATGGGCCTCGGACCGCTGGTGGTTGGCCTGCTGAAAAGCAGCAGCGCCCATTCCTGCCCGTGGGATCTGGTGCAGTTTGGTGGCCATGCGGTTTCCTATCCGCTGCTGGGTGCCATTCCGGAAAACAGCGGACCCGGACGCTGCTTCCCGGGCGGCCATGCCTCCAGCGGGTTCAGCGCGATGGCGCTGTTTTTCCTGTTCTGGCCCCGTCGCCCGCGCCTTGCGTGGTGCTGCTGGTGGGCAGCGCTGGCTCTGGGAACGGTCATGGGTTTTGGTCAGATTATGCGTGGCGCACACTTTATGTCCCACAACCTCTGGGCCGCGTGGTGGGTGTGGCTGACGCAGTGTGCAATTTTCGGATGCGTAACGTATCTGTTTGAGATAAAGAGGAAATAAATACAATGATGGAAGAGATTAACCGTTCGCTGTTTCTCTGGATTAACGCCAACGGCGACTCACCGGACTGGCTGATTACACTGGCAACGTTCATTGCCCGCGACGTTATCGCCATCGTTCCGCTGATGATCGTCGTGCTGTGGCTGTGGGGGCCGCGCAGCCAGCTGACCTCGCAGCGCGTTCTGGTGGTGAAAACCGGCGTGGCGCTGCTGTATGCGCTGGCGATATCCTGGAGCCTCGGCCATCTTTTCCCGCATCCTCGCCCCTTCGCCATCGGGCTTGGCCATCAGTATCTTGCCCATGCCCCTGACGACTCCTATCCCAGCGATCACGGCACGGTCATTTTTACCTTTGCGCTGGCGTTTATCGCCTGGCATCGCATGTGGTCCGGCGCCGTACTGCTCGCTACCGGTACGGCGATCGCCTGGTCGCGTATCTATCTCGGCGTTCACTGGCCGATGGATATGCTGGGCGGACTGCTGGTCGGCCTTTTGTCCTGCCTGTTTGCACAAATTTTCTGGCTGATGTTCGGTAACCGACTGTTGCCCCTGCTCTCTTCCGTTTATCGGACGGTGTTTGCGTTTCCCATCAGTAAAGGCTGGGTCCGCCACTAATTATTTACGGGGTCGGAATTCTCCGGCCCGCACGCGCGGCCCCGCGCCGTTGCTCCCCCTTCATTCCCCTTGTTTATTGCGCAATAAGCCGGAATTAAATGCCGTATTTCCCTCTGCCGTTGCGCAAGTGATTAAACCGACAACACCTCGCCTCATTAAAAAGAAATAACTCATTGTTTTTAAACAACTTAAAAACAGCCCCCTGACAAAAAACGCGCAACAAGACGACTATTTAACCATTTAAAAAACCTTAAATTCAGTTTAAATACCTGTTAACCAAGCGATTACCTGGTAGATAATCCCTGCAAAAGAAGGCAAGGCAGATATTCACTCCAAAAAAGGTCATGGAATTGTGACTGCGATCACCGGTAATAGATCATCCAGTGCTTTCATCTATTTTTTCTGATGGTAGAGTGTGCGCCATAAAAATCAGAGTGATTAATTAAATCCGTTATCGGTAATTAAAAATTGCTGTGCGGATGTTAAGCGATTTAATTAATTGTTTTTAAACACTGGAGAAAGTGATGGACTCATCCCAAACAGCGGTGCTCAATCCCGTAGCCCCTCAGGATGCCAGTACATGGCGCAAAACCGACACCATGTGGATGCTCGGCCTGTACGGTACGGCCATTGGTGCAGGCGTGCTGTTCCTGCCGATTAATGCCGGTATTGGTGGCCTGATCCCACTGATTATTATGGCGCTGCTGGCCTTCCCGATGACGTACTTTGCCCACCGCGGACTGTGTCGCTTCGTACTCTCAGGAAGCAAGCCGGATGGCGATATTACCGAAGTGGTGGAAGAGCATTTTGGCGTGGGTGCCGGTAAGCTTATCACCCTGCTCTATTTCTTCGCTATCTACCCTATCCTGCTGGTTTACAGCGTGGCGATCACCAACACCGTTGAAAGCTTCATGACCCATCAGTTGCAGATGCAGGCTCCGCCCCGTGCGCTGCTGTCGCTGGTGCTGATCGTCGGTCTGATGACCATTGTGCGTTTTGGTAAGGACATTATCGTCAAAACCATGAGCATGCTGGTTTATCCGTTCGTGGTGGTGCTGATGGCGCTGGCGCTGTATCTGATCCCACACTGGAACAGCTCAATTTTCGACAACGTAAGCCTGAGCGGAAGCGGCAGCGGCCTGCTGATGACGCTGTGGCTGGCGATCCCGGTGATGGTCTTTTCCTTCAACCACTCGCCGATTATTTCCGCCTTCGCCGTCGCCAAGCGCGGTGAATACGGCGACATGGCCGAGAAAAAATGCTCACGTATCCTGGCCCGCAGCCACATCATGATGGTGATTACGGTGATGTTCTTTGTGTTCAGCTGCGTGCTGAGCCTGTCACCGGAAAATCTGGCGGAAGCGAAAGCGCAAAACATCTCTATTCTGTCCTATCTGGCGAACCACTTCAGCACCCCGCTGATGGCGTGGCTGGCCCCGATGATTGCCATCGTGGCGATCACCAAATCGTTCCTCGGCCACTACCTGGGCGCGCGGGAAGGCTTTAACGGCACGGTCAATAAGATGCTGCGCAGCCGCGGTAAAACCATTGCCGAAAGCAAACTGAACCGCTTTACCGCGCTGTTTATGCTGGTAACTACCTGGATCGTTGCCACGCTGAACCCGAGTATCCTCGGTCTGATCGAAAGCCTGGGTGGCCCGATCATCGCCGTGCTGCTGTTCCTGATGCCGATGTACGCCATCAATAAAGTGCCGGCAATGCGTCAGTACAGCGGCAAGCTGAGCAACGTATTTGTGGTGCTGGTAGGCCTGGTGGCGATTTCCGCCGTGGTTTACGATTTAATCTGATGTTCCCCAGCGGGCGGACCGGCCGGTCCGCCCCTGCTTCCTGATGGGAAGAACTGAAAAATAGCGTTAGCTGAACAGCCCGGTGATTTTCATCACGATAAAGTCCCAGATACGGCCAAAGAATCCCGCCTCCTTCACTTCATCCAGTACCACCAGCGGACGCTGATCGATAGATTTTCCATCCAGCTGGAAATCGATGGTGCCGACCACCTGATTTTTAGCCAGCGGCGCGGTGAGCTGCGGCTGAGTCAGGGTAAAGCTGGCTTTCAGATTCTTCATTTGCCCTTTCGGCACGGTAATCGCCGCATCTTTGGCCACGCCCAGGTTGACCTCGCTGCGCTCGCCGTACCAGACGCGCTGTGTGGCAAAAGGTTTACCGGCCTTAATCGGCGTCACGGTTTCATAGAAGCGGAAGCCCCAGGTCAGCAGCTTCTCGCTTTCGCGGATGCGAATCGCATCGGTTGCCGTCCCCAGCACGACGGAAATCAGGCGCTGATCGCCATCCACCGCCGAGGCCACCAGATTATTTCCCGCGCCGGAGGTATGGCCGGTTTTAATGCCGTCCACCTGTAAATTGGTGCTCCACAGCAGACGGTTACGGTTGTACTGACGGATTTTATTGAAGGTGAACTCTTTCTCTTTGTGAATCGCGTACTCATCGGGCACATCGCGGATCAGCGCCTGACCAATCAGCGCCATATCGCGCGCGGTGCTGTACTGCCCGTCGGAATCCAGCCCGTGTACGGTTTTAAAATGGGTGTTCTGTAAGCCCAGCGCCTTAACATAGTTGTTCATCAGGCCCACGAAAGAGTCCTGGCTGCCCGCAACATAGTCCGCCAGGGCGATACTGGCATCATTGCCGGACTGAATAATAATGCCCTTGTTCAGCTCGGAAACCGGAATGCGATCCCCCGGCTTAAGGAACATCAGCGACGACCCCTGCAGGACCGGGTTGCCGGTCGCCCAGGCATCCTTACCCACGGTGACCATATCATCTTTGTTAATCTTGCCGGATTTCAGCGCCTGGCCGATAACATAGCTGGCCATCATTTTGGTCAGGCTGGCCGGATCGAGGCGATCGTCCGCCTGATGTTCCGTCAGCACTTTACCGCTGTTGTAATCCATCAGGATCCAGGCTTTAGCATCGATCTGTGGCGCTGCAGGCGCCTGTTCAGCAAACGCAGCGGGCAGTGTCAGTAACACCGTTGAGGCAGTAACCAGCGTAATAACGCTGGCAGAGAGGAGTTTTTTCTTCATGGCGTGACCAGATATCCATTTTAAAGACAGGTATTCGAAGCGCAATCGGGCACTTAACCACCCTACACTAAGACGTAACATCAATGAAAAGAACCTTCAAACCGTAAAGTTTTCTAGAGTTTATTAGATAAATCTTAACCTTGCCCGTCGTGACGCATAAATAATCGCCAGCGATAAGCGGATAACGCCAGGATAAATTCTGAATTGTGGCTAAACAGTTAAGGCTGTCACAAAAATTCGCTACTCTGGCAGCAGTCTGCTGAGGAGTAATAATGATGGATTTAGCGCTGTTCGACCTTGATGAAACGGTTATTTCCGAAGACAGTACAGGACTGTGGCTGCACTGGCTGGTCTCTCAGGGCTTTGCCCCGGCGGAGATCCTGCAGCAGGAGCAGGCGCTGATGGACCAGTACTATCAGGGTAACCTCTCAATGGAAGCGTATATGGATACCACGCTGGCCCCGCTGACGGGCCTGGCTACCGCCACGGTCAGCGGCTGGATCCGGCGCTTTATCCAGCGCGATATTGTGCCCCGCGTCTATCCGGCAGCGCGCGAGCGTATCCGCTGGCATCAGCATCGTGGCGATACGGTCATGATTATTTCCGCCAGCGGCGAGCATCTGGTGGCCCCTATTGCGCAACGGCTCGGTGCCGATTGCGCACTGGCGATTGGCGTTGAGGTGGTAGACAGCCGCTACAGCGGGAAGATTTTCGGCCCGCTCACCTATAAAGAAGGCAAGGTGGAGTGCGTTAACCGCTGGCTGGCGCAGAGCAGCGCCCGGCAGTTCGATAAAACCTGGGCGTACAGCGACTCGATAAACGATCTGCCGATGCTGGAAAACGCCGATCGCCCGCACGTGGTCAACCCGGCCGATGCCCTGCTCACGCTGGCGCAGGACCGCGGCTGGGAAGTGTGTCACTGGGTGCGTTAATCGCTTATCAGGTCAGGGTGCCAGCCCCACCCGTAGCAGCTTACCGTCGGACTCATCGGTGAGCAGATACAGCCAGCCGTCCGGCCCCATACGGACGTCTCTGATTCGCTCAGCGCGATCCTCAAGCAGGCGCTGCTGATCGACCACCCGCTCGCCGTTCAGGCTCAGGCGGATCAGGTTCTTTTCCTTCAGCGCGCCGATAAACAGTGAATTCTTCCACTGCGGGAAGCGGGCACTGTTATAAAAGGCCATGCCGCTGATGGCGGGAGAGACTTTCCAGTACCAGATCGGCTGCAGCGTTCCCGCAACCTCGCCGCCTTTAGAGCCTGGCACCTTCGCTCCGCTGTAATCAATGCCCCAGGTCGCCAGCGGCCAGCCGTAGTTCGCCCCCTTCGTTAAGATGTTCACTTCATCGCCGCCGCGCGGGCCATGCTCGCTCTCCCACATCTGGTGAGTCCAGGGGTTGAGTGCCAGCCCTTGCGGATTGCGCATTCCCCACGTCCAGATTTCCGGGCGCGCTCCTGCTTTACCCACCAGCGGATTATCCGGCGGTACCGAACCATCCGCCTTCAGCCGCACGATTTTTCCCTGTAGCGCATTCAGGTCCTGCGCTTTTTCCGCCTGGAAGTTATCCCCAAAGGCGATAAACAGATCGCCATTGCGATCGAACGCCATTCGGGTACCCAGGTTGGCGCCGCCGGAAAGGCCCGGCTGCTGACGAATCACCTCGCGAAAATCACTCAGCTGCTGGTAATCCTCACTGAGCCGCCCGTAGCCCACGGCAGCACCGCCGCGACCATCCGCTTCTCCCCGCGTATAGCTCAGCCAGACGCGTCGGCTCTCGGCAAAGTCGGGGGCCAGCACCACGTCAAGCAAGCCGCCCTGGCTACGGGTCCAGACCTCGGGTACGCCTTTCAGCGGGGCAGACAGCCCTTTTCCCGCCTGCCAGCGCCGGAGTTCACCGGATCGCTCAGTGATTAACATTCCCTGATTATCCGGTAAAAACGCCAGTGCCCAGGGATGGTTAAGGCCATCCTGCAGCTCTTCAACCGTGACTTTTTCCGCCAGCGCCGCCGGGCTGAGCAGAAGTGCAAGCAGGCTAACTGCGGCCAGAGGTTTGAACATGATTTTCTCTCCGTAACGGGATGTGTCAGATAACCGTAGCGAAATGCGGTTAAAGCGGCGGGCTTTTTACAAAACCTTAATGAGGAATAAAGATGGCGCTGGGGAATGGTTATCAGGGGTTCAGTCTCTGCTGCTGCTCCAGGGCGGTCCTCGCGCCGTGCGTGGCACGGTGCCTTCGGTTACGCCATTGAGCCGGCCGGACCGGCCAGGATTGAACGTCCCTGTTCAAACCCGGCCTGACGCCAACATCCTTGTTGTCGTCTCCTGGCTCAACGGCTCCACCTCAGCGCTGCGGATGCCCTTACGCAGCAGCAGAGGCTGACCCTTTCAATCTTTTCATCGCTTTAATATTTTCAGGCAACACGAAATTTTGACAGCAGGCTGGCTGTGCCCCCGCTATTGCAACGCCGGAAACGCCGCCGCATCCTGCACCATCTCATCAATACCGCTGCGCAACTCGTCGAAGGTAATCGGCGCGCTGTTATTGGCAACGGATTTACCGTAGGCCTTACGCACCACCTTCACCACCGGCTCCCCGGTTCGCGCATCCAGCAATTCCAGCTCAAGGAACAGAACGCTGTTCTGCGTGCGGTGCCCGGAAGCCGCCATCGTACTGGCGACGACCGCCGCGACCGGCACCACTTCATAGAATTTCATATCCTGATTTTCAGCATTCACCGAGGTAATGGCGGTTTTCAAAATCAACGTGCCCGGCTCCGGTTTGCTGACCAACGGCTTATGGCGGGCTGCGGCCTGCTGAAGTTGGGTATCAACGTAACCACGCACCTGGTCAAGCGTCTGCTGGCTGATACGGGCAGTCGGCCTGGCGGCAGGATAGTAAACCACCGGCGTATAATAAATGCCTGTGTAATCCGCTGACTTAAAGGTGGGTGAAATCCAGCGCAGAGTCTGATGGCCGCTTGGGGAGCTGGTGGGTTTTAGCTGTGAGTAGTCGGATAAAAATCCTGAAAATTGGGTGGGTTCAGCCACTTTAGAAGAACAGCCCGCCAGCACGACACTCAGCATGACCAGCCCGACAGACCCTTTCCAGTGCATCGTTAACATGGTGAAGTTCCTTGTAGAGGAAAACAGCGCGAATTGATGTCTTTTTCATCATATGCAGGGATGCTGATTTCCTCTACGCCAGCTGAAAAAATCTTTTATAACGGTGAGATATCAGGCGGTTTATTCTTGCCAGCGAATTAGCCAATGACAATTCATTAACAAAAATGCTATATCTTTCAGCCGGAAAGAACGCAGAGGATCGTTGATGACCATTTTTTTACCGCTGATTTACCTGCTGGCGGGCTACGCAATGGGCCATACCCGTTGGGATATCAAAGCGCTGGCTTCCCTGTTGTTAACCCGGCTTATCATTCCACTGGTCATCATCTATAACGTCTCCAGCCATTTTCATGCCATGAGCGGCATCATTGTCGTCACCGCGCTGTTGATGCTGATTTTACTCAGTATTGGTCGCCGTCTTAGCCGCGATCCGGTACAGCATCTTTGCTTTTGCTATCTCAATATCGGCTGGCTGGGTCTGCCGATCGTCAGCGCCCTGTTCTCCGCGCAGGCGGTGGTGATCGTGATCGCCGCCTACGTCGGCAGTTCGATTTTTGGCAACTCCATTGGCGCAGGCATGCTCTCCGGCGCGGGTCTGGATCTGAAAGGCCTGGTGAAAACGCCGCCGGTGCTGGCGCTGGGCGCGGGGATCGTGCTGATCCCCTTCGGTGAGCAGATTGCCCAGTTCGGTGAAGGACTTTACGATATCGCCAAATTCCTGATGAGCCTGCTGGGGATGGCTATCCTTGGGATCTGGCTGGGGAAAGTTCGGGTAACGGCGGCGGATTTCCGTGAAGAGCTGCGTCCATTTTTACTGCGCGGCGGGGTCATTTTCCTGCTGGTCAGCGCGATGCTGCTCGTTGCGCATCTTAGTGGTTTTCAGACGCTCACCGACAACGCGGCCGCGCTGTACCTGTTCTGCCTGCTGCCGCCCGCCGCCAATATTATCGTGCTGGAAACCCACTACCTCGGCACTGGCCGCTCGGCGCGGGCGATTTCCTGCGGAACCTGCATCAGCATTGTTGCCATCGCGATTTACGCTGCCGCGATTGTGCTGAGCCGCATGATGTAAGTTGAATGATGTAGCCTGAGAAGGATGATGTAAGTTAAATCATCTGAGCTGGATACCGTGAACCGCAAGGTGTGCATTGGGTAATGTCAACCGGATGGTTTGAGCGCGCAGCGGCCGCTGCACGCTCAAAGTCCTGTCAGTGTTTCAGTTTGGGATCCAGCGCATCGCGCAGACCGTCACCCAGCAGATTGAAAGCCAGCACCGTCAGGAAAATCGCCAGGCTCGGAAATATCGCCACGTGCGGGGCCATCACCATATCCGCCTGCGCCGCATTCAACATCGCGCCCCACTCCGGCGTCGGCGGCTGAGCGCCCAGCCCCAGGAACGACAGGCTGGCGGCAGAAATAATCGATGTGCCGATACGCATGGTGAAATACACCACGATGGATGAGAGCGTCCCCGGCAGAATATGCCGCAGGATAATCACCCAGTCCGGCGCGCCGATACTGCGTGCGGATTCGATATAGGTCTGATGCTTCAGCACCAGCGTATTGCCGCGCACCAGTCGGGCAAAAGCAGGAATGCTGAAGATCGCCACGGCGAGGATGACGTTGGACATCCCGTTACCCAGCACCGCCACCACCGCTATCGCCAGCAGAATGCCGGGAAAGGCGAACAGCACATCGCAGATGCGCATAATAATACGGTCCCACCAGCCCTCGTAATAGCCGGCCAGTAAACCCAGCAGGGTGCCGATTGCAGCCCCGACCGCCACCGAAAAGACCCCGGCAACCAGCGACAGCCTTGCGCCAAGCAGCACGCGGCTGAAAATGTCGCGGCCCAGCGCATCCACGCCGAACCAGTGCAGCAGCGACGGCCCCTCGTTGAGCCGGTCGTAGTCAAAATAATTTTCCGCATCGAACGGGGCCAGCACGGGGGCAAACGCGGCCACCACCACCAGCAGTACGATGAATATGCCCGCCGCCATCGCCAGATGCTGCCGGCGAAAACGCCGCCAGAACTCGCGCCACGGGGTGCGCACACGGTCGGGGCTGATTGTCGGCAGCGTGGATAGCGCAGCTTTGCGTCGCCAGTTAAGCATCAACCATCCTTACTTGTAGCGAATTGCCGGATTGATCGCTGCGTAGAGCATATCGACCATCAAATTAATCAGGATAAACTCCAGTGAGAACAGCAGCACTTCGGCCTGTATCACCGGATAGTCACGCATCTCCACGGAATCAACGAGCAGGCGCCCCAGCCCGGGCCAGTTGAACACCACTTCCACCACGATCGAACCGCCGAGCAGAAAACCAAACTGCAGCCCCATCATGGTCACCACCGGGATCATCGCATTGCGCAGGCCGTGCTTCACCACAACCAGCGATTCACGCACCCCTTTGGCGCGCGCGGTGCGCATATAGTCTTCCTGCATCACCTCGACGAATGACGCGCGGGTAAAGCGGGCCATCACCGCCGCCACGGCAGCGCCCAGAGTAATAGAGGGTAAAATATAGTGCTGCCAGCTGTCGGCCCCAACGGTGGGCAGCCAGCCCAGCTCAACGGAAAATACCTGCATCAGCAGGATCCCCAGCGCAAAAGCCGGGAAGGAAATACCGGATACCGCCAGCGTCATTCCCAGACGGTCGGGCCAGCGGTTACGCCACACGGCGGAAACAATCCCTATCGCCATGCCGAAAACAACCGACCACGCCATGCTGCTGAGCGTCAGCCAGAAGGTGGGCATAAAGCGCAGCGCAATCTCTTCAGAAACCGGGCGTTTCGACACCATCGACAGGCCAAAATCCCCCTGCAGGGCATGGGTGATATAGCGCCAGAACTGCTGCGGCAGCGGCAGATCCAGCCCCAGCTGTTGGCGAACCATCGCCACCACTTCGGCATCCGCTTCGCGTCCGGCAATCAGCCGTGCGGGATCGCCCGGTAAAAGATGGACAAACAGAAACACCAGCACCGCCACAATCAGCAGCGTCGGGATCAGACCCAGCAGGCGTTTAATAAAATAGTTAAGCATCGATCTTCCTACGCCCCCCGTTCAGGGGGCGTTTTCTGGTTCGGGCGTTACTTCAGGTCAGCATCGTCAAAGCTGAACGAGGTATCCGGCATCACGTAGAAACCGGTCAGGTTTTTGGTGTTGGCCGAAACCAGTTTCTCTACCACCAGCGGCACCCACGGCTGATCTTTCCAGATGCGATCCTGAGCATCTTTATACAGTGCGGATTTCTTCTCGCCGTCGGTGGTATTCAGCGCTTCGGTCAGATCTTTATCAACCTGCGGATTGCTGTAGAACGCGGTATTGAAGATGGTCGGCGGCCAGGACTGGGTGGCAAACAGCGGCGTCAGCGCCCAGTTGGCTTCACCGGTTGAAGCCGACCAGCCGGTATAGAACATCCGCACGCCGCTCTCTTTCTGGCCTTTATCCTCGACCTGCGCTGCACGCTGGCCGGCATCCATCGCCGTCAGCTGCACCTTGATGCCCACCTGCGCCAGCTGCTGCTGGGTAAACTGCAGCACCTTCTGCGCGGTGCTGTGGTTATGGGAGGACCACAGCGCGGTGGTGAAGCCGTCAGGATAGCCCGCCTCTTTCAGCAGTTCGCGCGCCTTCGCCGGGTTGTACTCCGGTGCCGGGTAGCTCTGCGAATATTGAATCGACGGCGGAACGATACCCGTCGCCGGCGTGGCGTAACCGGCGAAGGCCACTTTCGCCAGCGCTTCGCGGTTAATCGCGTAGTTAATCGCCTCACGCACTTTCGGATTATCGAACGGTTTCTGGGTAACGTTCAGGCTGATGTAGCGCTGCATGATCGATGGCGAGGTGACCAGATCGAGCTTGCTGTTTTTTTCCAGTAGTTTGGCCTGCTCAAAGGGGATCGGGAAGGCAAAGTTCGCCTCGCCGGTTTGCAGCATCGCCGAGCGGGTATTGTTGTCCACGACCGGACGCCAGGTAATCGAATCCAGCTTCGGATAGCCCGGCTTCCAGTAGCCGGCAAACTTCTTCACCTTAACAAAATCGGTCTGATTCCAGGTGACAAATTCATACGGGCCGGTCCCCACCGGGTGGAAGCCGATATCCTTGCCGTATTTTTTCAGCGCCTCCGGCGAGATCATCGCCGCGACCGGGCTGGCCAGGGTATTGATAAAGGCGGAGAACGGCTGCGAAAGAGTGATCCTGACCGTGGTCGGGTCGATAACTTCCGTTGCCGATACCATTTTAAACAGGTTAAAGCGCTTGAGATGATTGTCAGGGTTGCTGGCGCGATCGAGGTTAGCCTTCACCGCCGCCGCGTTGAATTCCGTCCCATCCTGGAACTTCACGCCGCTGCGCAGCTTAATGGTGTAGTTCAGACCGTCGGGGCTGACCTGATAACTTTCGGCCAGCACGTTCTGCAGCTTCATATCCTTATCAAAACCGAACAGGCCCTGATAGAAGGATTTTGCCACCGCCTGCGACAGCGTATCGTTCGCATCATACGGGTCGAGGGTGGTGAAATTAGAGGCGACGGCGATCGTCACATCCTTCGCCGCCCAGGCAGGCAGAGCGGCAAAACTGCCCAGCAGCCCGGCGGTTAATAACAGCTTACGCGTTTTCAGAACCATCATCTCAATCTCCTGTCTCTTATTTTCATTATCAAATCAGGCGCGGTTGATCGCATGGCGGGCGACAAAGTGCCCGGCACTGACCTCAACCAGCGGGGCCACCAGCGGTTCATCGCCGAGGGCACGGATCGGGCTGGGAATTTCATCAACAAGCAGCGCACGCTCGCGGCGGCGTTGCCCGGGCTGGGCGACCGGTACGGCCGCCATCAGCTTACGGGTATAAGGATGCTGCGGATGTTCAAAGACGGCCTGGCGCGGGCCGATTTCAACGATCTGCCCCAGATACATCACCGCAACCCGGTGGCTGATGCGTTCAACCACCGCCATATCATGGGAAATAAACAGAAACGCAATGCCGTACTCGCGCTGGAGGTCGAGCATCAGGTTAATAATCTGCGCCTGAATCGACACGTCCAGCGCGGACACCGATTCGTCGGCAATCACCACCTTGGGGTTCAGCGCCAGCGCCCGTGCGATGCAGATACGCTGCCGCTGGCCGCCTGAAAACTCGTGCGGATAGCGCTGCGCATGTTCCGGCAGCAGCCCGACACGTTCCAGCAGGCTGGCGACCCGCTGCTCGGCTTCCTGCCCGCGGGCGATGCCGTGGACCAGCAGCGGCTCCATAATTGAGAATCCTACCGTCAGGCGGGGGTCGAGAGAAGCGTAAGGATCCTGAAAAATAAACTGAATATCGCGGCGCAGGTGTGACAGCGCGCTGCCCTTGAGCAAATCTATACGCCGGCCGTCGAAGGTAATCGAGCCGCCCTGGCTTTCAACCAGCCGCAGCAGGGATCGCCCGGTGGTGGATTTACCACAGCCGGATTCCCCGACCAGCGCCAGCGTTTCGCCGTGATGGAGATCGAAGCTGACTTTTTCCACCGCGTGCACCCGCCGGGTAACGCGGTTGAAGATGCCGCTGCGGATATCAAAGCGGGTAACGAGATCGCGGACCTGCAGCAGCGGCGAACCCTCTTTTCGCACGGTATCCTGCGGCAGTTCGGCCACGGAATCTTCTTCGCCCAGCAGGGGAAACTTCTGCGGAAAGGGGCGACCCGTCATTGCGCCCAGTTTAGGCACCGCCGCCAGCAGCGCCCGGGTATAGGGTTCCTTCGGTGCGGAGAACAGCGTGGTCACCTCACCGGTTTCCACCACGTTGCCGCGATACATCACCTGCACCCGATCGGCCATCTCCGCCACCACGCCCATATCGTGCGTGATAAAAATCACCCCCATCTGCATCTCTTTTTGCAGTACGCGGATCAGCTGCAGGATCTGTGCCTGAATGGTCACGTCCAGCGCGGTGGTGGGTTCGTCTGCAATCAGCAATGCCGGACGGCAGGAGAGCGCCATAGCGATCATCACCCGCTGACGCATACCGCCGGACAGCTGATGCGGATAGCGGGACAGGATATTTTTCGCTTCGGGAATACGTACCAGATCCAGCATACGCTTCGCTTCCGCCAGCGCCTGCTGGTGATCCTTGCCCTGATGCAGGCGAATAGATTCCGCAATCTGCTCGCCGACCGGAAACACCGGATTCAGCGAGGTCATCGGCTCCTGGAAGATCATCGCGATATCCGCCCCGCGGATTTCACGCAGCTGTCGGGGAGAAAGCGTGGCCAGATCGACCCGCTGCTGGTTGCGGCGGCGCAGGAGGATGCTGCCGCTGTCGATACTGCCTCCGCCCTGCTCCACCAGCCGCATCAGCGCCAGCGAGGTGACGGATTTACCGGAGCCGGACTCGCCGACTATCGCCAGCGTTTCGCCTTCGTGAACCGTTAACGAGAGATTATTCACCGCCTGAATGCGCCTGTCTTCCTGCTGAAAACTGACGCTGAGGTCGCTGACCGTCAGCACCCGCTCATGATGCTGGTGAAGCGCGCTCATCAGGACTCCTCACGAAAAATGGCCACCACCGGCGGTTCGCCGACCACGCCGAAACCGCGATACATGCCTTCGCTGTTAAACGGCAGCACCACATTTCCCTCGCGATCGACGGCAATCATCCCACCGCTGCCGCCGAGCTGCGGGATTTTTTCCATCACGATGTGTTCCGCCGCCTGCTGCAGCGTCAGGCCGCCGTAGTTCATTTGCGCGGCAACGTCATAGGCCGCCAGCGTGCGGATAAACACTTCGCCGGTGCCGGTGCAGGAAACCGCCACCGTGTCGCTGGCATAGCAGCCCGCGCCCGGCAGTGGGGAATCGCCCACCCGGCCAACCTGCTTATTGGTCATTCCGCCGGTAGAGGTGGCCGCAGCGAGATTGCCCGCGGAATCCAGCGCCACGGCACCGACGGTACCCATTTTGCGGTCGGGATCGAGCGGTTCACCCGAACGCGCCTCATCGTGATCCAGCACCACTTTCTGCTGGTTCTGGGCACGCTCAAGCTGCTTACGGCGGCCGGGCGTAGAGAAAAAGTCGGCGGCCACCATTTCCAGCCCCTGTGCGGCCGCAAACGATTCCGCACCCGCGCCGGTAAACAGCACGTGTGGGCTGTGTTCCAGCACCGCGCGCGCCGCCAGTACCGGATTACGAATGTGGGAAACGCCCGCCACGGCTCCGGCCTCCAGCGTGCGGCCGTCCATCACGCAGGCGTCAAGCTCGTGAGTCGCCTGATGGGTAAAGACCGATCCAACCCCGGCATTAAACATCGGGCACTCTTCCAACAGACGAACCGCTTCGGTGACCGCGTCCAGCGCGGACGCCCCGCTGGCCAGCATAGCCTGAGCGCGGGCGACAATCTGCGTCAGCGCCTGACGATAGCGCTGCTCGGCTTTAGCATCCATACTGGTGCGAGTTATCGTGCCTGCACCACCGTGGATGGCTATCGTCGCTCTGACCATGATTATTTATCCTGTCTGTTAAATCAGCATGAAAAACACCGGGTTAGCTGGTATTTTTTGAGAAAATACCGTTTTGACTATAGGTAGCATACCTGAGGTTGTAAAGCGGAAAGTTCGCACCCTGATAATAACCAATGGTTCTAACTTAGCTTCATTTCTGACTTTTACATCTCCGATTTCACCGTGCGTGACCCTGTTGCTGAATCGCGCCATAATACCGCCATAAGCATTTCGGCCCGCTCCACGCGGCACGAACCGAGGAAACTATATGGAAGCGTTTACATCGGGACTGATCTCCCTCGACGATGCTCTGAGCACTATGCTGAGCCGCATTACCCCCATTACTGAAAGTGAATATTTACCGCTGCCGCAGGCGGCAGGACGCATCAGCGCAGCGCCGGTCATTTCACCCATGGCCGTTCCCCCTTTTGATAATTCTGCCATGGATGGCTATGCCGTTCGCCTGGCCGATCTGGCCTCCGGTGCACCGCTGCCCGTGGCCGGTAAAGCCTTTGCCGGATCGCCGTTCAGCGGTGACTGGCCGGCCGGGAGCTGCATCCGCATTATGACCGGTGCGCCGGTACCCGCAGGGTGCGAGGCGGTGGTCATGCAGGAACAGACCGAGCAGCGCGGGGATGGCGTGGTCATCACCGCCGGGGTCAGCGCCGGGCAAAACATCCGCCGGGCCGGGGAAGATATCCGCAACGGAAGTGACGTGCTGGCCGCCGGCGTCCGGCTCGGTGCTGCCGAACTGCCGCTGCTGGCCTCGCTGGGCATTGCCAGCGTGCAGGTGCTGCGGCCGCTTCGCGTGGCAATTTTCTCTACCGGTGATGAACTCCAGTCACCGGGCCAGCCGCTCGCCGCGGGGCAGATTTACGATACCAACCGCTTTGCCGTGCATCTGATGCTCAACAAGCTGGGCTGCGAGGTTATAGACCTGGGCATTATTCGCGACGATCGCGATGCGCTGCGGGCCGCCTTTAATGAGGCCGATGCCCGCGCCGATGTGGTGATCAGCAGCGGCGGCGTCTCCGTCGGCGAAGCCGATTACACCCAGCGGATGCTGGAAGAGCTGGGCGAAGTGACCTTCTGGAAGCTGGCGATTAAGCCGGGGAAACCGTTCGCCTTTGGTCGGCTGAAAAACAGCTGGTTCTGCGGCCTGCCGGGTAACCCGGTGTCCGCCATGCTGACCTTTTACCAGCTGGTGCAGCCGCTGCTGGCTAAACTGACCGGGCAGAGCGGCCCTGCTCTGCCGCCGCGCCAGCGGGTGCGCTGCGCCGATGCCCTGAAGAAATCTCCCGGCCGCCTCGACTTCCAGCGTGGCGTCCTGTTGCGTAACGCGCAGGGAGAACTGGAGGTGAAATCGACCGGGCATCAGGGTTCCCACGTGTTCAGCTCCTGGCATCAGGCCAACTGCTTTATCGTACTTGAGCGCGAACGCGGCAGCGTGCAGCCCGGTGAATGGGTTGAGGTCGAGCCGTTTAACGCGCTGCTGGAAGGCTGATATGCATCCAGAACTCAGCGACGAAGAGATGCTGCGCTACAACCGCCAGATTGTGCTGCGCGGTTTTGATTTTGAAGGCCAGGAACGGTTAAAGGCGGCCAGCGTGCTGGTGGTCGGCCTGGGCGGGCTGGGCTGCGCGGCCAGCCAGTATCTCGCCGCCGCGGGCGTTGGTCATCTGACCCTGCTCGACTTCGACCATGTTTCCCTGTCGAACCTGCAGCGGCAGGTGCTGCACGGCGAGGCACAGCTGGGCATGGCGAAAGTCGAATCCGCCCGTGCACGGCTGGAAGCCATTAACTCTCAAATCCGCTACCGCACCATGAATGCGCAGCTTGACGATCGCGAACTGGCTCAGCTGATTAGCGAACACCAGCTGGTGGTCGACTGCTGCGATAATGTCGCCACGCGTGAACAGCTTAACCGCCTGTGCTTTGCCAGCAAAACGCCGCTGGTGTCCGGCGCGGCGATTCGCATGGAGGGCCAAATCAGCGTGTTTCGCTGGGGCGACAGCGAGCCATGCTATCGCTGCATCAGCCGGCTGTTTGGCGCGGCAACGCTGAGCTGCGTGGAGGCCGGGGTGATGGCCCCGCTGGTCGGGGTGATCGGGTCGCTGCAGGCGATGGAAGCCCTGCGCGCACTGACCGACTACGGCAGCCCGGTCGCCGGTCAGCTACTGCTGTACGATGCCATGACCCTGCAGTTTCGCACGATGAAAGTCGCCCGGGATCCCCACTGTGAAGTCTGCGCAAATCGCACACCGACGTAGACGCTTTTCGTTATTTTTACGGAGTAAAAACAAGCGTTTCGGCTGGCAGAACCTATAATAAAGCATGACCGCCCCGGTGGCAGGAAGGATGACGTAAATGATTGCAGACCAGCACGCTGTGACCTCTCACTCCAGTAAGCTTTCGTTACGTCAGCTGATGATTATTTTTTTGCTGGCGATTGTGAGCGTGGTGATCCTGATCAACGGCTGGCTAATCTGGAATTCATGGCAGCGGACCATCACCTCAGCGCAGGATGACGCGCACAATCTTTCACAGTCACTCTCACGACAGGCGGAAGACACCTTCCTGCAGGTGGACCTGACGCTGCAGGACGTCAGCGACCGTATCTCGCTGATCGGGCTTAATCAGGAACAGCACGGCTATCTGCGCGAGTTGCTCAGCTCACGCACCGATTCGTTACCGCAGCTTAACGGCATGGCCATTTATGATGCGCAGGGTAACTGGCTGGTCACGTCAAAGGGCAATATCCCCAGGCAGATTAATAACAGCGATCGGGAATACTTCCGCTATCACCAGACCCACAACGACGCCCGGGTGCATATTGGCAAGGTGATCCGCAGCCGTGCGACCGGCGATCTGGTGATCCCGGTTTCATTACGCCTGAATAACAGCGATGGTTCTTTCCGCGGCATTCTGCTGGCATCGGTGAATCTCAGTTTTTTTAAAACCGTCTACGGCTACTACAATCTCGGCCGTCATAACGTGCTGGCCCTGATGCTCAGCGACGGCACGATCCTCTATCTGCGCCCCTACATTGAGAGCGCAATCAACCGCAATATCTCCGACAGTCCGCTGTTCACTACCCTGCTGAAAAACGCCTCCAGCGGCACCGCCGTATACAAATCCGCGCTGGACGGTAAAGAGCGGGTCTTCGGCTACTCGGCCCTGCAGCGATATTCGCTGGTCACCGTCGCCGGCTATGATAAAAGGCAGCTGATGCGCGGCTGGTTCTCCACGCTGAGCGTCTATATTGCGCTTTGTACCATTCTGCTGCTGGTGATTTTCCTGCTGGGCATGCTGGTGCTGCGGCATATCAGCCTGAACCTGAAAAACCAGCAGGAGCTGGCCGCCGTGCGCGACCGGCTAACCGCCATGAACCGGACGCTGCAGACCCTGGCGCTGGTTGACGGCCTGACCGGGCTGGCTAACCGGCGTCAGTTCGATCTCTATCTGCAGCACAGTATCGATCGGGCGAACAAATTACAGGTCCCGCTCGCGCTGCTGATGATTGACGTCGACGCGTTTAAGGCATTTAACGATACTTACGGCCATCCGGCAGGCGACGACTGCCTGAGGAAAATCGCCGACGCGCTGGCCCACCTGCCCCACCGGCCGGATAATCTGGTCGCCCGCTACGGCGGTGAAGAGTTTGCGATTATTCTGCCCGGCTGCGATCGCGATATGGCCTATCGTTTCGCCCAGCAGGCGCTTGAGGCGATTACCGCGCTGAACATTCCTCATCAGCACAACAGCGGTGGCCAGCAGGCGGTCTCGGTCAGCGTTGGGCTGCATGTGATGACGCAGGAAAATCAGGCGCTGTCGCCGCAGGCGTTAATTGCCGGGGCGGATCGCGCGCTATACGCGGCGAAAAATGCGGGGAAAAATCGGGTGGCGGAGAACAATTAGGCGTGGGCCAGAAGCATCTGGCCCACGAAAGCACGTTAGACGATGCCCTGGCTGCGCAGGTAATCTTCGTAGTTGCCGGTAAAGTCGGTGAGCTTGCCCGGAGACATATCAATCACGCGGGTTGCCAGCGAGCTGACGAACTCACGGTCGTGAGAAACGAAGATCAGCGTTCCTTCGTACATTTCCAGCGCCATATTCAGCGCTTCGATGGATTCCATATCCAGGTGGTTGGTTGGTTCATCCATAATCAGGATATTCGGTTTCTGCATCATCAGCTTACCGAACAGCATACGACCCTTTTCCCCACCGGAAAGCACTTTAGCAGGCTTCTTGATGTCGTCCTGGCTGAACAGCAGACGGCCGAGGATGCTGCGTACTGCCTGCTCGTCGTCCCCTTCCTGCATCCACTGGCTCATCCAGTCAAACACGGTGAGATTGTCGCTGAAGTCATGAGCATGGTCCTGCGCATAATAGCCAATCTGCGCGTTTTCAGACCATTTAACGGTTCCGGAATCCGGAGTCAGCTCGCCGACCAGCGTTTTCAGCAGGGTGGTTTTACCGATACCGTTCGGCCCAATGATCGCCAGCTTCTCACCGACTTCCAGCAGCGCGTTCAGGTTTTTAAACAGCGGACCGTTGTCGAAACCTTTGGTCACGGCTTCAAGGGTCAGCGCGTTACGGAACAGCTTTTTATCCTGCTCAAAGCGGATAAACGGGTTCTGGCGGCTGGACGCTTTCACTTCATCCAGCTTGATTTTATCAATCTGCTTGGCGCGAGAGGTTGCCTGACGGGATTTCGAGGCGTTGGCGCTGAAGCGGCTGACGAAGGACTGCAGTTCATTGATCTGCGCCTTTTTCTTGGCGTTATCCGACAGCAGACGTTCACGCGCCTGGGTGGCGGCCGTCATATATTCGTCGTAGTTGCCCGGATAAACGCGCAGTTCACCGTAGTCCAGATCGGCCATATGCGTGCAGACCATATTCAGGAAGTGACGGTCGTGCGAGATAATAATCATGGTACTGTTACGCTCGTTCAGCACCTGCTCCAGCCAGCGAATGGTATCGATGTCCAGGTTGTTCGTCGGTTCGTCAAGCAGCAGGATTTCCGGGTTAGAGAACAGCGCCTGCGCCAGCAATACGCGCAGCTTCCAGCCGGGTGCTACTTCGCTCATCGGGCCGTAATGCTGCTCCAGCGGAATACCCACGCCCAGCAGCAGTTCACCGGCGCGCGCTTCCGCGGTGTAACCGTCCATTTCGCCGTACTGCTCTTCGAGGTCGGCGACCTTATAGCCATCTTCCTCGCTCATTTCCGGCAGCGCATAAATAGCATCACGCTCTTCCTTCACCGCCCACAGTTCACCGTGGCCCATGATCACCGTATCCAGCACGGAATACTGCTCGAAGGCGAATTGATCCTGGCGCAGCTTACCGATACGTTCGTTCGGATCGATGGAGACGTTACCGGCAGAAGGCACCAGATCGCTACCAAGAATTTTCATAAAGGTGGACTTACCGCTGCCGTTGGCACCGATCAGACCGTAGCGGTTGCCGCCGCCGAATTTGACAGAAATGTTTTCGAACAGCGGCTTACTGCCAAACTGCATGGTGACGTTGCTGGAAACTAGCACAGGATAGCCTTTATTTTACGTAGTGAGGATGTGAGTCAGCGCGCATTATGCCAAAAACGGCGCGGCGAATACAGTGCGCTGGTGCGGCAGGCGGCAGAGGTCATCACGTTGAGGGCGTAAAAAGGCCGGGCGATTGCCCGGCCGGAAGCTTAGTGGCTTTCCGCTTTGTTCTTTGCCGGGGCCGGCGTTGCGGCCTCATCCTCTTTACTCAGCCAGTCGTGCAGATAATGTTCAATCTGCTCCAGGCTGCGGTTACGGGTTTCCGGCACGCATTTAATCACGAACAGCGCACCGCAGACGCCAATCAGACCGAAAATAAAGAAAGCGCCGGAAAGGCCCACGCTTGCCAGCAGCAGCGGGAAAGCGAGTGAAATAAGGAAGTTGGCAATCCACATCGCGAACACCGCACCGCCCATAAAGACGCCGCGCAGGCGGGTCGGGAAGATTTCAGATAGCAGCAGCCAGGTCACCGGAGACAGCGCCCCCTGCTGGAAGCTTAAAAACATCAGCATGCCCAGCAGCACCATGTAACTGCGCAGAACATCCACTTCACCATTGAGGGTTTCCGGCATGAAATAGCTGACCGCGCCGATAAAGAACAGGCAGGCGGTGCAGCCAAACTGGCCGATTTTCACCAGCGTGCGGCGGCCAAGACGCCCCAGCAGCCAGATGCCAACAAAGGTCATCAGCACCGAGATAGCGCCGTTGGCAATAGTGGCGAACAGCGCGGCGTCGGTGCTCATGCCCACCGCTTTCAGCATGGTCGGCGCGTAGTACATGATGGTGTTCACGCCCGACGTTTGCTGAATAACGGCAATGCCCACGCCGATCAGAAACAGCTTAAACAGCCAGGGCTTTTTCAGCTCGCGGACGCTGGAGCGCGTTTGCTGGCGGTCCTCTTCTTCCAGCGTTTCGGTAATCTCCTCCAGCTCCCACTCCACGTCTTCCTTCGCACGCGTGCGCTCCAGCACCTTACGTGCTTCGGCCAGCCGCCCTTGCATCGCGTACCAGCGCGGCGTGTCCGGCATAAACATCATGCCAAACCACAGCA
This sequence comes from Erwinia sp. SLM-02, assembly GCF_037450285.1. Classification (NCBI taxonomy): domain Bacteria; kingdom Pseudomonadati; phylum Pseudomonadota; class Gammaproteobacteria; order Enterobacterales; family Erwiniaceae; genus Erwinia; species Erwinia sp. SLM-02. Next base: position 615,842 of record NZ_JAQISN010000001.1, on the reverse strand, counting down.
GCACCGCGGGAACCGTGGCAACGAACAGCATCCAGCGCCAGGTATCATGCCCGCCCCAGGCCGCGTTAAACCCGGCGTTGGAGATGTAGGCCAGCATCTGACCGGAAACGATCATCAGCTCCTGGATCGTCACCAACTGCCCACGCTTGTTGGCGGGCGCAATTTCCGCGATATAAACCGGTACGGTTGCCGACGCGCCGCCGACGGCAACGCCCAGCACCACGCGGAAGAAGATCATCCACTCCACGTCAGGGGCCAGCGAGGTGCCGATCGAACCCATCGCGAAGATTATCGCCAGGGTGATGATGATCTTTCTGCGCCCGACCGCGGCGGCGAAATGACCGGAGAACAGTGCGCCAAACGCCGCACCAAACAGCAGTGAGCTGGTGACCAGTCCGGTAGTGAAGGGAGTAAGGTGTAACTCGTCGCCCATAAACAGCAGGGCGCCGGAAATAACGCCGGTGTCATAGCCAAACAGCAGGCCACCAAGCGTAGCGATGGCGGCAATCACTTTCACGAGGGGTTCCGTTTTGGTGTTGCTATTGGGACCTGATGCCCGGTTAGCGCTTATATATTGTTCTTTTGCCATAGTGACTACAAAGACCTCTTAACGACCTGGTTGGTAAGGGGACAGAGCGGAAAAACTCAACCTTGTTTTAACAACAACCGCCTGCATGACCAATTTAGATCATTTTTTTCATTTTTATTAACAATGAAAATTAAATTTTGAGGCAGCGATCTCATTACTCCCTTTATTTTGTGACGCAAGACTCATTAATTCGCTTTCAGGGTTGAACTGGTGAGGTAATATGCCTGCCGTTTCATTTCATATCATGAAAAAAGAGAATTTAAATTTCATAAATAATATCCATGATAGCTATCTATCATTCAGGCATTCATTTAAATCCCAGCCAAAATAGATTTAAAAAACCTTAAAATCAATACGTTATGCTAATGATGTTTTATTTATCATTACATCATCATCGCTCTCATCGTTATCCATCCGGGTGAGCGTTGCGATAGATAACCGGAGTTAATACAGGGGGTAAATCTGCCGGGTGATAAACATTGAGGAAGCGGCATCGGGAATGGCGTAGTACGAAGAGGAGTGAGCCCCCGAATGGAGGCTCGGCAAAAGCGATATTACTGCGGGGTTTCCGCCGGGCCAAATACGGAATATTCCGGCAGGGTGACATCCTGATAATTCTCCCAGCCGCCGCCCAGCGCTTTATACAGCGCCACCAGGTCCAGCCCGGTCTGCACCCTCGCCTGCTCGGCCTGCTGCTGCGCCTGCGCCAGCTGGCGCTGGGCGTCGAGCGCTTCAATAAACGAAGAAATCCCCTGTCGATAGCTGTCGCTGGCCAGATTGAACGCCGACTGCTGCGCCTTCACCGTTTCATCCAGCCCGACCACCTGCTGCTGATCGCTGCGGTAGCTGACCAGCGCGTTTTCCACATCCTGCAGCGCGGTCAGCACCGTCTGCCGGTAGCCCAGCGCGGCGCTGGCCTGCTGCGCACGCGCCACTTTCACGCTGGATACCAGCCGCCCTCCCTGGAATATCGGGATAGAGACGGACGGGCCGTAGCTGTAGAAGTGGCTGCTCCAGTTGTCCAGGTAGCTGGCATCGCTGTTGCGCATGCCAAACTGGCCGGTCAGCGACACGCTCGGGAACAGTTCGGCCACCGACACGCCGATATTCGCCGTAGCGGCGTGCAGACTGGCTTCCGCCTCGCGGACATCAGGGCGGCGACGGGCCAGCGTGGCAGGGATACCGACCGGCACCACCTGCGGCAGCGCAGGGAACGCTTTGCTGGCCGCCAGTTCACCATCCAGCGCGCCGGGCACCCGCCCGGTCAGCACCGCCAGGCCGTTCATCGCCTGATGGATCTGCGCCTGATACTGCGGCAGCTGGGAGCGCAGCAGGTTGTACTGGGCACGAGCGTTCTCCACGTTGGTCTGCGGTGCCAGCCCGTTGCGCTGCTGGCTCTGGGTCAGCTCCAGCGTCTGCTGCGCCACGGCAATCTGCGTTTCCAGCGTCGCGGTGATCGCCTGCGCGCCGCGCAGCTGCAGATAGGCCCTGGCCACTTCCGCCTCCAGCGACACCAGCGCGTCATTGCGGTTTTCTATCGACTGCTGCTGCTGCGCGCCGGCCATTTCGACCTGACGGCGGACTTTACCCCACATATCCAGCTCCCAGGAGGCATCAAAGCTGCCCTGGTAGAGGCCAACGGGTTTAGACAGGCTGTCCAGCACCGGTTTCAGGTCAGTGTCGGTATCAACCTGATCCAGGCGATCGTAGGCCCCTTCGGATTCCAGCTCGCCCTTGATGCCTAGCTGCTGCCGGGTAAATCTGGCGTTGCCGTTAACCGAGGGTGCCCAGGCACCGCGCGCCTGGCTCAGCTGCTGGCGCGCGCCGGCAATGCGCAGTACCGCCTGCTGCAGCGACAGATTGCCGGCAATCGCCCGCTCAATCAGGCTGTCCAGCTGCGGATCGTTAAAGGATTTCCACCAGCTGGCGTTCACCGCCGTCGCCTGCGGGCGCGATGCGCTGCCCGACTGCATGCTGTTAAAGCTGGCCGGCGTGGTGGGTTTGGGAACCTGATAATCAGGGCCAACGGCACAGGCGCTCAGCGCCAGCACTGCGGCCACCAGCGCTGCCGTTCGCGAACGGGCCGGAGGGAAATAAACGTGCATCTCAGTGTGCTCCCGCACTGCCTTCGCTCTTAATCGGCGACAGCAATAGACAAAATGGAATCAGGATCAGGGCCACAATGCTCAGGCCCATAAAGACGTCAATATAGGCGAGGAACCTCGCCTGCACGATCATCTGCTGGTAGAGCTGCCCGGTTGCAATGGTGATGGGATCGCCCGCCATATGGACAAAGTCGCGCACGCCCTGCGCCCAGCGCTCTACGGCAAGATTGAACGGCTCGTTGAGCGGCGTCATGTTGTGCACCATCTCCGCGCTCCGCGCCTGGGTTCGCTCGGTTATCATCGCCGTGGACAGCGAAATACCGATGGAACCGGCCACGTTACGGAACATGGTAAACAGCGCCGAGGCGTCGGCGTTGAGCCGCTGCGGGATAGTGACGAACGCAATGGTAGTCAGCGGCACAAACAGGAAGCCCAGCCCGATGGTTTGCGCGCTGCGCATCATCACCAGCGTGGTGAAGTCGATATCCGGGGTCAGCGTGGCCGAATAGATAAACGACAGCATCAGCAGCGTGAAGCCGAAGGCGATAATCAGCCGGGTCTGTATCAGCGGCATCAGCTTCAGCACCAGCGGGATCGACAGCACGATCAGCACCGCCCCCGGCGACAGTACCAGGCCGGAAAGCGTGGCGGTATAGCCCAGATCCTGCTGCGCCAGTTGGGGGATCACCACCGAACTGCCGTAGAGTATCGCCGCCATTCCGGCCATCAGCAGCCCCGCCACCGCAAAGTTACGGTCCTTCAGCACGTGCAGATCGACCACCGGTTTTTTGGCATACAGCAGCCAGTAGATCGCGCCAACAATACCGGTCAGCGCCAGCAGACCAAAGGTGACGATAAAGCTGGAGTTGAACCAGTCTTCATCTTCACCGCGATCCATCATTACCTGCAGGCAGCCCAGCCCAAGGGTAATCAGGCTGATGCCGATATAGTCCACGCGCAGTTTGCCCTTCGCCCACTTGCGCTCCCACGGCGGATCTTCCAGCAGCTGATAAATCGCCAGCACGCTGAGGATCCCCACCGGGATATTGATAAAGAACACCCAGCGCCAGCTGTAGTTGTCGGTGATCCAGCCCCCCAGCGTCGGGCCCATGACCGGTGCGACGATCACCGCGATGGAAGAGAGGCCGAACGCTTTGCCGCGATCTTCCGGTTTGAAATAATCCAGCAGCACCGACTGCTGCACCGGCTGAAGGCCACCGCCAAAGAAGCCCTGCATCACACGAAACAGAATGATTTGCCACAGTTCGGTGGCAATGCCGCAAAGGAACGAACAGACGGTGAACATCACAATACAGATCAGGAAGAACTGCTTGCGCCCCAGCAGGCGGCTGAGGAAGGCAGAAATCGGCAGCACGATGCCGTTGGCCACCAGGTACGAGGTCAGCACCCAGGTGGATTCGTCATAGCTGGCTGAGAGCGAGCCCGCCACGTGCGGCAGGGCCACGTTGACGATGGTGGTATCCAGGATTTCCATGAATACCGCCAGCGTGACCGTCATGGCCACCAGCCAGGGGTTACTGGACGGCTTCCAGCTCTGGCCGGGGGTCATTCCACCGTCACCTTCGGCTCAACGGAGAGGCCAATCGGCAGCGGGTGATTCGGATCCAGCCCCCTGTCGATAACGATTTTAACCGGAACGCGCTGCACGATTTTCACATAGTTACCGGTGGCGTTTTCCGACGGGAAGGCCGAGAAGCGGGAACCGGAACCCATCTGCACGCTGTCGACGTGCCCTTCAAGCTTCAGATCCGGCCACGCATCCACGCCGATTTCCACCTTATCGCCCGGCTTCATGCGCCGCAGCTGCGACTCTTTAAAGTTAGCGACGATCCACACCTCCGGCGACACCAGCGAGAACAGTGAGGATCCCGCCTGCACCAGCGTGCCCACCTGCACATTACGCTTGGTGACAAAGCCATCGTACGGCGCGCGCACTTCGGTGTATGAGAGATTCAGATTGGCCACGTTGAGCTGCGCCTGCGCCTGTTCAACCTGGCTCTGGCGGGCTTCAACGTTGGTCTCCTGCTGGCGAATTTGCAGAGCCACCTGCGAGGCCACTTCCACCTGCGCTTTGGCATTTTCCAGCTCCGCTTTCGCGGATCGCAGCTGGGCGCTGGCAGAATCAATATTGCGCTGCGAGGTGGCGCGCGGATCGACGTTACGCTGACGTTTATCGTCAGACAGCGCATTGACATAGTTGGCCTCTGCGCGTGCCTGCTGCGCCAGCGCCTGATCTTTTTGCGCCGGATACTGCACCTTCGCCAGGCTGAGCTGCGCCTGGGCCTGATGCAGCTGAGCCTGGGCCAGACTGAGCTGTGCCTGCGCCTGCGCCTGCTGTGCGGTGGTATCGCGCGGATCGATCACCACCAGCAGATCGCCCTTCTTCACCCGCTGGTTGTCTTTCACCCTGAGCTCGGTCACATAGCCTGAGGTTTTCGGTGAGATAGTCACGGCGTCCGCCTCGGTAAAGGCGTCATCGGTGGTTTCAATATTACGGGTAGTCAGCCAGAACCACAGCGCAATCACCAGCATCACCACCACCACTATCGCGAGGATAATCAGCGGTTTTTTGCCGGGCCGTTTGCGGGGAGTGTCGTTGTCATCGTGGTTCGGGGATTGCTGGTCGTGCTGATGAGCGGTCTCATCAGTCGATGCTGAAGTCGTTTGATTAGCCATAGTTCCCATCAATCAGAAGGTGCACTCAAAATTAAGTCGCAATGAGTCAGTCTGATTTAAACATAAAGCGTAAATTGACAATTACCAGGCTTTCTTGACGAAACCAGGCTGCCCGGGGTTCAGGCAGCACGAATAATCAAAAGAAGGATCCAGCCGCTGACCAGCGCCCACAGCAGCATCGGCACGGAATAAAGATGGAAATGCCACCAGATGCGGCGATCTTTCGCCATTCTCAGCGCGATAAGGTTAGCCAGCGAACCCGGTAATAAACCGAAACCGCCGATATTCACCGCCCAGGCCAGCAGCGCCGAAGGCGGCAGGCTGCTCAGCAGCAGGATGGTCGTGGGGACATTGCTGATAATCTGCGACAGGCCCGCCGCCAGCAGAAACTGCCCCAGCTGCGGCAGCTGGCCGACGGCGTGCAGGGAGGACTGCAGAACCGGGAGCCGGGTCAGCAAAAACACGTCGACAAACATGGCGATAAACACCACCAGCAGGCTCCAGTCGATGGTCAGCAGAATACGCCGGGCCATCAGCAGGAAGACGACAAACACCAGGCCTAATCCCCAGATCGCCAGATCCTGTTCCAGCGCCGCAATAAACAGCGCATAAAGCAGCGCGCTGACGATCAGCAGAGGCCGCTGCCAGCGGGGCTCCTCCTCATGCTGATGGCGTTCAATCGGCCGGGCGGGAAAGCAACAGACGGTCAGCAGCAGCAGACTCACCAGCATCAGCACCGCCAGCGGCAGCATCTGCCAGATAAACCCGCCGAAGCCCAGATCGCCGTGACGCCACAGCAGAATATTTTGTGGATTGCCGATCGGGGTCAGCAGCGATCCCGCATTCACCGCCAGCGCTTCAAAGATAATCAGCCGCGCAATCGGCAGCGCCGAATATTTCCGCAGCGAAAGCGTCAGGGGCACGAGGATAAACAGCGCCACATCATTGGTCAGGAACGTCGACAGCAGCGCGGCGGCGGCCACCAGGAACAGCGCCAGCTGGCGCTGATGGTGAAAGCCCTGCACCAGGCGACGGCCCAGCGCATCGAAATAGCCGCTGGCCTCAATGCCTTTGGTCAGCATTAACAGGCCACACAGGGTGATCATCGTCGGCCAGTCAACCGCTCGGGGCAGTTCGGCCAGGGAGAAAGGAACAAAGCAGGCCAGCAACAGGCCCAGAACCACTAACAGATGCAGAAAACGATCGTGCAAAAAAGGCCTGAGCAGGGTTGTCATGCTGGCTCGCAGAGTTGGAGTAGATTACTGACGGCTTTCACTGAACTTCTGGAAAATAGCCAACGTCTCATCGCTGACGTGATGCTCAATGCCTTCGGCATCGCGGCGGGCGGTATCCGGGCTGATACCTAACGCCAGCAGGAATGTCTCAACGATGTGGTGACGTTCACGGCTCTGTTCCGCCAGCGTTTCGCCTTCCGGGGTCAGGAAGACGCCACGATAGGGCACCTGCTCCACCAGACCTGCGGTTGCCAGGCGCTTTAACATTTTTGCCACCGTTGGCTGTGAAACCCCAAGACGGGCAGCCATATCAACCTGCCGCGCCTCACCGAACTCGCGGATCAGATCGGAAATCAGCTCAACATAGTCATCGATTAATTCACGGCGATGGGCTTCACGTACCTGGCGGAAGCCTTCGACATGCTCTTCAATATCTTTCAGTGGCGCGGGCACTGCTACTTTTGCGCGACGACTCATTCAGCTTCCTCTTATTATCAACCCCTGCTTTTTAACAGCGTGCAGCGGTCTGTTCGACTGACATTGTAAACGAAGCTCAAAGAAGCACAAAATTTAGCGTATTAGCTCTGGCTATGGGATATAGCCTGTGCTATATCTGTTGATAATTCGTTCATACCCTGACTGTTGGAGGGGCTTAACATGAGAGTACCATTACTGTTGAAACTGCTCTGTCGTTCTCCGTTTACCCTGCGGCTGATGCTGCTTGAAATGCTGCTGAATAACAGGCCGGCAACCCCGGCCTCTTAAACCCTGCCCCGTCCGTATTCATTTTGTATACTGCTTCACATAACTTATTCATATTGCTGGTTGCCTTCCGCCAAAACAACGACTATCTTCCCAGCCTTTCGTAAAGAATGCAGGCCGATCGGGTCCCTCCCTTCCCCAGCCCCCCCATTTCTGACGAGCTGTATCAGGCGGTCTGCCACTTCAGTCAAGCTGAAGCGGTGAGCTATAGCATTTTCTAAAAGAATTGAGTATGAACCTGACCCTACTGAAAACCGCTTCGGTAAGCCGTTACCGTGGCTGGCTGAGCCCGTATACCGGGCTGTATTTGCTGCTTTCTTTTATGATTAACCAGGCATTTGGCTACGTTCTGGAATGGCTTTATCTTCTGGCCTTTACGGCGCTATTGATGCTGCTCGCCCGCGTGCTGCCGAAGGGGCAAAAAGCCCTGCTGGTACTGACCACGCTGATTGCCGGTTTCTATTATCCCTTTGGTCAGGTTTATGGCCCGCCCAATTTCAACACCCTGCTTGCTTTGCACGCCACCAATGCGGAAGAAGCCAGCGAGGTGCTGATGATTTTTCCGCTGCACGACTATGCCATTGGCCTGGCGATTATCGCCGCCGGTTTACTGTCGCTGAGGCGCAAACCCGAGCCAAAAACAAAGTGGGGGCATCGTGAAAGCGCCTGTCTGGCTTTCGTCGTGGTGGCCTGGCTCACCCAGCCGGTGCTGAATCAGCTCACCGGCGGCGTGTTCAATCTGAAAGATGCCGGTTATCCGCTGGTGCGCTTCGTGAAGGATACGGTTGAAAGTAAAGTGTCGGTGGATAAAGAGATCGACCGCATGAACCAGCTTGCCACGCTGCAGGATGACTGGCACCTGCTCAGCGTCAAACCCGATCGGCAGGTTTACGTCATTGTGATCGGTGAAAGCGCACGCCGTGACGCGATGGGCGCTTTTGGGGGGCGCTGGGATAATACCCCGTTTGCCAGCCAGCTCAGCGGCCAGTTTTTCAGCCAGTACACCTCGGCAGCCTCCTCCACCCAGAAATCACTGGGCCTGACGCTGAACCAGGTCATTAACGGCCAGCCGCAGTACCAGAACAATATTATCAGCCTTGCGAACCGCGCGGGCTTTGATACCTGGTGGCTGTCGAATCAGGGGCAGATTGGGCAGTTTGATACGCCGATTGCCAGCATCGCCCGCCGCGCGAAGACGGTGCATTTCCTCAAGCAGGGCGATTTTGAAGCGGATAAAAACACGCGGGATGAAGATCTGCTGGGCTTTACCGCAGCGGCGCTGGCCAGGCCGGTGGAAAAACCGCGCCTGCTGGTGTATCACCTGGTGGGGTCGCATCCAAAAGCCTGCGATCGCACCCGCGGGCGCTTCGTTGAGCACCTTCACTCCAGCGAAACCTCCTGCTATCTTTACAGCATTACGCAAACCGACGGCTTCCTCAACCAGCTGTGGCAGCAGCTGCACGGTAGCGGGCTGAGTTATTCTTTGATGTATTTCTCCGACCACGGGCTGGCTTTTAAGGAAAAAGGCACGCGCAACGAGTATCTGACTCACGACGACAAGTATCGTCAGAACTTCGAGGTGCCGATGTTTATCAGCTCCAGCAACGACAGTCGCCATCAGATGATGACCCAGCCGCGTTCCGCCAATGACTTTTTACTGCTGTTTTCGCAGTGGACCGGCATCCGCGCCAGAGAGATTAATCCCACCTACCGTTTTGTCTCAAACGATAAGGGCCCGGCGATTCAGGTCACCAACTTTGCCCTGAAGCGTCTGCCGTTCAGCCAGCTCGGGCAGGATCCTTTCGCTAAGTAACGGCCAAAAAAAATCCGCCCCGAAGGGCGGATTTATCAGCGCAGATTCGCAGATGCGAACCGGGCACAGGCAACTTAGAAGCTGTAGCCTACGCCAGCAGTCCAGGTACCCACGTCAACGCTGCGGATACGGCTCTGCTCGTAGCCCACGTCCAGAGCAACGTTCTGGATTGGGTTGAACTGCAGACCTGCACCGTAGGAGAAGCCTACGTCGCTGGAGTCATATTTTTCACGATTTGGTTCGTTGTACTGGTATTTACCGTAGCCGATACCCACAACGCCGTAGATGCTCGCCCAGTCGTTCAGACGGTAAGCAGGACCACCGGTGAAGCCGTAGTACTGGCCCTTGATGTAATCGCCTGCGTCAGTACGATCTTTCTCGGTGTAGGTGAAAGAACCAATCCAGCCCAGTGGATCGCTACCGTTTTCGTAACGATATTTCAGGTTGAAGCCGTTAGCTTTGTTAGCAATTCCCTGGTAGTCGCTCTGCGCATAACCAGCGGTAACGGTGCTTTGTGCCATTGCTGAACCAGCAGAAACTGCCAGAACGCAAGCCAGTGCTGAAAGACATGCAATTTTTTTCATAACCACCTCAAATGTAAAAAGTACTTCTATCCTGACAACGCTAAAAATATAACAAAATATAGTGGGAAACTCCGCCCTATTTTCATTGTCTAACGAAATATTTGGTGTAACAGAAAGTTAATGGAAGTTTATATGTTATTCATTTTTCTTATATTTATGCGACATCACTCGCTATTTTAGGCCATGTAAAAAAAGGTTCATTGAGAGTAATCCTAATTGAAACCTGACAGTTCTTTACCTAACTCTTTTGTTTTCTTTAGCTTCCGTTTATTTTTTAGCGCGACACGCTGAGATTTCCGTCTCCGTTCAAGTAGACTGAATAGCGACTTACGTTAACAACGGAACATAAGGATTGAGATAAAGGATGTCCGCTCAACAGTTAAAAAATGCCGTCTGGCTTCCCGTGCTGCTCTTGCTGATTGCCATGACGTCAATACAGGGTGGCGCAGCGCTGGCTAAATCGCTTTTCCCACTGGTGGGCGCGCCGGGCATTACCGCCCTGCGCCTCGGGCTGGGCACGCTGATCCTCTGCATCGTGTTTAAACCCTGGCGTCTGCGCTTTCATCGCAGCCAAATCCTGCCGCTGATTATTTACGGCCTGTCGCTGGGCGGGATGAACTATCTGTTTTACTTATCGATCCGCACGGTGCCACTCGGCATAGCGGTCGCGCTGGAGTTTACCGGACCGCTGGCGCTGGCGCTGGCCAGTTCGCGCCGTCCGCTGGATTTCCTCTGGGTGGTGCTGGCACTGCTGGGGCTGCTGTTTCTGCTGCCGCTTGGCGAGAACATCAGCAGCGTCGATCCCGTTGGCGCGCTGCTTGCCCTGGGCGCAGGCGCGCTGTGGGCGGTGTATATCATCACCGGCAAGCGTGCCGGCAGCCAGCACGGGCCGGCCACCGCGGCAATGGGCTCGCTGATTGGCGCACTGGTGTTTGTTCCACTGGGCGTGACGTTTGCTAACAGCGGCGGCTGGGCGCTGTCGCTGATCCCGATTGGCCTGGCGATTGCCGTTCTTTCCAGCGCACTGCCCTATTCTCTTGAAATGGTCGCGCTGACCCGGATGCCCGCGCGGACCTTCGGCACCCTGATGAGCCTGGAACCGGCGATGGCAGCAATCTCCGGCATGCTTTTCCTCGGCGAGGTGCTGAGCCTGGTACAGTGGCTGGCGCTGCTGGCAATCATCGTGGCGTCTGCCGGTTCCACCATGACGTTACGTCCGGCAAAGACGAAAATCGTGCCGGTCAACGAGAGTCGGGAATAACGCACGCCTTCCCGCTTCGCCTGAACGGAGCGGGAAAGTCCTCGGTTTATTATTTTATGCAGTAACAATAAATTAACATGGCAACAATCGTTAATTATTACTTACAGAGTAAGTCGATTTTCACCCTGAAATTAAAACATTGATATAATTCAACGCCATGGCTAATTATCGAAAATAAAAATCATTCTTGTTAATATTTCCGAAATCGAAAAAAAACAAATAAACACCTGCTAAATCAACTCATCGCACGCTATTAAAGCAATAGGCACCACCGTTACTGCAGGTTTAAAAAACGGTGCTATACTTATTTCCGTAATTTAACAGGACAACCTGACCATCAAGAGGATATTAATGATGAGTACCGCTAAACTGGTTAAAGCAAAATCTTCTGATCTGATTTACACCCGTAACGATGTGGCTGAAGACGATAAAAAAGCCACCATTGAGGTGCTTAATCGTCTGGTTACCGAATTCATCGACCTGTCCCTGATCACCAAGCAGGCACACTGGAACATGCGCGGCGCTAACTTCATTGCCGTACATGAAATGCTGGATGGATTCCGCACCGCGATTACCGACCACCAGGATACGATTGCTGAGCGTGTGGTTCAGCTGGGCGGCGTTGCACTCGGCACCACGCAGATTGTTAACGACAGAACGCCGCTGAAAAGCTATCCGCTGAACATTCACAGCGTACAGGAACACCTGAAAGCGCTGGCCGACCGCTACGCGGTGGTGGCCAACGATGTCCGCAAAGCTATCAGCGAAGTGTCTGATGAAGACAGCGCCGACATCTTCACCGCGGCTTCCCGCGATCTGGATAAATTCCTGTGGTTTATCGAGTCCAACATCGAATAAACCCGCTGCGTTAATCTGACGCATTCACCACAACTGAGCAGATGGCCCCGCCATCTGCTCTTTTTTTATCCTGCACTTCAGCGCACACCCCACGCTATTCCCCCAAAAAATCAGAGCCCACTGGCAATAAATTAATCCCCTACGACACTATCTGTTGTTTTTATCCGGCAATTTGCTACAACTGCTAATGCTAGTCGGGCGACCCATTGCACCACACTGGACGAGATGCACCAAAATGACGCCCCAGAATAGTGCAACACACTGTATCGTGTCAGCACCTTTCGGAAAACTCGCATTTAACCCGCTGTTTTCCATACCATTGCAAACCTGGCATGATTCTTTCATAGGGCTGCTGGCATTTAACCGGGAAAGACGTTCCGGGAAGCGATAAGGATAAAATGATGAAGTCAATTTTTAAGGTCACTCTGGCTGCGCTGACCATGGCGTTCGCCGTGTCTTCCACAGCTGCAGATAAGAAACTGATCGTCGCAACAGATACCGCTTTTGTTCCTTTCGAATTCAAACAGGGTGATAAATATGTCGGCTTCGACATCGACCTGTGGGATGCAATTGCAAAACAACTGAATCTTGAATACACCCTGAAACCGATGGATTTCGCCGGTATCATCCCTGCGCTGCAGACGCGTAATATCGATCTGGCACTGGCCGGTATCACGATTACCGACGAGCGTAAGAAAGCGATTGAATTCTCTGACGGCTACTACAAAAGCGGCCTGCAGGTGATGGTGAAAGCCAACAACGACAGCGTGAAGGGTATTGAAGACCTGAACGGCAAAGTGGTGGCAGTGAAGAGCGGCACCGGTTCCGTGGACTACGCGAAAGAGCACATCAAAACCAAAGATCTGCGCCAGTTCCCGAACATCGATAACGCCTACATGGAGCTTGGCACCAACCGTGCTGACGCCGTGCTGCACGACACGCCAAACATCCTGTACTTCATCCATACCGCTGGCAAAGGCCAGTTTAAAGCGGTAGGCGAGCCGGTTGAAGCTCAGCAGTACGGCATTGCCTTCCCGAAAGGCAGCGACGACCTGCGTGAAAAAGTGAACGGCGCGCTGAAAACGCTGAAAGAGAACGGAACTTACAACACGCTGTACAAAAAATGGTTCGGCAGCGAACCTAAATAATAAGAGTCGAACGGCTGTACTTAATGCGGGAACGATTGTTCCCGCATTTTTCCACATCAACAAAAATGGTTTTAGATCCGGAGAATAAACATGCAGTTTGACTGGAGCGCCATCTGGCCTGCTATTCCAATCCTGCTTGAAGGTGCCAAGCTGACCCTGTGGATTTCGGTCCTGGGCCTGGTTGGCGGTGTGATAATCGGCCTCGTTGCCGGTTTTGCCCGCGCCTACGGCGGCTGGCTGTCACGCAACATCGCGCTGGTTTTCATCGAACTGATTCGCGGCACCCCAATCGTGGTGCAGGTGATGTTCATCTACTTTGCTCTGCCCATGGCGTTTAACGATCTGCGGATCGACCCGTTCAGCGCGGCCGTGGTCACTATCATCATCAACTCCGGTGCCTATATCGCCGAAATCACCCGTGGTGCGGTGCTGTCGATTAACCGCGGCTTCCGTGAAGCCGGTCTGGCGCTGGGCTTGTCCAGCCGCGAGACGCTGCGCTACGTGATTATGCCGCTGGCGCTGCGCCGTATGCTGCCGCCGCTGGGTAACCAGTGGATTGTCAGCATCAAGGACACCTCCCTGTTTATCGTCATCGGCGTGGCCGAACTGACCCGCCAGGGGCAGGAAATTATTGCCGGTAACTTCCGCGCGCTGGAAATCTGGAGCGCCGTTGCCGTTATCTATCTGATTATTACGCTGGTGCTGAGCTTTGTTCTGCGTCGCATTGAGAAAAGGATGAAAATCCTGTGATTGAATTTAAGAACGTTTCCAAGCACTTCGGTGCGACTCAGGTACTGCACGATATCGACCTGAAGATCGAAAAAGGCGAAGTGGTGGTGATTATCGGCCCATCCGGTTCCGGTAAGTCCACCCTGCTGCGCTGCATCAACAAGCTGGAAGAGATCACCAGCGGCGAGCTGATCGTTGACGGCCTGAAGGTTAACGACCCGAAAGTCGACGACCGCCTGATCCGCCAGGAAGCCGGCATGGTATTCCAGCAGTTCCATCTGTTCCCGCAGATGAGCGCGCTGGACAACGTGGCCTTTGGTCCGATCCGCGTACGCGGTGCGAAGAAAGCCGATGCTCACCGCCTGGCAAAAGAGCTGCTGAGCAAAGTGGGCCTCGCCGAGCGCGCGAACCACTTCCCTTCCGAGCTGTCCGGTGGACAGCAGCAGCGCGTGGCCATCGCCCGTGCGCTGGCGGTGAAGCCGAAGATGATGCTGTTTGATGAGCCCACCTCCGCCCTTGACCCGGAACTGCGTCACGAAGTGCTGAAAGTGATGCAGGATCTGGCGGAAGAAGGCATGACCATGGTTATCGTCACCCACGAAGTCGGTTTCGCCCAGAAGGTGGCTTCACGCCTGATCTTTATCGATAAGGGCCGCATCGCCGAAGACGGCAACCCGGACGAGTTGATCAGCAACCCGCCGAGTGCCCGCCTGCGCGAGTTCCTGCAGCACGTCTCGTGATCCTGCCGGGGCGGCGTCCGCCGCCCCGCTTTCGTCTGATTCCTAAAAACCCGCTAATGACCCGCTGCCCCCGAGGCTGGCGTCTATACTTCTCTGTTGCCGCTGAAGCTGGTGCCACAACAGGAGAACAGGATGCCCGGACTCACTTCCCCACTGCGCTATCTGTTACAGGCTTTGCTGCTGATGGTCTGCAGCACGTTTCTGTCAGCAGGCCACGCCGTGACCCTGCCCGCCGCTGCCGTCGCCGCCCAGTCGCAGCAGACGACAACCGCCGCAGAAACCGCGCCGCCTGATGCGGATGAAAAGCGCGCCGCGTGGGCCGCACTGGCCAATATTCTGGATAACGACCAGTCGCGCCAGCAGCTGATAGAACAGCTGCGCAAAGCATCAGAACCCCCGGCAGCCCCCGCCGACCCGGTCCTGACGCCGCCGGAAGAAGAGGAAGATAAAACCGTCCTGCAGAGCGTCACCGACGTCAGCCGCCAGTTCGGCGGTGAGTTCGCCTCCCGGCTGCAAACCCTGCAGCGCAATATCGTCGATGCCCCCCACAAGCCGTTTAATCAGCAGACCTTTTTCAACGCGCTCAGCCACTTTGCCATGCTGGCAGCCGCGCTGTTCGCCTTTTACTGGCTGACGCGCTGGGCGGCATCTCCGCTGTACCGGCGGATGGGGGCATGGGGACGCCGTAAGAACAGCGAACGGACCAGCTGGCTGCATCTGCCCGCGATGATCGCCGGGGCCTTTGTCATCGATCTGCTGCTGCTGGCGCTGGCGCTGTTCGTCGGGCAGATACTCAGCGACAACATGAACGCCGGCAGCCGCACGATTGCCTACCAGCAGGGACTGTTTCTGAACGCCTTTGCCCTGGTTGAGTTCTTTAAGGCCGTGCTGCGGCTGATGTTCTGCCCGCGTTTTCCCCAGCTGCGCTTTTTCCATCTTACCGACGACCGCGCCATCTACTGGAGCACCCGCATCAGCTGGCTGAGTGGCCTGATCGGCTACGGCCTGCTGGTGATTGTGCCAATCGTCTCGAACCAGGTGAATGTGCAGGTCGGCGCGGTGATCAACGTGCTGGTCATGGGGCTGGTGACGGTGTGGGCGCTCTATCTGATTTTCCACAACCGTCGCAACATCCAGCTGGAGCTGACGCGGCTGGCGGATCGCTCGCTGGCCTTTTTCGCATTTTTTATTCGCGCCTTTGCGCTGGTGTGGCACTGGCTGGCCAGCGCCTACTTTATCGCCCTGTTCCTGTTTTCCCTGTTCGACCCCGGCAACAGCCTGAAGTTTATGATGTCCGCCAGCGTGCGATCGCTGGCAATCATCGCCATCGGCGCGCTGGTTTCCGGCATGCTGACCCGCTGGATCAATAAAACCGTGGTGCTTTCCCCCGAACTCCGCCGTAACTATCCCGAACTTCAGCAGCGGGTTAACGGCTGGCTGTCGGCGATGCTCAAACTGGCGCGGGTGATCAGCGTGTTTGCCGTCACGCTGATGCTGCTGAATGCCTGGCACCTGTTCGACCTCTGGCACTGGCTCACCGTGGGGGCGGGCGAAAAGCTGGTCGATATTCTGATCCGCATCGTGGTGATCCTGTTCTTCTCTGCGGTAGGCTGGACGCTGCTCGCCAGCCTGATTGAGAGCCGGCTGGCCTCGGATTCCCACGGCAGGCCAATGCCCAGCGCGCGGACCCGCACCCTGCTGACGCTGTTCCGTAACGCGCTGGCGGTGGTCATCAGCACCATCACCATTATGATTGTGCTGTCTGAGATCGGCGTCAATATCGCCCCGCTGCTGGCCGGTGCCGGGGCGCTGGGGCTGGCGGTGTCCTTCGGTTCGCAAACGCTGGTCAAAGATATTATTACCGGCGTGTTTATCCAGTTTGAAAACGGCATGAATACCGGGGATCTGGTGACGATTGGGCCAATTACCGGCACGGTGGAAAGGATGTCGATTCGTTCCGTCGGCGTCCGTCAGGATACCGGGGCCTACCACATTATTCCGTGGTCTTCGATCACCACCTTTGCCAACTTCGTGCGCGGTATCGGCTCGTTCGTGGCGAACTACGACGTGGACCGGCGCGAGGATACCGATCGGGTCAACGCCACGCTGCAGGCGGCGGTCAGGGAGCTGCTGGAGGATAAAACCATTCGCGGGATGGTGATCGGCGAACCGTCGTTTGCCGGGCTGGTCGGCTTAACCAATCAGGCGTTTACCGTGCGCGTGTCGTTCACCACCCAGCCGCTGAAGCAGTGGACGGTGCGATTCGCGCTGGACGGCATGGTGAAAAAGCACTTCGATGCCGCTGGGATCAAAGTGCCTTACCAGACGGTGCAGGTGATGCAGAGCGGCAACGATGTCGCCGGGGCCGCGGGCGTACAGGCGGCGCTGCCCGCTCCGGAGTAGACCAGTGAAATCAATCTATCCTGCACTCTGCACCGGATAAAAAACGCCGGGGCAGAGTGTGCAGCGCAGCCACAGTCAGCTTACTTGCCCAGCAGGCGCGTGCGCTGTGGCTGTTCCATAAAGCTCCAGGCGATAAAGCGGCTTTGCTTTTGACCCTGGGCCATATCGATGGTGCGCACGGCGGCCACGTCGGCCTCTTCCAGCGCGCGCCACAGCTCCGGCAGGTTCTCACGGCGGGAAACCAGCGAGGTGAACCAGATGCACTGGCGGGCGAAATCAGCGCTTTCCGCGATCATCCGGCCAATAAACGCCTTTTCACCGCCCTCACACCACAGCTCATCCTGCTGCCCGCCGAAGTTCAGCGGCGCATTGCGGTCCAGCCCCAGATTACGCAGCTTGCGCTGGCTGCCTTCGCGCGCGTCGGCGGCGGAGGCGTGGAACGGTGGGTTACACATTGTGGCGTGATACAGCTCATTTTTATGAATAATACCGCCGAAGATCGTCGAACTGTCCTTCTGACGACGCAGACGAATGGCGCGGTTCAGGCCCGGGTTTGCCGCGATAATGCCGTTGGCAGCGCTCATCGCCTGCGGGTTGACCTCGGTGCCGGTAAAGCGCCACTGATACTCGCTGTGGCCGATAATCGGATAGATCAGGTTAGCCCCGCAGCCGATATCCAGCACGTTGATTTCACGCGGCACCGCGCGCTGGTTATCTTCCGCCAGCAGGTCGGCCAGATGGTGAACATAGTCCGCGCGGCCCGGCACCGGCGGGCAGAGGAAGCCTTCCGGAATATCCCAGTGGGCCAGCCCGTAGAAATGGTGCAGCAGCGCCTGGTTCAGGGTTTTCACCGCTTCCGGGTTGGCGAAATCAATCGACTCGCTGCCCCAGTTATTCACGGCAACAAACTGCGCCAGCGCCGGATGACAGGCGATCAGCGCAGCGAAATCATAGCGTCCGCGGTGGCGGTTACGCGGGTGGAGAACATTTTTCTCGGCAGGGGTTTTCATCAGTAACTCTCTTGTCAGCAGCGGCGTAAGATACCCTCTGTGCTATTAATGGTAAACATTTCCCGCTGACTTTACTCTTCATAAGGACGATTTATGTCACGATCACGCCATTCTTACCGGCCGGAACAGGGGCACGGTCTGCCCCACGACCCGCTGAATGCCATTATCGGCCCGCGCCCGATCGGCTGGATCAGCTCGCAGAATGCCGCCGGGCAGCGCAACCTCGCACCGTACAGCTTCTTTAACTGTTTCAGCTACCGGCCGCCGATTATCGGCTTTGCCAGCAGCGGCTGGAAAGACAGCGTGGCAAACATCGTTGAAACCGGCGAATTTGTCTGGAATCTGGCCACGCGATCGCTGGCAGAGGCGATGAATGAAAGCTCGGCCTCGCTGCCGCGTGGGGAAGATGAGTTCATCCACGCCGGGCTGACCGCCCTGCCCGGCACCCGGGTCAACGTCAGCATGGTGGCGGAAAGCCCGGTCAACTTCGAGTGCAGGCTCACCCAGTGCATCCAGCTGCAGGACGCGCAGGGCGGGCTGCTGGACAGCTGGCTGGTGCTGGGGGAAGCCATCGCCATTCACATCGACAGTGACCTGCTGGACAACGGCATCTACCAGACCGCCCGCGCAGAACCGATCCTGCGCGCCGGTGGCCCCAGCGCGTATTACGGCATCAGCGATGCGCAGCGATTTGACCTCTTCCGCCCCGATGCACGCGTGAAGTAGGGTCTTAACGAAACTTTTACTCTTTGCTGGCGGAATCCTCTCAAGATATATCTTGATGACTTTATTGCTCAAGATATATCTTATTTTGGTCAGCCACTAACCTGCAATGTCACCATGAAAGAGAGACTTCATCCCACTGAATTAAACGTCGATGAGTCAAAAAAGGGGAGCGACGTCGGCAAAAATCAGGTTCGCCGCGGCAAGGCCTTTACCCGCACGGAACTGGTCCTGCTGGTACTGCATTTGATACGACTGAATCCGACGCACGGATATGAAGTGATCACCTCGATCAGGGACTACTCGCAGGGCGTATACCGTCCCAGCCCCGGCGTCATCTACCCGATTCTGACCTCGATTGAAGATGAGAAATATGCCACGACCATTGAGAGCGGCGGCGGTAAAAAGCAGTATTCTCTGACCGATGCGGGCGAAGCGTTTCTCGCCCGGCATCATGAGGCGCTGCGCGACACGCTGATAAAAATGAAAAAGCTGGTGGTCAGCCAGACGCAGAAAGACCCGCTGATTGAAGAGGCGTTTGAAAAGCTGAAATTCAGCCTGCGCACGCTGACAACAAACAGAACCATTAACACCGACGAGCGTGCGGCGATTGTTGCGGCGATTATTGAAGCCAGCGAAAAAATACGGCGAATATAAAAAACCTGAGCGGATAACCTGCATGCCGGCATGCCGTAATAATAAATCCTGCCGTCAGGGTAATTAATTAACCCCTGCGGAGATCGGGGTTGTCATTAACGGACGGGTTTCTTTCGATTTAATGTAGACATGACGACAAAACTTTACACCAACCCGGCCTGAAGCCGCACCGCACAGGGAACAGGCAGGCAGAATCGACCGCAAATGCCCGAGTAATGAGACGCTTCTTAGCCGTCTTATTTTATAAATATTGACGATAACGTGAAGGTGGCAACACGCTTCGCAATCATCAAAACGATTTCATTGCGATTACTTTACCGATTAACAGCAGTACCTAAATGTTATTAAACGTATCCTGAGCCATTGCTAAATAATGATGGCTCGCCGATGTGCCATTTTCTTTTTTTAATTTGAGTGGAATAGCCATATGCAATTACGCATAGTCTCGCTGCTGACCCTTTTTTGCCTGGCCGGCTGCGATAATGTCACCTCCAGTGCCCCTGCCCCCGGTGTGACCGAAGTCGGAGTCGTCACGCTGAAAGCCACCCGCTTTACCCTGACCAGCGACCTGACCGGGCGCACCACCGCCACCCAGACGGCAGAAGTCAGACCGCAGGTGGGTGGGCTTATCCAGAAGCGCCTGTTCACCGAAGGGGCGGAAGTGAAAGCCGGACAGGCGCTGTATCAGATCGACGCCGCCAGCTATAAAGCCACCTGGCAACAGGCTGCCGCCGCGCTGAAAAGCGCTCAGGCGCTGGTCATTAGCGACTGCCAGAAAGCCAAACGCTATGCCGGACTGGTGCAGTATCAGGGGGTATCACAGCAGGATGCCGACGATGCGCAATCCACCTGCGACCAGGATCGCGCCAGCGTGGCGGAAAAAAAGGCGGCGCTGGACAGCGCGCGCGTTAACCTCGACTGGACCACCGTCACCGCCCCCATCGCGGGCCGCATCGGTATTTCCGCCGTGACGCCGGGTGCACTAGTCACCGCCGGGCAGGACACGGTGCTGGCGACCATCCGCAGCCTCGACAGCATGTACGTAGACCTGACCCGCTCCAGCGTAGAGCTGCTCAATCTGCGCAAGCGCGCGCTGGCCAGCGATGGCAACACGCTTAACGTGACCCTGACGCTGGAAGACGGCACCACCTACCCGGAAAAAGGCCGGCTGGAACTGACCGAAGTGGCGGTGGATGAAGCCACCGGCTCGGTCACGCTGCGCGCCGTGTTCCCGAATCCAAATCACGTTCTGCTGCCGGGCATGTTCGTTCATGCCCTGGTGGATGAAGGCGTGCTGGAAAACGCCCTTCTCGCGCCGCAGCAGGGCATTACCCGCGATGCCAAAGGCAACGCCACCGCGCTGGTCGTGAACGCAGAGAACAAAGTCGAACAGCGCGACGTGGTCACCGCCGACGCAACCGGCACAAGCTGGCTGATCGAGAAAGGCCTGCAGGCGGGCGACCGCCTGCTGGTTGAAGGCAGCGATAAAGTCGCCGCCGGCGACAGCGTGAAGCCGGTTGAAGTCACCCGCAGCGAAGGAGCGAACTGATGTTTTCGCGTTTCTTTGTTCGCCGCCCGGTGTTTGCCTGGGTGATTGCGATTCTGATTATGCTGGCGGGGATTATGGCGATCCGCACCCTGCCGGTGGCCCAGTACCCCGACGTCGCTCCGCCGTCGATCAAGATTAAAGCCACATATACCGGTGCTTCGGCGGAAACGCTGGAAAACAGCGTGACCCAGGTGATCGAACAGCAGATGACCGGCCTGGATAACCTGCTCTACTTCACCTCGTCCAGCAGCTCGGACGGTTCGGTGGATATCAACGTCACCTTCCAGCAGGGGACCGACCCGGATACCGCACAGGTGCAGGTGCAGAATAAGGTGCAGCAGGCCGAGTCCCGCCTGCCGAGCGAGGTACAAAGCGCCGGCATTACCGTCACCAAAACGCAGTCCAACTTCCTGCTGATTATGGCGCTGTACGACAGCAACGACCGCGCCAGCAGCTCCGATATCGCCGACTGGCTGGTGAGCAACCTGCAGGATCCGCTGGCCCGCGTCAGCGGCGTCGGCAGCCTGCAGGTTTTCGGTGCTGAATACGCCATGCGCATCTGGCTCGATCCCGCCAAACTCGCCTCCTACAGCCTGATGCCGTCGGACGTACAGAGCGCGATTGAAGCACAGAACGTGCAGGTGACCGCCGGTAAACTCGGTGCCCTGCCCGCCGCCGGCGATCAGCAGCTGACGGCCACGGTGCGCGCGCAGTCGCGCCTGCAAACCGTCGAGCAGTTCCGCAATATCATCATTAAAAGCGCCACCGGCGGTGCCGTGGTGCGCATCGGCGACGTCGCGCGCGTGGAAATGGGCAGCGAAGACTACAACGCCAGCTCAAAACTGAACGGCCATCCGGCGGCGGGCGTCGCGGTAATGCTGGCTCCCGGCTCCAACGCGCTGGATACCGCCAGCCTGGTGAAGGCGAAAATTGAGGAATATCACCACAACATGCCTGCGGGCTATGAGATTGCCTATCCGAAGGACAGCACCGAGTTTATTAAAATCTCGGTACAGGATGTGATTGAAACCCTGCTGATCGCCATTGTGCTGGTGGTGACGGTGATGATGCTGTTCCTGCAAAACCTGCGCGCCACGCTGATCCCCGCGCTGGCGGTGCCGGTCGTGCTGCTCGGCACCTTTGGCGTGCTGGCGCTGTTCGGTTACTCGATCAATACCCTGACGCTGTTTGCCATGGTGCTGGCCATCGGGCTGCTGGTGGATGACGCCATTGTGGTGGTGGAAAACGTCGAGCGCATCATGCGCAATGAAGGGCTGAACGCCCGTGAAGCCACCGAGAAATCGATGGGTGAAATCGCCGGCGCGCTGGTGGCGATTGCGCTGGTACTGTCGGCGGTATTTCTGCCGATGGCCTTCTTCGGCGGATCCACCGGGGTGATTTACCGCCAGTTCTCGGTGACGATTATCGCCGCCATGATGCTGTCGGTCGTTGTGGCGCTGACGCTGACCCCGGCGCTGTGCGGCATGCTGCTCAAGCACAGCCAGCCTCCGCAGCGCGGCTTCTTTGCGCGTTTTAACCGCCTGTATCAGAACGGCGAGAAGCGCTATCGCAAACGCGTACTGTGGCTTCTTGGCCGACCGGTGCGGCTGATGCTGGTTTACGCCGTGTTTGCCGGACTGATGGCGCTGCTGCTGTGGCGTCTGCCGGGCAGCTTCCTGCCGGAAGAGGACCAGGGCGAAATCATGGTGCAGTATACCCTGCCCGCCGGGGCCACTATCAGCCGAACCGACGCGGTGAACAAACGCGTGACCGACTGGTTCCTTAACCAGCAAAAGGACAACACCAACGTTATCTTCACCGTTAACGGTTTTAACTTCAGCGGCAGCGGCCAGAATGCCGGGATGGCCTTCGTTTCGCTGAAAGACTGGAGCCAGCGCGCCGGCGAGAAAAACAGCGCGCAGGGTATCGCCCGCGAAGCCATGGCGGCGCTGGGGGATATTCGCGACGCGAAAGTTTTCGCCATGACTCCGCCGTCGGTGCAGGGGCTGGGGCAAAGCAACGGCTTTACCTTTGAGCTACTGGCCAGCGGTGCAACCGACCGTAACACCCTGCTGAAGCTGCGCAGCGATCTGCTGAAAGCGGCGAACAGCAGCCCGGAGCTGCAATCGGTGCGCGCCAGCGATCTGCCCCAGATGCCGCAGCTGCAGGTGGATATCGACAATAACAAAGCGGTGGCACTCGGCCTGTCGCTCTCCGACGTGACCGACACGCTGAGCAGCGCGTGGGGCGGCACCTACGTGAACGACTTTATCGACCGCGGCAGGGTGAAAGAGGTCTACATCGAAGGCGACAGCCAGTTCCGCTCGAAGCCGGAAGACCTGGCGAAGTGGTTTGTCCGCGGCAGCGACAGCAGCATGACGCCGTTCTCCGCCTTTGCCACCACGCACTGGATTTACGGTCCGGAAAGCCTCGCCCGCTATAACGGCTCGGCCGCGTTTGAAATCGCCGGTGAAAACAGCGCGGGCTACAGCTCGGGTGCGGCGATGGACAAAATGGAAGAGCTGGCTAATCAGCTGGCACCGGGTTCCAGCTGGGCATGGAGCGGCCTGTCGCTGCAGGAAAAACTCGCCAGCGGCCAGGCCATGAGCCTGTATGCCATCTCGATTCTGGTGGTGTTCCTCTGCCTGGCAGCGCTGTATGAGAGCTGGTCGGTGCCGTTCTCGGTGCTGCTGGTTATCCCTCTCGGTATCTTCGGTGCCGCGCTGGCCGCCAGCCTGCGCGGGCTGAGCAACGATATCTACTTCCAGGTTGCCCTGCTGACCACCATCGGGCTGTCGGCGAAGAACGCCATCCTGATCGTCGAGTTCGCTGAAGCGGCGCTGAAACAGGGGAGTTCGCTGAGCGCGGCGGCGATTTCTGCGGCCCGTATCCGCCTGCGTCCCATTATTATGACCTCGCTGGCGTTTATTGCCGGGGTGCTGCCGCTGGCGGTGGCGACCGGGGCCGGAGCCAACAGCCGCATTGCGATTGGTACCGGGATTATCGGCGGGACGCTGGCCGCGACCATTCTGGCGATTTTCTTTGTACCGCTGTTCTTTGTGCTGGTGAAGCATCTGTTCACCTCACGCCACGGGAGTAAATAATGATGTACCGAATTAGCGTGATAGCCCTGTCGATGATGCTGGCGGGCTGTCTGTCTCTCGATCCCGATTACCAGCGCCCCGCCGCGCCGGTTCCGGCCACCTGGCCGGGGCAGAATGCGGACGGCAGCGCACCGGCCGTGCTCAGTAACTGGCAGCAGGTGATGGGCGACAGCCGGCTGAAAGCCGTGGTTGCCCGCGCCCTGGCCAGCAACCGCGATCTGCGCAAGGCGATCAGCGATATCGAGCAGGCGAAGGCGCTGTACGGCGAAGAGCGCGCCAGCCTGTTCCCGACGCTGAATGCCGGGCTGACCAGCACCCGTAGCCGGACCACCGATGCGGGCGTGACCGGCAGCGCGGAGGCCAGCGGCAGCGTCAGCAGCTTCGAGATCGATCTGTTTGGCCACAACCGCAGCCTGAGCCGGGCGGCCAAAGAGACCTGGCTGGCCAGTGAGTTCACCGCGCAGAATACGCGGCTGACGCTGATTGCTGAAACCGCCACGGCCTGGATTACGCTGGCGGCGGATAACAGCAACCTGCAGCTTGCGCAGGAAACGATGGCCAGCGCCGGTAAAACGCTGGAGATCACCCAGCGACGCCAGGCTGCCGGGGTGGCGGACGGCACGGATATGAACGAAGCGATGACCGTTTATCAGTCGGCGCGCGCCAGCGTGGCCAGCTATCAGACACTGGTGGCCCAGGATCGTAACGCCCTGACGCTGCTGGCGGGTGAAAGCCTGCCGGATTCGCTGCTGCCCGGTCCGCTGGATAAGTTGACAGAGAATGCGGTGGCCCTGGTGCCCGCGGGGCTATCTTCTTCGCTGCTGCTGCGCCGTCCCGACGTGCAGGAAGCCGAGCACAGCCTGAAGAGCGCCAATGCGGATATCGGTGCCGCGCGCGCTAACTTCTTCCCCAGCCTGTCGCTGACGTCCAGTGCGGGCGTGGCGAGCGGTTCGCTTTCCAGCCTGTTCAGCCACGGCGCCAACGTCTGGTCGTTTGCACCGAGCCTGTCGCTGCCGCTGTTTGCCGGTGGTGCCAACGCAGCGGCGCTGAAATATGCCGAAGCGGAGAAGCAGGGGCTGATTGCAGCTTACGAGAAGGCGATTCAGAGCGGGTTTAAAGATGTCGCCGATGCGCTGGCGCGCCGAGCCACACTGAGTGAGCAGATGGATGCGCAGCGCGAGTACGTGGCGGCAGCGCAGCGCAGTGTGGATTTGTCACTGCACGGTTATCAGGCCGGCAGCGGGGATTATCTGACCGTTCTGACCAATCAGCGTACGCTGTGGTCGGCGCAGCTGGAGCTGATTGCGCTACAGCAAACGGATTACGATAACCGGATTACGCTGTGGCAGTCGCTGGGGGGCGGGAGCTGATCGCGCCCTGGTCGGGTAAAGCTGGCTGGGGATGTTCTGCGGGTTTAGTGACTGTTGTTTAGGGTTGCCTGCAGCTAAGGTGATTGCTGTGGTTGCTGTCAGCGCGGTGATTGCGCTGACTGGCGGCTTCCCCGCTCGGGCGGTCCTCGCGTCGCTTCGCGATACCTTCACTACGACGGCCAGCCCGTCGGACCGGTGCAGACGGGCCCTCCATGGCCCGGCTGCACCTTTCTCCAGCTTCCCTGCTGGAGAATCCTGGCTTTCCTTTCTTCGTTCAGCGCTGTGGATTGCCCAATCGGGGAAGCCGCCAGTCTGCTGGTTAATCATTGTGTTGCCTGTTTAAAACATTTCTTCAATCGATTGTTTTTTCGTTCGGCTGCTTTGAACCACAATCGTGGTGAGTCGCACTAACCTTGCATTGCCGTTAAATATTGACTCCCTTCCTTCACTCCGCGCGGTGGATTTCACAATCGGGGAAGCCACCAGTTTGTGAGTTAATCATTGAGTTACCTGTCTAAAAAAACTGCTTAACGATCTCTTGTCTAAATCGGCTTCTTCGTAGTATTCGATGATTCAAAACAGCGAGCGCTGTCGTTAGCGGTCGCCCAACCTCTGCGGTTGCCGGGTAATCCGCAGCGCTGAACGGAGAAAGGAAGCCAGGATAAGCCCGCAGGACGCGGGCGCAAGGCTCGGTCGGCACACGGATGTGCCGTCTGAGCCGGTCCGACAGGCTGACGCACGAAGTGAAGGGACCGCAAAGCGGCGCGAGGACCGCCCGGCAACCGCAGAGGGTGGGCGACAATATCCGATGCATCACTCCTCAATCCCGTTGCATTTCTTTATCTCATTCAATGATTCAAAACAGCGAGCGCTGTCATTAGCGGTCGCCCAGCCTCTGAGGCTGCCGGGTATGCTGCATATCACTCCGAAGTTATACAGCAGGCTGGCTGTTCCCCTGCCCGGATAATCCGCAGCGCTGAACGTAGAGAGGAAGCCAGGATTCGGCCACAGGGAAGTGGACGAAAGGCACAGCCGCGCAGGACGCGCGTCTGTGGCGGTCCGACAGGCTGACGAACGAAGTGAAGGGACCGCAAAGCGGCGCGAGGACCGTCCGGGCAGGGGAACAGCCAGCCAGCGAAAAACACAACTGTTGCAAACGCCATCAGGCACGAGAATCACCAAGCAGCCGCAGAGGCTGGGCGACAAACTCCGCCACAGCGCAATCGAAAAAAAACCGCCATCCAAACGGATAGCGGCCTTATCACACACAACCAGCGAACGAGATACCCTCGCCCACCGCTGTTATCAGAAGTGCGTATTCAACGACATAAAGTAAGTTCTGCCCGACTCGTTATACGTCTCAGCACCCGCACCATACAGATATGCACCGGTCGTCGCATTACCGGTAGTCGACGCATTACCCGCACGGTAGTGGCGTTTATCCAGCAGGTTATCAATCCCCGCAGTCACATCCACATACTTATTGACGGTATAGGTCGCGCTCAGACCAAACAGCGCATACGGACTCAGCTCGTTGGTTTCGCTACCCGTTGCTGCCACGCCCTTGTAGTTGTACTTCTTCGGCTTCTGCACGCCGTACCAGGCCATGGTGCCACGCAGGGACAGATCGTTCATCGCCTGCCACTCCAGCGTAGAGTTGATGGTGTACTCTGGAATAATCGACAGATAATCGCCGGTTTTCTTGTTCTTGTTCTCAATGATATAGGTGAAGTTATTCTTCATTGAGACGCTGTCGGTAATCGGGAAGTTCAGCGTACCTTCCAGACCCTGGATCAGCGCGCGCGGCACGTTCTCCCACTTATACACATCGGTCGTACCGACGCTGTATTCCGACGCATAACCCGCTTCGATCTTGTTGCGATAATCGTTGTGGAAGTAGGTCAGGCCCGCCTGATAATCGTCGTGATGGTATTCCAGCCCGATCTCTTTATTGATGCTGGTTTCCGCCTTCAGATCGTCATTACCCTGCAGGTAACAGGCGGCGGCGCTGGCGTAGCAGCCCTGGCCGTTGCTGTACAGGATATAGTTCGGGTTGGTCTGATACAGGTTCGGTGCCTTGTAGGCGCGGGCAATACCCATTTTCAGGGTAAAGTCGTTGCCCAGTTCCTGTGACAGGTTCAGCGACGGGCTGAAGTTGCTGCCGGTAATCGAATGGTAGTTAAAGCGAATACCCGGCGTCAGGATCGTGGTCTCGGTCAGCTCAATATTATCGTCGGCAAACAGCGAGTAGAGATCCGCTGAGCTGTAAACGCTGCGGCCGGTGGCGGAAACACCCTCGACGCTGCCCGCCGTGGCGGCATTCTGCGTGTTCGAGGTCGGATCCTTCATCTGCTGATGGTTCCATTCTCCGCCCAGAGTCAGCGTCTGCTGGAATAGCAGGTCCAGCGGCACGTTAAACTCGGTATGCGCGTTGGTATCCGCCAGATTAATGGTGGAGAAGCCTTCATCGGTGGTATTAAAGATCCCTTCCGTTCCCCCTGCCAGGCCTTCATTCAGACGGGTATTGCGCGTGCGCTCGTACTGAATGTAGTTGGTGGTGGTCACGCCGTTATCCCAGGCACCGGTGTGCTTCAGGCTGACGTTCTGGCGATACAGAATATTGGTTTCTTTACCGTAGTACTTCTGTACCAGCGTGTTGGTGTTGGTATTTTGCGTATCGCCGGCGTAAATGTTGCCCTGACGACTAAATCCGGCACCCAGCTCCAGCGCCTGTCCCGGAATAAATTCCCAGCGCAGCGAGCCGTTGATATCTTCGTTTTTCACCCCTTCGCGTCCGGACGGTACGCTGCCAATATAGGCTCCGGTGCGCTGCGCTTCATGCCCGGCGTTAATATACTGCGCATCGGCCTGGGTTTTCGCCCAGCCGCCGTACAGCTTGAAGGTCAGGTTATCCGCCAGCTCACCGGCCAGGCTGCCGTTAAAGCGGCGCGTGGCCCCTTCCGCTTTGTGCTCCGGGACGTTGTAGTAGGTGTTAAAACTGCCGTGCCAGTCTTTGGTCGCCGGTTTGGTGATGATATTGACCACCCCGCCCGCCGCGCCGCTGCCGTACAGCGCCGCAGCCGGGCCGCGCAGGACATCAATGCGTTCAATCATTTCCGGTGGAACCCACGCGGTATCGCCGCGGGAATCACGCTCGCCGCGCCAGCCGTAGCGCACCGAGTTCTTGCTGGATACCGGCATACCGTCGATCAAAATCAGGGTATTTTCCGGACCCATACCACGAATATCAACCTGCCGGTTGTTACCGCGCTGGCCGCTGGTGGAGTTGCCGGTCAGGTTTACGCCCGGCATCGTGCGGATCAGTTCGGAAACGTCGCGCTCGGGGGGATGCTTTTTGATTTCTTCCGCATTAATAGTGGAAACGCCGGGTGCCTGTAAGGTCTGTACCCGCGCGGTAACCACCATGGACTGCTCGCCGGATGCCGCATCTTTTTCGGTTTTTTTGCTGGTGTTTGCCTCAGCGCTATCGCTGGTTTGCTGCGCATCTGCGGCGGTAGCTTCTGCTGAAAAGCCCTTCAGCGGCAGCAGTGCAATGCCGACAGCGATACTGATAAGGCTCAATCTTCTACTGTAGAATTCCATACTCATCCCTTAATGCCCTATTTTCTTTTTTGAAATTACTTATTGTTTTATAAGTAAAAATTCATTTGCATCGCCTGTAAACGAAAAGAGAAAGACAATAATAATGATTATCACTTACGACTAAATATTGCAGCAAATTTCCGGGACCAAATCTCGGGGTGGTTAAGTAAAAAAAGGGAAATAGATGTGTGCAAATATTTCAAAAGGATGACGGCGTTGGCGAAATGACAGGGCGGTGAGTTGGGCTGTGATTGGAGTCAGGCACAATCAAAATGAGGGTTTCGCGGTGATATCCATCATATTTTTTGAAGGTCTTCATCAAGCTTATGCGGTTTTCTCTTTTCCACGCCCGCGTATGATGGCGTCACGGCAGGAACACTGCGAAATTACCCTCCTGACCGTACCTGAGTCTTTTTTAGCCAGAAGCCCTGCTTCTGGCTTTTTTTTGATATGCTAGGCGTTTAAACCATCATGGAGTGATTATGAAACGCATTGCTATTGATATGGATGAGGTTATCGCTGACTTTCATTCTAAAATCCTGCTTACCTGGAACCGCCATTTCTCCCAGGAGCTCACGCCTGAAGAACTGAACCTCTTTGACCTGCATCAGGACGATCCGGAAAAGCTGGAAGAGATCTTCGAACTGGCCGGGCATCCGGATTTTTTTGCCGACCTGGCGGTGATCCCCGACAGTCAGCGCGTTATTGCCAGTCTCAGCAAGCACTATGAGATTTTTATTACCACCGCCGCGATGCAGGTACCCGCGTCATTCAATGCGAAATTCCGCTGGCTGAATACGCACTTCCCGGCTATCAAACCCAGCCATATTGTGTTCTGCGGAAATAAAAGCATCATCAATGCCGACTATATGATTGATGATAACGCGATTAATTTCGTCGATTTTTGCGGAGAAGGCATTCTCTACACCGCCCCACACAACCGGCATGTCACCGGCTATCGTCGGGTGGACAGCTGGCGCGATATTGAAGCGCTGCTGCTGTAGTTAAAGATAAATGTTTCTACTGCTCATCAGGATTCGGACGTGAAAGAACCGAATAATCCGTGGCGGCAGAACGGAAGTGTACCGCCACATATCCATGCGGCGGTGTTTCACAATTTGGCCGGCTAAAAAATCCCCTTTAGAATCTCCTGCAAACCGGCCAGACGGGATTACTGTTTACCTTCACGCAATAGCGTATCGACAATCTGCTTCAGCACCACCTGTAAATGCTGGGCTTTATCACCTCGCCAGGCAAACGGCGGCCGCTCATCCATATAGTTACACTGCGCCAGCTCCAGCTGTACCGCATGCTGATTCTCCGCCGGTTTACCGTAGGCGCGGGTAATGTATCCGCCCTTGAATCGACCGTTGATCACCCAGCTGAAGCGAGACTGGTCATCACAGACGGCCGTAAGATGCGCCGCAATCTCCGGGCTGCAGCTCGCCCCGTCATTGGTGCCCAGATTCAGGTCCGGCAGCTGGCCTTCAAACAGTCGCGGCACCCGTGAAGCGATGGAATGCGCATCAAACAGCAGTGCATAGCCAAACTGGCGGCGGATGCGCGCCAGTTCCAGGCGGATCTGGTCATGATACGGCTGCCAGATGTTTTGCAGATAGCCCGCCCGCTGTGCCGCCGTCGGGGTCATTCCCGGCTTAAAGGTTGGCGTGCCGTCAAACAGCGTTTCCGGATACAGCCCGGTGGTCGCGGTGGTGTACAGCGCCTGGTTATCCGGCGGGCGATTCAGGTCAATCACAAAACGCGAATAGTTGCCGACCAGCACGCTGGCACCCATTTCACGGGCAAATTTGTACAGCTGCGGGATATGCCAGTCGGTATCCGGCAATCCTTTCGCCGCATCGCTCAGCCCGGCCTTCACTTCCGGCGTCAGTAACGTACCGGCGTGGGGAATACTCAGCAGCAGCGGAAGCTTACCGGCGTGAAACTCAAAAGCGTTCATCGTTCTTCTCCTCGGAAAATAACCCGGCAGGGCAGCTGCCCGCCAAGCCAGTAAACCAGCTCCGCCGGGCGTTCCAGCGGCCAGTGAACAAAATCTGCCAGTTTGCCTGCCTCCAGCGACCCCTGAGTGTCGGCCAGGCCCAGCGCCCGCGCACCGTGAAGCGTAACGCCGGCCAGCGCTTCTTCCGGCGTCATCCCAAACAGCGTACAGCCCATATTCAACATCAGCCGCAGCGACAGGGCCGGAGACGTACCCGGATTGGCATCGCTGGCAAGCGCCATCGGCACGCCGTACTGACGGAACAGCGCCACCGGCGGCCGCTGGGTTTCCCGCAGCAGATAGAAAGCGCCCGGCAGCAGCACCGCAACCGTGCCGCTCTGCGCCATTGCCGCAACGTCACTTTCGGTGGCGTATTCCAGATGATCCGCCGACAGCGCGTTAAATCGGGCGGCCAGCGCAGCGCCGCCCAGCGATGACAGCTGCTCGGCATGCAGTTTGACCGGCAGGCCCAGCTGCTGCGCGGCGTTGAACACCTTATCAACCTGCGCGGGGGTAAACGCCAGATATTCGCAGAACGCATCCACCGCATCCGCCAGCTGTCCGGCGGCCACCTGCGGCAGCAGCTCACGGCAAATCACCTCCACCCACTCGTCCGGCGTTTGCTTATACTCCGGCGGCACCGCGTGCGCGGCCAGGCAGGTGGCTTTGATTTGCGCCGGAACCTGCTGACCGAGCTGGCGAATCGCCTGCAGCATCCGCAGTTCGCTGGCAATCTCCAGGCCGTAGCCGGACTTGATTTCCACGGTGGTCACGCCTTCCGCCAGCAGTACGTCAAGCCGATGACGGGCGCTGCTGACCAGCTGCGCCAGTGAGGATTCCCGCGTGGCGCGAACGGTAGAGAGGATCCCTCCCCCTGCGGCGGCAATCTCGCTGTAGCTGACGCCGTTCAGGCGCTGCTCAAATTCGTGGCTGCGATCGCCGCCAAACACCAGGTGCGTATGGCAATCCACCAGCCCGGGAGTCACGATGCCGCCACCGAAATCGGTGGTCCGTTGCGGAGTAAAGTGCCCGGCCTCCTGATACGGCCCGACCCAGACGATCTGCTGACCGTCAACGGCAATCGCGCCGTTTTTGATGAGGTTGTACTGGCCGTCACGCATGGTGACGATATCGGCACCGTACCACAAATGCTCACAGTTGCGTTGCTGCTCCATCACCTCTCCCACGTTGTGTGCTTTACTGAACTTCTATAAGTATGTATATGTATATACAACCTCAACGTACAGGAAGCAACCGATGACTCGCTATTTTGCGCCCCGCGCCCTGCTTGCAGATGGCTGGCAGCACAACGTACTGATTGACGTCGACAGCCAGGGCACAATCGCCTCTCTCACCGCCAACAGCCAGCCGCAGGATGCACAGCGCCTGGAGGGTATTGTCGTACCGGCCATGGCGAATTTGCACTCGCATGCATTTCAACGCGCAATGGCCGGGCTGGCCGAAGTGGCGGGCGATCCGCAGGACAGCTTCTGGACCTGGCGCGATCTGATGTACCGCATGGTGCAGCGCCTGACGCCAAAGCAGGTGGGCGCGGTTGCGGCAGCGCTTTATGTTGAGATGCTCAAGGGCGGGTATTGCCAGGTGGCGGAGTTTCACTATCTGCACCACCAGCCGGACGGTCAGCCCTATGCGCAGGATGAGATGCTGGTTGAGCTGATTGCCGCCGCCGGGCGCAGCGGCATCGGCCAGACAATGCTGCCGGTGCTCTACAGCTACGCCGGATTCGGCAGCCAGCCCGCGCAGCCCGGGCAGAAGCGCTTTATTCAGGACACCGCCGCCTATCTCGCTCAGCAGCAGCGCCTGGCGAAGCTGATTGACGGCAAGCCGCTGATTAACCACGGCCTGTGTTTCCACTCCCTGCGGGCGGTCAGTGAGCCGCAAATGCGCGAGGTGCTGGCGGCCAGCCCGGCCCATCTGCCGGTGCATCTGCACGTCGCCGAGCAGGAAAAAGAGGTCAACGATTCTCTGGCGTGGAGCGGAGAACGCCCGGTCAGCTGGCTGCTGGACCGTTTCCAGGTGGACCAGCGCTGGTGCCTGATCCACGCCACCCATCTGGACGACAGCGAGATTTCACGCCTCGCAGCGAGCCGGGCGGTGGCCGGCCTTTGCCCGACCACCGAAGCCAACCTCGGCGACGGCATCTTCCCGGCCACCGAGTATATCGCCCGGGGTGGCCGCTGGGGCATTGGATCGGACAGCCACGTGTCGCTGGACGTGGTGGAAGAACTGCGCTGGCTGGAGTATGCCCAACGGCTGCGCGACCGCCGCCGCAACCGTATTGTTACCGCCAATCAGCCGTCGGTGGGCGATCTGCTTTACCGGCAGGCGCTGGCGGGTGGCGCGCAGGCCTGCGGAGTCAAAACCGGCAGCCTGCAAACCGGCTATCGCGCCGACTGGCTGGTGTTGAATGATGACGCGCTACTGGGTGCAACCGGGGATGACTCCCTGCTCAACCGCTGGCTGTTTGCCGGGCATCGCGGGCAGATCCACGACGTGTTCGTGGCGGGCGTGCAGCGCATCAGACACGGCCGGCACGCAGAGCAGGAGTCGATTGACGCTGAGTTCCGTCAGGTGCTGGAGGCGCTGCGATGATCCACTTATTTAACAGCGCCAGCCTGCCCATCAGCCGCTGGCGCAACGGCGGCGGGGAAACGCGGGAGATCGTCAGTTATCCGCCAGGGGAAGCCGAATTTGACTGGCGCATCAGTATCGCCACCATCGCCGCAGACGGTGAGTTTTCGGCGTTCCCCGGCATCGACCGTATTATTACCCTGCTGGATGGAGAGGTAGAGCTGTACAGCGACGACCGGCTGCGACAGCGTCTGAGCGTGAATCAACCCTATTCGTTTCGGGGAGAGGACCGCATCAGTGCCCGGCTGCCCGCAGGGGCGAGCCACGACTTCAATATCATGGCCCGGCGGGGACATTATGTGCCCGCGGCGGGCACCACCACGGCGGCATTTTTTCCCCCGGTGGAGGCGGCTGGCGTGGTCATGGTCATTGGCGGCCAGTGGCAGCACGGACAAACGCTGCTGGCGGCCGGCCAGGGGGCCTGGTGGGAAAATCAGGGGGGGCGTTTTCTGCCGCTGTCAAACGATGCCCTGCTGCTGTGGGGCACGCTGCTACCGAGCTTTAACCATGGCCTTTGAAGCGCCCCATCAGCTTATAGCGCGATCCGGGATACAATAGTCGCGCGTAGGTAACGATCTTATTATCGCTCCAGGTCTGGCGGCGGATCAGCAGGCAGGGCTCCTGCGCGTCAATCGCCAGATGGCGGCACTGTCGCGCGTCGGGCAGAACCGCTTCCACCACGTGCTCACCGGCGGTTAATGGAGCGACCCGCATCAGATAGGTATAGGGCGTCTGCTCGGTGTAATCCTGCAGCAGGTAGTCCGGTGCCATCTGCGGATTGACCAGGCGATCTTCCAGCTGCACCGGCTGATCGTTCTCATAGTGGATCATCAGCGAGTGAAACAGTTTCTGGCCGCTGGTTAACCCGAGCAGCGCGGCCTGTTCCGCATCGGCTTTGCTCTCGCCAAACGCCAGAATTTTACAGCTGTGGCGATGGCCGCGCTGGGCTATCTCTTCCGCGATATTGTGGACTTCCATCATCGCGGTATAGCCTTTGGCTTCCGCGACGAACGTGCCCACGCCCTGCATCCGCATCAGATAGCCTTCGCTGGTCAGCTCGCGCAGTGCGCGGTTAATGGTCATCCGGCTGACGCCAAGCTCGTTAACCAGTTCGCTTTCAGACGGCACGCGCTGATTTGGCTGCCAGACGCCTTCGCTGATCTGGCTGATAATCGCCTGCTTCACCCGCTGGTAAATCGGTGCAGGCTGATCGCTCATTGCAGCGGAAAGTTGAGAAATTGCACTCTGCCTGGCCATACCGAATCCTTATAACAGTGGGAAAATCAGTTTACTGGCTAATATTCTAAATGTATATACATGTTAACTTTTCCACTGGAAGCACAGTTCCACTCCCCCCCTTCATCCCCCTTTTTTGTGATCGCAGCAAGACAAGTTACTTTGGTTGTATAGACAAGACTATACGTTTGTGATTCACTCAGTTCAGACCGAAATTTAACCCTTAAACAATCTGCCGGGGCTTCCACCCGTAATACAGCTTGTTGTCCACCCAGTTGTCTATACAGGAGTATACTATGCCACTGACTCAGACCCACTGCTTACTGACGCCGGGTAAGGTCGATCTTGCCACGCTGAAAACCCTTTATCGCGGTGGCGTAACGCTGGCGCTGGACGAGCAGGCACGCAGCCGCATCCAGCAGGCGCGCGATACGGTCGAAGCCATTGTCAGCGAAGGCAAAGTGACCTACGGCATTAATACCGGCTTTGGCAAACTGGCTCAGACCTCCATACCGGCAGAGCGGCTGGCCGAACTGCAGCGTAATCTGGTGCTGTCGCACAGCGTCGGCTTAGGCGATCTGCTACCCGACGACGTGGTACGCCTGGTGATGGCAACCAAGATTATCAGCCTGGCCCGCGGTCACTCCGGGATCAGAATTGAGCTGGTCGATGCGCTGATCGCCCTGTTTAATGCCGGCGTAATGCCGTGCATTCCGGAAAAAGGCTCCGTGGGGGCATCCGGCGATTTAGCGCCGCTGGCACATCTCTCCCTGATGCTGCTGGGGGAAGGTGAAGTTCGGGTGAAAGGCGAGCTGATGCCCGCTCGTGACGGACTTGCGCTGGTCGGGCTGGAACCGATTGTCCTCGGACCAAAAGAGGGTCTGGCACTGCTGAACGGCACCCAGGTGTCCACCGCCCTGGCACTGCGCGGCCTGTTCGAAGCCGAGAACGTCTTCGCCGCCGGGCTGGTATCCGGTGCGCTGTCGCTGGAGGCGATTAAAGGCTCGGTGAAACCGTTTGACCACCGCATCCATGAAGCCCGCGGCCAGCAGGGGCAAATCGCCGTAGCGGCCGCCGTTTCCAGCCTGCTGGAAGGCAGTATTATCCTGAATTCCCACGTCAACTGCGGACGGGTACAGGATCCTTACTCGATCCGCTGCGTGCCGCAGGTGATGGGTGCCTGCCTGGATAATCTCAATCACGCCGCGCGCGTGCTGCAAATTGAAGCCAACGCCGCGTCCGATAACCCGCTGGTGTTTACCGATACCGGCGAAGTGATTTCCGGCGGAAACTTCCATGCCGAGCCTGTCGCGTTCGCCGCCGATATTATCGCGCTGGCCGTGGCGGAAATCGGTGCCATCTCCGAACGCCGTCTGGCGCTGTTGCTGGATACCGGCCTTTCCGGCCTGCCGCCGTTCCTGGTCAACGACGGCGGGGTGAACTCCGGATTTATGATAGCCCAGGTGACCGCCGCCGCGCTGGCGTCGGAAAACAAATCGCTGGCGCATCCGGGCAGCGTTGACAGCCTGCCAACCTCCGCCAATCAGGAGGATCACGTCTCGATGGCCACCTATGCCGCCCGCCGTCTGGGAGCCATGTGTTTCAACACCGCCGCGGTGGTGGGCATTGAAGCGATGGCCGCCGCCCAGGGGATCGACTTCCATCGCCCGCTGCAAAGCTCACCTCAGCTTGAAGAAGTGATGAGCACTATCCGGCAGAAGGTCGCCTACCTCGATAAAGACCGCCTGATGGCACCGGATATCGAACAAATGCGTTTATGGGCCGCTGGCGACAGCTGGCCGGAAATGATTGCTGCGCTGCTGCCTGCACGCGCCCACTAAGCGAATACCGATAAGGAAAACAACCATGACTGAGTCCGTAAGCAAGGCCGTTGCCCGTACCATTCGCGCTCCCCACGGCGACACGCTGCACTGTGCCAACTGGCTGATTGAAGCCGCTTACCGCATGATCCAGAACAATCTGGACCCGGACGTTGCCGAGCGCCCGGAAGATTTAGTGGTGTACGGCGGTATTGGTAAAGCCGCCCGTAACTGGGAGTGCTTTGAGCAGATCCTGCGTTCGCTGCAGGCGCTGCAGCCGGAAGAAACCCTGCTGGTTCAGTCCGGTAAGCCGGTTGGGGTTTTCCGCACCCACGCCGATGCGCCACGCGTGCTGATTGCCAACTCCAACCTGGTCCCGCACTGGGCCAACTGGGATCACTTTAACAAGCTCGATAAAGCCGGGCTGATGATGTACGGCCAGATGACCGCCGGATCCTGGATCTACATCGGCGCGCAGGGCATCGTGCAGGGGACTTTTGAAACCTTCGCCGAAGCCGGTCGCCAGCACTATAACGGCGATCTGAGCGGCAAATGGATCCTCACCGCCGGGCTGGGCGGCATGGGCGGCGCGCAGCCGCTGGCGGGCGTGCTGGCCGGTGCCTCCGTGCTGGCCGTTGAGTGCCAGTCTTCGCGCATCGACTTCCGCCTGCGCACCCGCTACGTCGATTACCGCGCCGACACCCTTGACGACGCGCTGGCGATGATAGAACAGGCAAACAAAGAGAAACGCGCCATTTCCGTCGGGCTGCTCGGCAACGCCGCAGATATCCTGCCGGAGCTGGTGAAACGGGCGAAAGCGGGCGGCATGAAGCCGGATATCGTCACCGACCAGACCTCCGCTCACGACCCGATCAACGGCTATCTGCCACAGGGCTGGTCCGTTGAACGCTGGGAAGAGGCCCGCCGCAGCGATCCGAAATCCGTTGAGAAAGCCGCCCGCGCCTCAATGGCGGTCCACGTGCAGGCCATGCTCGACTTCTGCCATATGGGCATTCCTACCGTCGATTACGGTAACAATATTCGCCAGGTGGCGCTGGAAGAAGGCGTGACTAACGCGTTCGACTTCCCGGGCTTTGTGCCGGCCTATATCCGTCCGCTGTTCTGTGAAGGTAAAGGTCCGTTCCGCTGGGTCGCCCTGTCCGGCGATCCGGAGGACATCTACCGTACCGATGCCAAACTGAAAGAACTGTTCCCGGACCATACCAACCTGCACCGCTGGCTGGATATGGCTCAGGAGCGGATCGCGTTCCAGGGTCTGCCCGCGCGAATCTGCTGGCTGGGTCTGGGCGAGCGCCATCTGGCCGGGCTGGCGTTTAACGAAATGGTGCGCAACGGTGAGCTGAAAGCACCGGTAGTGATCGGTCGCGATCACCTCGACTGCGGCTCCGTGGCCTCCCCTAACCGCGAAACCGAAGCGATGCGCGACGGATCGGATGCGGTATCCGACTGGCCGCTGCTCAATGCCCTGCTGAACACCGCAGGCGGCGCGACCTGGGTCAGCCTGCATCACGGCGGCGGCGTCGGCATGGGCTTCTCGCAGCACGCGGGTGTAGTGATCGTTGCCGACGGCAGCGCCGAGGCCGATAAACGCCTGGGCCGCGTCTTGTGGAACGATCCGGCTACCGGCGTGATGCGTCATGCTGATGCCGGATATGAGGTAGCGAAAGCCTGTGCTGCGAAGCACGAGCTGAATCTGCCAATGATCGATTAAGCGTTATCCAGGCCGGTATTACCGGCCTGTTTTCTTCCCCGCAACCCGCTTCTTCCTCCCCCGATTTATGCTACCTTGTTTCTGCGCGTAACCCTGCACAGGAGAAGTACTGAATGACCGTTCCCGTTTCGCTGATTGAAGAAGCCACCGGCTGGCGCAGAGCCCTGCACGCCCGCCCTGAACTGGGATATCAGGAGCACCATACGTCACAGCTGGTTGCCGGGCAGCTGGAAGCCTTTGGCCTGCAGGTTCACCGTGGCCTGGCAGGCACCGGCGTGGTCGGAACGCTGGAAAACGGCCCCGGACCGGTTATCGGGTTACGCGCTGATATGGATGCACTGCCGATTACCGAGCTGAGCAATCCGCCCCACCGCTCCACGACTCCGGGCGTGATGCACGCCTGTGGGCATGACGGTCACACGGCCATTCTGCTGGCGGTGGCAAAGCATCTGAGCACGACCCGCCGCTTCAGCGGAACGCTGCATTTTGTCTTCCAGCCCGCGGAGGAAAACCTCGGCGGGGCGCGCCGCATGGTGGAAGACGGGCTGTTTACCCTGTTCCCGATGGATGCCATCTACGGCATGCACAACTGGCCGGGGCTGCCCGCCGGTGAAGTTGCCGTCAATGAAGGGGCGATGATGGCCTCGCTGGACTCCTTTGAAATCACCCTGCGCGGCCGCAGCTGTCACGCCGCCATGCCGGAAAACGGCGCGGATCCGATTGTTGCCGCCGCCCAGTTAATTATGGCGCTGCAAACTATTCCGGCCCGCCGCCTGTCGCCGCTGGCGTCTGCGGTGGTCAGCATTACCCAGATCAACGGCGGTGAAGCGATTAACGTCATCCCGGAAAATGTGGTGCTGCGCGGTACACTGCGCTGTCTGCAGGCGGACGTGCGCAACCGGGTAAAACAGATGATCAATGAGTTCGTGACCTCGTTTACCGCACCGATGGGGATCGAGGGCAGTATTGAGTACCAGGGCGACTATCCGGTGACCATGAATCACGCCGCCGAAGCCGCGAAAATTCGCGACTGCGCGCTGACGCTGCTGCCCGCAGAAAAGGTGCACTGGAACGTCAGCCCGTCGATGGCCTCTGAAGATTTTGCCTGCATGCTGGAACACTGCCCGGGCGCGTACTTCTGGATCGGCGCTGACGGGGAGACGCCGTCACGGCCGCTGCACAACGCCAACTATGATTTTAACGATGAGCTGATCGCACCCGGCATTGCGCTGTGGACCGCGCTGGTTGAGCAGCTGCTGCCGCGCGGCTGATTGATATTCACCTGACCACAACCATCGATCACACCGTTCTATGGCCCCTCACGGGGCCAACTACCTTGTACGGCTTTCCCATTCTGAAACACTGCTTTTACGATCCTCACAGCCGCAAAGCAGGACAATTCCAGTAGCGAATTATCCCTGATTCACCCACAGCAGTTTATCCACCGGGAAATTCAGCCCGCGGGCGATTGCCAGATAGTTCTGCTTAACGCTCTCCGGGATCTGCGGCGTTCGCGACAATATCCACAGGTAATCACGATTCGGGCCGCTGACCAGCGCATAGCGATAGTCGTCATCCAGAGCAATAACGTTATAACCACCGTAAA
The DNA here is from genome assembly GCF_037450285.1 of Erwinia sp. SLM-02. Classification (NCBI taxonomy): domain Bacteria; kingdom Pseudomonadati; phylum Pseudomonadota; class Gammaproteobacteria; order Enterobacterales; family Erwiniaceae; genus Erwinia; species Erwinia sp. SLM-02. The sequence goes on along the minus strand of NZ_JAQISN010000001.1, from coordinate 575,857 downwards.
ACGGACCAAAGAACGACACCTTCAGCGCCGCAGTGGATTGCGCACCGGTAAAGTAGGCACGCCCTTCACTCTCTTTCCAGCGTCCTTTTGCCGGATCGTAGCCACGATTAAGCACGGATATTCCGCCATCGCTGCGTTTGCCGTAGGTGGCGGTGACCTTCTCCAGCCCACGCTCGAAGCGGTTTTCCAGCCGGGCGACCTCATACCATTTGCCCAGATAGCGACCGGCATCAAAGCCGTTAATCGGCGTAACGCCTTTTGGCGGCGTCGGGGATTTACAGGCCACCAGACCCAGTGACAGTACCACCCCGGTAAGAACGGGCCACAGCTTCATACTTGCTCCTTTAATCGCATCATTATCAGCAAATGAAAGTGTAGTACACCCCTCTTATCAGGCCACCAGCCGGCCGGTAAACAGGGGGTAATTATCCGTCAGGGATAATATTTCTGAGGGCGAACGCTCACGCATCACTATTTCAGCCAGCGGATGAATCAGCGGGAAATTTAGCCTCCTGGACATATTACGATTATTCTTAGAGATAAAACCAACGATCTCAACCAAGCTTAAACTGAATTTCTAACTCAGAAGAAGGAAACATCTCATCATGGCTGACATCGAAACTAAAACGAAAGATGACTATATTAATGACGTGCTTTCTCAGCTTAAAGAGATTCGCCACTACGCGAAAAGCAATACGGAAACCCTTTCCGCACAGTGGCTTGCCTTTGACTCCGGTGAGTTTAAAGATAAAGAACTGGCAGGGAAAATTGATTCACTGCTGAATGCCCAGGGCAAGCTGCATGACGAGGTGGAAGCCTCGATTGCCGATATTGAAATTCTGGTCAATAAGACGGCCGCCTAGCGCTTAATTCCCCGCGCTGATGCACCCGTTTAATCGCTGATGCACCCGTTTAATTTATTAAAAATGCGCCATCTGGCGCATTTTTTATTGGGGATCGGTGTGGCTTCGGGATCGTAATACTGAATAGTCTGGTAATACTAATTCACCAGGGCTGTTGCCATTCGCCCCTGAATCAACCGTCCCTGATTTAATCCTGACTAAACCGCATCCGTTCAAGGCCGCTGTGGATTCATCGCCGGTAAACTACGCCAACCGCCTTATCAGCCTTCGACAGCCTGCTTCAGTATCCCGCTTGCTCAATCTCACTCAGCGCCGCTTCCATCGTCTGTGCCCTTCCCGTTGCCACATAGCAGCAGGCGATTTGCAAACGCAGCGATTGGGGGACCGCCACTTCACGATTAAGACAGCGGTGGATCCAGGCTGCGGTGGTGGCCGCATCTTTCGCTTCCGGCAGTTCGCCCGGGGCAAATGATACCTCCTCCTGGCGCGCCAGCAGCACCCGCGGTTCTTCACCGTGGATCAGGCTGATTGACGGGCAGCGCTGCGGGCTGGCATACACTTCGCCCTCGGTGCCGTTAAGCAGCAGGCCGCGACCGCCAATATCACTGAAGAATTTGCCAACCTTTGGGATATATTCCGGGTGCGAGACGCTGGCCAGCCGCAGCGCCGCGTCTTCGGCAAACGGCGTTGCCAGCTTGGCCAGCGTATGCGCACTGTTGCGCACGCCCATGCGCCAGCGCATTGCCAGCTGGTGCTCCATCGGTTCACACAGCTGACCGATGGTGATAAACACCGCTTCCCCCGCGTCCAGCCTGCTCTGGGCTTCCGCCGGCGTCAGCGAGGCCGGCACGCCCAGCGCCTGGAACACCGCTTCGCTGGTGATGCGCGTGGGATCGTCACTGACCCCGTGAACCAGAACCGGGAAACCGAGGCGGCTCAGCAGCAGCGCCAGCAGCGGGGTCAGATTCCCCTGCCGCCGCGCACCGTTATAGCTGGGGATGACGATCGGCATCGGTAACCCGCCGGGGGGCGTCAGGCGTGGCATCTGCTCCTGCATCGCCTGATAGAAGCCCAGCATCTCCTCTTCGCCTTCCCCTTTAATACGCAACGCAATCAGGATCGCCCCGAGTTCGAGGTCCGGCACGTCGCCCGCCAGCATACGGCGGTAAAGCCCACGCGCGCTGTCAATATCAATATCCCGGGCATGGTTTTTACCGCGCCCGATCTCTTTAATAATCTTGTTAAGTTCCATGCGTTTGCTCACTGAATAAGGTTAACGCCTGCGGCGCGGCGGCACTCTTTTTTTCGTTGGCGGGCTGACGGCCCTGGGCAGCTCGCCTTCCGGCATCGGCGGCTGTTCGATGGGAAACACCGGCAGTGCTCCCAGCAAACGCGCGCCGTAGCTTTTGCTTAACAGCCGCCGGTCGTAAATCACAATCTCACCGAAGCAGTCGTGGCTACGGATCAGCCTTCCCACCTGTTGGATAAGATTAAACGAGGCGCTGGGCAGACTCTGCACCTCAAAAGGATAACGCTTCAGGCTTTTCAGCCATTCGCCCTCGGTCAAAATAACCGGACTGTCCACCGGGGGGAAAGCGATTTTATGAATATGGACCTGAGAAAGCAGCGCGCCTTTCAAATCCAGCCCCTCCGCAAAGGACTGCAAGCCGACCAGCACGCTGGTTTCCCCGCGCTCTACGCGCTGACGATGCAGCGCCACCAGCGCCGGGCGCGGTTTGTCGCCCTGAACCAGCATCATTAACCGCAGCTCGGGCAGGTAAGCAATAAACTGCTGCATCGCCCGGTTGCTGGCGAACAGCACCAGCAGCCCCTTATGCTGCGCCAGCTTTATCTGATGGCGGAAGAAATGGGCCATTTCGGCAAGATGCGCCACCTCGTTGGCCAGCAGCGGCTCGTGCTGCATCTGCGGAATAACCAGTTTGCCCTGTTCCACGTGATTAAACGGCGAGTCCAGCGCAACAAAACGGTCGTCCGCCTTTTCGCTCAGGCCGGACATCTCCTGCAGTCGCTGGAAGCTGTTCAGCGAACGCAGGGTCGCGGAGGTCAGCACCACGTGGGGGATTTTACGCCACAGCAGCTTCTCCAGCTGATCGCTGACGCGGATCCCCGCACAGTGCAGCATCAGGTGAACGTTACCCTCGCGCAGCTCGCGGGTGACCCACTTCGACACCGGCGCGCCGGACGTCTGTTCCAGCGCCGCCAGCCGCCACAGCTTGCTGCTGGCTTCAAACCAGCCCAGCGCGCGGTTCATCTGCAGCAGGGTTCGGTGCAGGCGCACCACGTCGTACTGCCCGCTTTTCTCACTGAGATCGTTAACCAGTCCTTCCGCCAGCCCGCGCAGCGCATCGCAGAGCTTGAACAGCCTGCCGCAGAGGGTCATTACCTCCTCCGGCAGCAGCCCCATCTCAAAACGGTACTCCCCCTCCTGCCCGTCCGGCGGTAAATAAAGCCCGAGGATCTGCGACAGCATTTGCAGCTGTTCGCGCACCTCTTCACAGTGTTCCTTCAGGCGGTCCGGGTTCGCCAGCGGCGGCGGACGTTTCGGCCTGAACTGCGCCATACACTGCTCAACCAGCCGGCCAAACAGATCGAGCTGCAGCGTATTCCAGCCGGGCGTTATTTCGCCGCTCATTTCCAGCGCGTCACGCGCCACGTCGGGCAGATGATGACCTTCATCCAGCACCAGCAGCAGGTGCTTCGGCGGCGGCAGTACGGATTCTGTTTCCAGCGCCGCCATCACCAGCGCATGGTTAGCCACCACCACGTCGGCGTTTTCGATTTCGCGGCGCGCAACGTAAAACGGGCATTCACGAAACCAGTGACAGTTGCTGCCGAGACAGTTGGCCTTATCGGTGCTGATGCGCTGCCAGAGAGAGTCTTCGATGTTGTCCTTGCAGTGATCGCGCAGGCCGTCCCATTCGTAACGATTTAACGCTTTTTCCAGCTCGCAGCAGATCGCCCGCTCCGCCTTGCTGGCGGTCATATCATCGTCCAGAAACAGCAGCAGATCGCCCTGCTTCTCCTCATCGGTAGCCAACGCCGACAGATTGCGCGGGCAGACGTAGCGCCCACGGCCAAACGCTGCGGTAAAGGTCAGGTCGGGAATGATTTTCTTCAGCAGCGGCAGATCTTTGCTGTAAATCTGATCCTGCAGCGCCACGTTGGCGGTGCTGACCACCAGCGGCTTTTCCTCCGCGCGGCTGACCGCGATGCCGGGGATCAGGTAGGAGAGGGTTTTCCCTACGCCGGTCGGTGCTTCAATAGCCAGATGGCGTCCCTCTTCACCCGACAGCGTTTTCGCCACTTCAGCAATCATCTGCCGCTGCGGTGCGCGCGGAATAAAATCGGGGACTTGCTGTTGCAGGGCTTTATACCACCCGGCAATTTGCGCTTTTAACGCCGCAGTTAACGCCATGACAACCCTTACCAAAAAATCAGGGCTGTATTTTTACACAGTATCGCGCCGGCGTCAGCCTGAGGATGCGGATCCCGCCAGGAAAGTCGTGCCGCTCAGCCTTTATCCAGCGGCACGGCGCGGGTCAGCATCGTTTGTACATCAGCGTGGTGGCATCCAGTACGCCTTCTGTGGAGCAGGCGTAGTGCGGAATTTCCCCCGCCACCTGCCAGCCCAGCGAGCGATAGAGCGGTTCCGCCACGTCGCCGCTGCGGGTATCAAGCACCAGCAGCGTTCGGCCCGCCTCTCTGGCGCGGGCTTCCGCTCTCAGCATCAGTTCCCGGGCGATCCCCCGCCGACGCGCATCGGGATGCACCAGCAGCTTGATCACCTCGGCGCGGTGCGCACCGTTCGGCGGCATGGCCAGCACCACCATCACCGTCGCCACTATGCGGTCCGCCAGCCTGGCAACCAGCAGCGTTTTATCGCCACAGGCCAGACTGAACACCACATCCTGCCAGAAGCGGCTGAAAGTCTGCGGATCGCAGTCCACAAAGCCGACGCTGGCGCCCTGCGCAACGCAGCCGTTCAGCACCCGGCACAGTGCCGGAAGCTCATCACGCGCCTGCTGCGCGTTTAGCCATTCGTATTCAATCTGGTTCATGGGCGTGCCACCACCAGCGCATAGCGTGCGCCTCCGGCTTCCGGCGCGCTGAATGACGTGCGGCCAAACAGATGAAAGCGCAGGCAGTCGCCCTTCTCCAGCCGCCACTGCTGATCATTCATGCGGAAAATCAGCACGCCGTCCAGCATCCAGATATGCTGCTCCAGCCCGGCGAGCGGCGGCAGGTCGTACTCAATCAGCGCGCCCTGTTCCAGCTGCGCCTCCACCAGTTCGGCGTGAAACGCCTGCGCGGGCGGGGACACGCTGCGCCGCAGATAACCGCTGCTGGCGTCACGCCAGACGTTCTGCTGCGGCGGCCGCAGATGTTGCGGGCCGTTTTGCTCCACGTCACTGAGTAAGCGGGACATGGTCAGCCCATAGGCGCTGCACAGCCGGTTCAGCAGCGCGGCGGTCGGGCTGCTCTCTCCGCGTTCAATACGCGACAGCGATGCACGGCTGATGCCGGTCATCTCCGCCAGCGTTTCCAGCGACCACCCCTGTTCAATTCTCAAATCGGCCAGCCGCTGGGCCAGGCGTTGCTCGGTATAATCCAGATCCATGACATTCTCATTAATGGGAAATAATCTCATATATGAGATCTACCGCATCGCGCCGCTCAGATCAAGTTGTACACTGACAAATTATTTGTACAGCATGCTATTATTGAATACGGTTAAATCAGGCCCGAGAGTGAATGAGGTGAGAAATGACGTTGTACAGCATTGGTGATGTTGCTGAACGCTGCGGGATCAATCCGGTAACCCTGCGCGCCTGGCAGCGCCGCTATGGCCTGTTAAAGCCTCAAAGAACCGAGGGCGGTCACCGCCTGTTTGATGAAGACGATATTCTGCGAATTGAAGAAATTAAGCGCTGGATGAGTACCGGCGTGCCGGTCGGAAAAGTGAAAGCGCTGCTGGAAGGCGAGAACATCGAGATCCACGACGGCTGGATTACCCTGCAGGAAGAGATGATGAACGTGCTGCGCCACGTTCGCCCGTCGAAGCTGAGAGCGAAAATCGCCACGATTGGCCGTGAGAATCCGGCCGGGGCGCTGATCGACCACGTATTTCTGCCGATTCGCCAGCGGCTGAACCTGGACCAGACCACCGCCCGCGCAATGTGCAGCCTGCTGGACGGCGCGCTGATCGACTACGTGGCCTTCTGCCTGACCGGCTCCCGTAAAAAAGCGGGCAAGGATGCACTGCTCATCGGCTGGGGCAATGAGGATCGTACCCGACTGTGGCTTGAGGCCTGGCGGCTTTCGCAGCAGGGCTGGCGCATTGATGTGCTGGCTGAACCGCTGGATCAGCCGCGCCCGGAGCTGTTTCCCGGTCAGAAAATTTTCGTTTACACCGGCAAAGCACTGACCCGACGTCAGCAGGAACAGCTGGCGCACTGGCAGGAGCAGGGGTTCACGGTTATCGCACACGACGGCGACAGGGTCGATGAGGAGTAAGAAAAACCACTCTTTGGTTTAATAATCTCAAGCGAAGGCGCTATAATCCGCCTTCCTTTGAGAAAACGGGTTACGTTATGAACTGGCAAAAAATTGGTGTGGTCTTTATCTTTCTGCTGATGGCTTTGGGTGGAATTGGCGGCGTGATGCTGACTGGCTATACCCTGATCCTCCATTCGAAATAACCCCCTTTTGCTCACCAGGCGGCATTTTCTGCCGCTCCTCTCCTTTTTGTAACTTTTTGTTTTATCTTATAACCAGCTGGAATTTAACTCCGCCAGCCGGGCTGGTTATGCTCTGGGTTTATTCCAAAAAGACCTATAAAACATCATGACCGATCTCATCACCTCTTCAGCGCACGTTGCGCAGGCAGGGAATGCGCCCACCGGCGCAGCAGTCACTATCCACCGCGCGGCGGATGTCTCTCAACTGGTTAATAACAGCGACAGTTCACGCAGCAATGCCCGCATTGTTATCGGCATCGCCCTCGGCGGCGTGTTCCTCGATGCCTACGACCTCGGTGCGCTGGCCTTCGGCATGAAGGATGTGACGCGCGAGTTTGGCCTTTCGCCTTCCGGAGCGGGGATGATTGCCTCAGCAATTACCCTCGGCGCAATCGTTGGCGCGCTGATTGGCGGCTATCTGACGGATAAAATCGGCCGCTATCGCGTCTTTATGGCGGATATGTTCTTCTTCGTTTTTGCCGCGCTGGCCTGCGCGTTTGCGCCCAATGAGTATGTGCTCGCCGGAGCAAGATTTGTGATGGGAATGGGCATCGGTATCGATCTGCCGGTGGCGATGGCGTTCCTGGCGGAGTTTTCGAAATTAAAAGGGCGCGGTAACAAAGCGGCCAGCATTGCCATGTGGTGCCCGACCTGGTACGCCGCGATCTCGGTGTCTTACCTGCTGGTATTGTTCTTCTGGTCGGTGCTGCCGGAAAGCCACAGCGACTGGATGTGGCGTATTATTCTCGGATTCGGGGCCATTCCGGCGCTGATTATTATCGCCATCCGCAGCAAATACATGAGCGAATCGCCAATCTGGGCGGCGAATCAGGGCGATCTGCACGGTGCCGCCGCTATCCTGCGAAATTCCTACGGCATCAACGCCCACGTGGCGAAGGATGCGGATTTAACACCTGCCCGCCCGGTGCGTCGCGCCAGCTGGGGCAACTACGGTGCGCTGTTTAAAGGTGTTTACCTCAGGCGCACCACGCTGGCCACCGTCACCTCGATCGTTTCGCCGTTTGCCTATAACGCCGTGGCCTTCGGCCTGCCGGTGATCATTTCCAGCTTCCTGGCGCAGTCGATGCTGACCACCATTCTGTTGTCGCTGGCGCTGAACCTGCTGTTTGCCTTTACCGGCGGTATCCTTGCCGTCCGGCTGGTGCCGCGCTTTGGCGCATGGAAAATGATGACGCTGGGCTATCTCTGCCAGATTACCGCACTGCTGGGCCTGGCGCTGGTCGGCCGGCCGGAAGACGGCCATCAGGCGGCGATTTCGGTCGCCATGCTGGCGCTGTTCCTGCTGGGTCAGGGCTTTGGCCCGGGGGCACACACCATGACCTACGCATCGCTGAGCTATCCTACCTCGCTGCGCGGCGTGGGCGTCGGCTTTAATCAGATGATGGTGCGCGCCAGCTCTACCGCCTCGCTGTTCCTGTTCCCGGTACTGGCGGCAGCGCTGAGCACGAATGTGTTCTGGGTGATTGCGCTGGCCCCGATTGTCGGCCTGCTGGCGCTGCTGGCGATCCGCTGGGAACCGTCAGGGTACGATGTTGATGCGGAAGATTTCGCGCTGAACGGCAAATAATTGCCAGACATCAGGCATCGCTGGTCAGCGGAGCATGCGCCCTGCCCATAAAGCGCGTCAACTCATCCGGAATACGGGAAAAAGTGTGCAGGAACCAGGGCGTAAAACGCTCAGGCTCCTGCTGCATTTCCGCCTGAACCTCCGCCAGAGAAGCGTAGCGCCAGGCATCGGCCTCTTCGGGATTAAGCTGCGGTTGCTCATCGCTGATGGTGAAATAGACGTGGCCGTACTCATGCTCGGTCAGGCCGTTGCTCAGGGGCAAATTGTAGCTCAGCTCAAAAACCGGCTGCAGCGTCAGCCGCATGCCCATTTCTTCATACAGCCGTCGCTCGGCGGCATGGCGCGTTGACTCCTGCGGATAGGGATGACCACAGGTGGTATTACTCCACAGGCCGCCGCAGTGATATTTGCCGCTGGCGCGCTGCTGCAACAGCAGCTGGTGGCTGGAGTTAAAGACATAAACGGTTACCGCGCGATGCAGTAATCCTTTTTCATGTACCTCAAGCTTCTCCATTTTGCCGGTGGCGCGATCTTCACGATCGACAAGGATAACTTCAATAGCTGCCATGCGAACTCCTCAGGTCATATCCCAGCTATTCTGGCATATCCGGGCGGCATTATACTGTACAGAATAGTGCGCACTGCCTGAATTTCCGCACAACCGCCGCCGTTTGTCGCGGCCAGCGCACAAAAGATTACTCGCTGGCTTCAACCACCTGCTGCCGGGCACGAAAAATATGCCCTGCGCCGTACTGCAACAGCCGCGCAACCAGCTCATAGCCGCCGTTTTCCTCCGCCTGAGAGAATTCGCGCTCCAGCTGCGTCACCGGTGCCGCCCACAGCAGATTCACCTTCTCGTCGTCAAAACGCGGCAGTGGAAACTGCCCGGCTTCGCGGCCCAGCGCACCGGAAAGAATAAAACCCTCGAACCCCACCGGGGCCATGGAGGATGTCAGCGTATGCCCTTCGCCCAGCCAGCTAATACGATCCCAGGGGAGATGGGCAAAACCAGCCAGCGCACTGGCCATCTGCACCGCGTTTTCCTCGGTCATGACTTCAGCGTCAATGGCCATTGCCAGCTCGGTTCGGCGATACTGCGGGGCCAGATCGTTGTAAAGATGATCGACCCACGGCATCGGGCGAATGCTCATGCCCAGCGTCAGAAAGTACCAGTTACCCTCATGATAATGCTGGGAAATAGCCATCGGCGGCCAATTGCCGCGATCGATGGCGTAATACTTGAGAGACTCGCCAAACTGTTCGCTGTAGCACGCCAGCATCTTCAACTGGAACGGCTCCCAGCCCTGGCCTTCCTGCCAGTCGCGCCAGAACTGCCGGTGCTGCTGCGCCCGGGCATAGTGCGGATTAGTGGATGCCGAACCGAGCGGAGCGGTCAGCCGGTTGGCCTTGATGCAGCCGGCGGAAAAGCTCACCTGCTTTTCCTGATACAGGCTCCAGCCGGGGATGACCGCCAACAGCTGTCCCTGATACCACAGGGCCGCCCCGTCGTCGCTCGGTTCCCAGATAATCTGCAATCCGGCGGGGTCGAGCATCGGTTCCGCCAGCAGCGTGCGGCAGAACTCCGCGCTCAGCAGCGGTGCGCGGCCCTGTTCCATGGCGATCGTATCTTCCTGGACCGGCGCGGGCAGCAGATTGCGCAGCCAGCAGCCGCGCACGGCAAACTGGCTGCGAAAAGCCTCCGCCGGCCAGATGTAGAAATAGGCGGTGCGGTCATCCTGTTCGACCAATGCAACCAGCGTATGCTGTTGATTGGTCACTTCAGCAATCTGATAGGGCTCTGTCATAACGCCTCGACGTTGTCTGGAGGGATCCTTTTTCCCGGAGAATAGAGCAGGATGACGGGTTGTGCTATGTCAGAACAAGGGTATTTATCTCAAAAACCGTACAGGTCAGCGCCCCATGCGCGCCATGGCCCGCTGGTAAGCCCCCTTGCGGATCGCCCAGCGCAACAGCCCGGCAATCAGATAAATCCGCCCGTTAATCAGGCGGTGTCGTAACGGCGAGTAGTGTAAACCAAAGTCGTGCAGCGCCCAGTCGGGCAGCAGTGCGATACCGGCCTGCAGCATGGCCTGCATCGCCGGACGCGCCTGCCAGCTGGGTGCCGGCGCGTTCATCAACAGCGACAGCACTTCACGCGTGCGTTCATCGCAGCGCAGCTGCGGCCGCATCCGGTCAAGATAGGCTTCAACGGCGGCGACGCTTTTCGGCACCTGCTCAGCCCCCAGCGCTTCCGCAACCCGGGCCGCTTCCGCATAGTAGCGATCCTGCTCCGCCAGGCTGAGCTGCGGATTCTTGTAGCGCAGGTGGGCGGCAAGAAAACAGCGGGTTTCGGCAACGTGTACCCAGGTCAGCAGCGCCGGATCGGCAGCGGAATAGGGAACGCCGTGCGCATCCGTACCGGTAATATGCAGATGGATGCGCTTCACCCTGTCGATCAGGATCTGCGCATCGCGATGGTTGCCGAAGGTGGTGACGGCAATAAACTGGCTGGTTCGCCGCAGTCTGCCCATCATATCCTGGCGGAAGGTGGAGTGATCCCAGACGCCCGCCAGCGCCAGCGGATGCAGCATCTGCAACAGCAGCGCCGAAATGCCACCGCACAGCATTGAGGAGAAATCGCCATGCACCCGCCAGATAACGCTGTCCGGCCCGTAAAGACCGGGATCGCCCGGCGGCTGCGAAATATCAAATTCATTCAGCGACAGGCCGTTAAGGCGAAAAACCTGCTGCTGAATTCTGTCTCGTATGCCCGACATACCTTTCCTGACTGCAAATACGGGGCAGGCTGCCCTGCCCCCCATCCTCAACGATAATCAAATTCCGCATTCTGAGTGCGGGCGGAATCCAGCCCGATCATCACGCTGAATTTACCCGGCTCGGCCACGTGCTGCATCTTAGCGTTCCAGAACTTCAGCGCGCTGACATCGATCGGGAACGTGACGGTCTGCGACTCACCGGCCTTCAGCATCACGCGCTTAAAGCCCTTCAGCTCTTTCACCGGCCGGCTGATGCTGGCCACCTCATCGTGCAGATAGAGCTGCACCACCGTCGCACCGTCACGCTTACCGCTGTTGGTTACCGTGACGCTGGCGTCAATCCGGCCATCGCGGGGCATCGAAGAAGAAGAGAGCTTCACCGGCGACAGGGTAAAGGTGGTGTAGCTTAAGCCGTAGCCGAACGGATAGAGCGGGCCGTTGGCCTCATCATAATAGTGCGAGGTGTATTTGTTCGGCTTCTCAAAATTATACGGCCGCCCGGTATTCAGGTGGTTGTAGTAAATCGGCAGCTGTCCAACCGAACGCGGGAAGGACATCGGCAGCTTACCTGACGGGTTGTAGTCGCCAAACAGCACATCGGCAATCGCGTTACCGCCTTCGGTGCCGCTGTACCAGCTTTCCAGCAGCGCATCTGCCTGCTGGCTCTCTTTCACTATCGCCAGGGCACGGCCGTTCATCAGCACCATGACCAGCGGCTTGCCGGTGGCTTTTACCGCATCAATCAGTTTACGCTGGCTTTCCGGCAGCGTCAGATCGCTGCGGCTGGAGGCTTCATGTGCCATACCGCGCGCTTCACCGATCGCCAGTACCACGACATCGGCTTTTTTCGCCATTTCCACGGCTTCATCCAGCATCTGCTGTGGTGAACGGCTGTCGACCGTCATCGCCGGTTCGTAAAGGTTGAGGAAGTCCTGGATGCCTTTACTGTCGGTGACGTTCGCCCCTTTGGCATACAGCAGGTTGGCCTTACCGGCAGTGGCATTTTTCATCCCCTGTAGCAGGGTAACCGACTGCTTCGCCACGCCCGCTGCGGACCAGCTGCCCATAATATCAATCTGGCTGTCGGCCAGCGGCCCAATCAGCGCGATGCTGCCGCTGTTTTTCAACGGCAGCGTATCCTGGCGGTTTTTCAGCAGCACCATACTTTTGCGCGCTACGTCGCGGGCGTCGCTGCGATGCAGGCGGCTTTCGGCGTTGGTATCCGGCGGATCCTGGTCGGCCGGGCCTAAGTGGCTGTAAGGATCGTTAAACAGCCCCATATCATATTTCACATTCAGTACGTGGCGAGCCGCATCATCAATTTCCTGTTCGGTCACCGCACCGCTTTTGACCAGCCCCGGCAGGTATTTGCTGTAGTACTCATCGCTCATACTCATGTTCACGCCGGATTTGATCGCCACGCGCACCGCATCCTGCGGGTCGCTGGCCACGCCGTGTTTGATCAGCTCTTTGATCGCGCCGTGATCGCTGATGGTGATGCCTTTAAACTTCCACTCATCGCGCAGAACGTCTTTCAGCAACCAGCCATCGGCGCTGGCCGGTACGCCGTTCAGCGAATTCAGCGCCACCATCACCCCGCCGCTGCCGGCATCCAGCGCCGCTTTATACGGCGGCAGATAGTCCTGAAACAGCCGCTGCGGGCTCATGTCCACGGTGTTGTAATCGCGGCCGCCCTCTACCGCCCCATAGGCGGCAAAGTGCTTGACGCTGGTCATCACCGAGTAGCGGTCCGCCGGGCTTTTTCCCTGCATGGCGGTGACCAGCACGCGGCCCATTTCCGCCGTTAAAAAGGTATCTTCACCGAAGCCCTCAGAGCCGCGGCCCCAGCGAGGTTCGCGGGTGACATCCACCATCGGTGCCCAGGTCATATTCAGGCCGTCATCGGCGGCTTCATACGCTGAAATCCGCCCGACCGTTGCCACCGCGTCGGTATCCCAGCTGGAGGCCAGCGCCAGCGGGATCGGGAACTGTGTCCGCTGGCCGTGGATCACGTCATAGGCGAAAAACAGCGGGATCTTCAGGCGGCTGAGCTGCATCACCTGATCCTGCATCTGGCGGATATCATGTCGGGTCACAGTGTTAAAAATAGCCCCCACCTGCTCGTTCTTGATCATCTCACGGATGGCTTCTTTCGGATTATCCGGCCCCACGCTAATCAACCGCAGCTGGCCGATTTTTTCGTCAAGGGTCATCTTTTTCAGCAGGTCGGTGACGAACGCATCGCGTGCGGCAGGTGTGAGTTCATGGGGACCAAACAGGTCATCGGCAAGGGCTGGCTGCAGCGCCAGCGCGGCAGCAAAGCTGACGGAACAAATCCATTTCATCAGATGATCATCTCTCAGGTGGCTAAGGCGTATGCGTTTTATGACGAACGGTTAACAACATTGAATCAGTTTGTCACACCTTGAGGATAGCAGCCAGTGAGGTATCGACGAATATCGCGTGATAACAACAGCTTTATTGCGCCCGCAGCGGTGCTAAAGTAGGGAGGTGATTCTGACAAGGATATGACATGCACACTTCTCTCCCGGCAGGACAAAAACTGATTTCTGAACTGGGCCGCATCGTCGGCCGCAACCATCTGCTCACCGACCCCGCGCAAACCGAGCGCTATCGTAAAGGCTTCCGCTCCGGCGAGGGCGAAGCGCTGGCGGTGGTCTTCCCGGGTTCACTGCTGGAACAGTGGCGGATCCTGCAGGCCTGCGTGGCGGCGGATGCGATCATTCTGATGCAGGCGGCGAACACCGGACTGACCGAAGGCTCCACCCCCAACGGCAATGACTATCCCCGCGATATCGTCATTATCAGCACGCTGCGAATGGATAAAATCCGCCTGCTGGATGAGGGGAAACAGGTGCTGGCGTTCCCCGGCAGCACGCTGTATCAGCTGGAAAAAGAGCTGAAGCCGCTGGGCCGCGAGCCGCACTCGGTGATTGGATCCTCCTGCATTGGTGCCTCGGTGCTGGGGGGGATTTGTAACAACTCCGGCGGGTCGCTGGTGAAGCGCGGCCCCGCCTATACCGAAATGGCGCTGTATGCGCAGATCGATGCCGACGGCGTGCTGAAGCTGGTTAACCATCTGGGCATTAATCTGGGCACCACGCCGGAGCAGATCCTCACCCGCCTGGATGACGATACCTGGCAGCAGGGCGACGTGCTGCACGACCAGCGCCACGCCTCGGATCACGACTACGCCGAGCGGGTCCGCGATGTGGAAGCGGACACGCCTTCGCGCTTTAATGCCGACGCGCGCCGCCTGTTCGAAGCCTCCGGCTGCGCGGGGAAGCTGGCGCTGTTTGCCGTTCGCCTCGATACCTTTGCCAGCGAAACCGCCCAGCAGGTATTTTATATCGGCACCAACAATCCCGACGTACTGGACCAGCTGCGCCGCCATATGCTGGCCAACTTCAGCAACCTGCCGGTTGCCGGTGAGTATATGCACCGCGACATTTTTGATATTGCCGAAGTCTACGGTAAAGACACCTTTGTGATGATCGACAAACTCGGCACCGATAAAATGCCGATGTTCTTTACCATGAAAGGCCGCGTTGATGCCTGGCTGTCGCGCATTAAGTGGTTTAAGCCCCACTTTACCGACCGCGTACTGCAAAAGCTGACCGCCCTGCTGCCCTCGCATCTGCCTGCCCGTATGAAGCAGTATCGCGAGCGTTATGAACATCACCTGATGCTGAAAATGTCCGGCGATGGGGTGGCCGAAGCACGTGCGTATCTACAGGAGTTTTTCCACCATGCCGAAGGCGCATTCTTCGAATGTGAAGGTAAAGAGGGGGCGCACGCGTTTCTGCATCGCTTCGCCGCTGCCGGTGCGGCCGTGCGCTATCACGCCGTGCATCACGACGATGTGGAAGATATTCTGGCGCTGGATATCGCTCTGCGCCGCAACGATCGCGAATGGTTCGAGCGGCTGCCGGCCGAATTTGACGATGCGCTGACCCACCGCCTTTATTACGGCCACTTCCTGTGCCACGTTTTCCATCAGGACTATATTGTGAAAAAAGGGGTGGATACCCACGCGCTCAAGGAAAAAATGCTGGCCCTGCTGGCCGAACGCGGCGCGGAATATCCGGCGGAACACAACGTGGGTCATCTATACAAGGCAAAACCGCAGCTGAAAGCGTTTTATCAGCAGCTCGATCCGACGAATACCTTTAACCCGGGTATCGGTAAAACCACGAGGGAAAAACACTGGGGCAGCTGCGACTGCCACAAATAACCTCCCGTTCCGGGGCGGAATTTTTTTCGCCCCGGTGCGCCCGATCATATTCATGTTATTTCTCCTTTCCGATGTGCCCCAAAACATTGTTTTTTTCCACTTTTGCGCTAATAGTCAATTGTATCCTGCGATAACTGTAATTATGCCAACTGACTGGCGGAGGAAATATGGGCGTAGTAGCAGAAGAAAACATTACTGCTTCAAATAATAACAGCCTTACCAGCAATAAGAATTACTGGACCGTACAAGACGTAGAAAAAGCTACAAAGGGAAGCTGGGTTATTCCTCCGGCAGAAGGCTGGACCGCCACCGGCGTCTCTATTTTCGCTCCCGCTCTGCAGCCCGGAAATATGGCGGTTATCCGCACGGAAGATGATAAAACCGGCCTGCTGGCGAGCGTGGCGTTGAGACTTTCTCCGCCACCTTCCTGCCTGATCACTACAGAACCGGATAAAATCCTGTCTGACAGCATCCCGCTGCTTAAGGTAGCCGATAACACCGATGCCATTCTGGCGATGGGACGCTATGCCCGCGATAAAATGAAAGGCCGGGTGCTGGGCATCACCGGCAGCGCCGGTAAAACCACCTGCGTGGCCATGGTCGCCGATGCGCTTTCCGCCTGGGGGCCAACCTGCAAGAGCAACAACAACGCCAACCTGCCGCGCGGCGTGGCGTGGAATATCGCCTCCATGCCGTGGGACAGCGCCCATATCGTGCTGGAAATGGCCATTGGCAGAATGGCGGTCAGCTCAAGAATGGTGCGCCCGGAAGTAGCAATTTTTACGAATATCCAGCCTGCACATCTCGGTGAAAACACCACCGTACACGACGTTGCGCTCACCAAAAGCGCCATTTTTGTCGGCATGGCACCCGGCGGCGTGGCGATTTTAAACCGCGATATGCTGGAGTGGGAGACGGTCAGCCAGGCCGCCGAAGCCAGGCAGCAGAATATCGTTAATTACGGCACGCATCCCGACTGTCAGTACCGTCTGGTCGACTACGACGCGCAGAAGCAGCAGGTTACCGCGCAGATTGGCGACCGCACCCTGCGCTACACCCTGGCCGCGGGTGGGAAGCATATGGCGCTGAACAGCCTGGCAACGCTGGCTGCGGTGGAAGCCCTCGGCTATCCGCTGGAACCGGCCATTGAGAAGATCGGTCAGTTTGCCGCCCTGGCCGGGCGCGGTGAAGAAAAACAGGTCAGCGTTAACGGGGTGCCGTTGACGATGATTGATGATGCCTATAACGCGAACCCGGGATCGATGCAGGCGGCTATTGAGCGGATCAGCGGGCAGAACTGCAGCGGACGCCGGATTGCCGTACTGGGCGAAATGGCCGAACTTGGCTCCGGTTCCGAGAACTATCATACCGAACTGGCACCGCTGCTGAATGCCAGCGCGATCGACCAGATTTTCCTGGCGGGTTCAAGCTATAAACAGTGCTGGGAACTGCTGGATGAAGGAAAAAAAGGCGCGTGGGTCGATGTCCCGGAAGAGCTGAAGCCCCTGCTGCTGGAGGCACTGCAGGCCGGGGATACCGTGCTGTTTAAAGGCTCAAACAGCACCAAGGTACATCAGCTGGTCAGCTGGATAAATCAGATGCCGGAAAACGTCAGCTAGCCGGCCGGGCCGCCGGCAATCATCCGCTGGCGGCCCTGACGGATTTACTCCGGCGCATCCTGCAATACCACCTTCCCGTCTTTACGTTCAATAATCATCGTCTGCGGAGCAGAAAGCGCCACGCCTTCCTTGCGCAGTCGGGTCAGAATATCGAACAGCAGATCGCTTTTCGCCCCGCTCACCTGGCGCGGGCTGGCAACGTTACCGGTGACCGACAGGACAATACCGGTCGAGGTCAGATCTTTAAACGATACTGATGGCTCCGGCGTTTCCAGAATCCGCTCGTTATCATTGTAAACGTCCAGCAGCAGCTGGCGCACCTGCTGCGGATCGATATCCAGCGGGAAGGTCAGCGTGATGGTCGCCACCCCCTGCGCGTTGCCCATGGTGGCGTTACGCACGTTCTGCGAAATCAGCTGCGAGTTCGGCACGATCACCGTGGACTTATCGCTCAGCTGGATCTCGGTGGCACGCACGTTAATGCGGCGAATATCCCCTTCTATGCCGCTGATACTGACCAGATCGCCCACCTTAACCGGACGTTCTGTTAACAGGATCAGACCGGAGATAAAGTTCTTCACAATCTCCTGCAGGCCGAAACCGATACCGACCGACAGGGCGCTGACGATCCAGGCCAGCTTGTTCCACTGCACGCCCATAATCGACAGCGTCATGAGGATCACCAGCACGAAACCGATGTTGCTGAACAGAGTGATCAGCGAAACGCGCATCCCCTTATCCATGGTGGTTTTCGGCAGGAACTCATTTTCCAGCCAGCGCTTAACCGAGCGAAGTACCCAGATCCCCACCGCCAGGCACACCAGCGCATTGACCACATGGGCCGGAACGATGTTCATCGACTCCAGCCCTTTTCCGCCCCAGAACTCGATCGCCTTCTGTACCAGTTCAATCGGCGTTGCGCTGCCGAATGTACCGTTCAGCAATGCCATTGCCGCCGCCAGCAGCAGCAGAGTTTTGCCAATCGCACCGAGCAGCGCTGCAACCTGGCCAAGGTGGCGTTCATCAACGTTGAGCGAAGCCTGAATGCGCTTGCCGGAAGCGTTGTTTGTGGAGAACAGGCTTTCGCTGGCATCCGTTACCAGCTGGCTGAAGATGTAGAACAGGCCGAATACAATCCCCATCCAGATCAGTTCATAGGCGAGGAATCGGGCCAGGGTGATATAGCCAATCACCAGCGCAACCATGATGGCAAAGCCAATCAGCGTCAGCGCCATCTGAATCAGCCCGACCAGCGTCGATCTCGCCTCCGGCTGATGGCCTTCCTGAATCATCCGGCGACGCACGCGGTTGGTACGAATGCTGATCGACAGTGCGGTCGCGCCAATCAGCAGCGCGGTCATGCCGTTAGCAAAAATTGTCGTGGCAACGCTGGTATTGGCGCTGCTGTTGAAATTCTCGACCGTCTGGAAGATAAACACCAGCGCGGCGGTTAATGGCGGATACGGCTTTAACGCCAGCGCCACTTCATTGGAAATCTGCGGCAGCCGCCATGACGGGCGGCGGGTGGAGAGGAAAGCGCGGCCCAGACCGGCAATCAGGCCGCAGAAAATACTCAGCCCGACCAGTTTGTCGGCGAAGACCCGCACATCATCCACAACTTCATCATGGCGGGTGAAGGCCAGATCGAGGAAGTTAAACGCCAGCACCACCGCGCCCAGCGTGGTTAACGCCGTGGCGGCAGCCAGGAAGCTGCGGCGCAGACGCCCTTCTGGCAAATGATGGATGCCCACCCAGGCCAGAAACTCTTCCAGATAACGGCGCCCAAGCGTCGCCACGAGTCCCGCCGCCAGGATCCAGCCAATCGTGCCGAACATCCAGCCGGGCTGGAAAGAGAGCAGAGCCGCCGTCTTCAGTTCATCAATAAAGTCGCTAATTTTGTCGCTGTCGTCGCTCTGGATATTCGACAGCGGCGCCCAGAAGCGTGGACCAAAAATACTGCCGGCGTTCAGTGCCAGCTGCGTTTTCAGCGCATCACGACGCAGGTTAACAATCTGCGTGGAAAGATTGATTGCGCCGGATTTGATCGCTTCCGCCTGCTTGATCTGGTCATCGGTCTTGCTTTTCTGGCTTTCCAGCTTGCTGCGCTTGGTTGTGACTTCGCTGGTTTCCTTCACGCCGCTGTCCGCCAGCGGCGCCGGGCCAAGCACCGCCAGCTGGGCCTGCAGCTGCGCTCGCTGAGGAATAATCCCCTGAATCAGGGCGTCGGCATCACCGGACAGCTCCAGTGCGAGGTCATTAAGCGCGTTCAGGCGGGTATCGTTGGTTTCACTGGATACCTGCTGTTTTATTTTGTCGAGCACCTTCTGCATCTTAGGCAACTCAACGGCAGCATTGACCTTGATCGGCGCATCAGCATTTTGCTGAGCGCTGTCGCTGTCGGCCGCCTGTACCCACTGCGGCGACAGCGCCACCAGTGCCAGCAGACACACCCGAAGAAAAGTTAACATGCCTGACATGAACGAAGTTCCTGATAAAAAATAGAGGGCACCGGTCGGTGCCGGATGAATATCGCGGCATAGTTTATGCCTTTGCCGCGGGCCGCACTATAAGATTTGCGATAGAAAAAAAAAGTCTCAGTCATAAGAATAATCTATGGTGTTTTACCGTGAGCCGCATGGCAGATTAGAAAGAAAACCCACAAGGAACAGTCATGGTTAGCCCCGCATCCGCCGTTCGCATCCGCGACGCAGAAGAAGCCGATTTCGATATTATCACCCGCATTTACGGCTGGCATGTCCTGCACGGCTGTGGATCATTTGAAGAAACGCCGCCCGATGTGAATGAAATGACCGAGCGTTTTCGTAAAGTTCGCTCCTTCGGCCTGCCCTGGCTGGTTGCGCTGGTTGATAATGAAGTGGTGGGCTACTGCTACGCCACGCAGTATCGCCCCCGCCCTGCCTATCGCTACACCATTGAAGATTCAATTTATCTGGCACCCGATGCGGGTGGCAAAGGCATTGGCAGCGTGCTGATGACGTCGCTGATTGCCCGCTGTCAGCAGGGGCCGTGGCGGCAAATGCTGGCGATTGTCGGCAACGGCGAACGTAATGCCGGTTCTCTTAACCTGCATAAAAAAATGGGCTTCGAAACGGTCGGTAATTTCCGCAATGTAGGATTCAAACACGGCGAATGGCGGGATACGTTGCTGATGCAGCGGGCGCTTAAGCCTGATGCCACAGACGTGCCGGAGAGTTAAACCTGCCGGCACGCTGCGAGCGGGTTACTCCACCGCGCTGTCGTCAGCGACGGCATTGCTGGCCACCTGAGCGGCCTTCTGCTTTTTATAGCTGAGCGCGGCGGCAGGCACCGGGGAGATTTTCCCTGTTTCGACCCAGCTGCGCAGGCGGTTGGCATCGGCAAAGTGCGTGTACTTACCGAATGCATCCAGCACCACCAGTGAAACCGGTCGCTTGCCGATCACCGTGCGCATGACCAGGCAGTGCCCGGCCTGATTGGTGAAGCCGGTTTTGGTCAGCTGAATATTCCAGTCCGGGCGATACACCAGATGATTGGTGTTGCGGAACGGCAGCGTGTAATTCGGATGGCTAAAGGTGGCCATATCTTCACGAGTCGTACTCAGCTCGCCCAGCAGCGGGTAGCGCTTACTGGCGATCAGCAGTTTGGTCAGGTCACGCGCGGTTGACACGTTATGGATTGAAAGCCCGGTTGGCTCCACATAACGCGTATTCGTCATCCCCAGCGAGCGCGCTTTCGCGTTCATTGCGCGGATAAAGGCATCGTATCCGCCGGGATAATGATGTGCCAGACTCGCTGCCGCTCGGTTTTCCGAGGACATCAGCGCCAGCAGCATCATGTTCTTACGGCTTATTTCGCTATTGAGCCGCACGCGCGAATAAATCCCACGCATTTCAGGGGTCTGACTGATATCCACGCTCAGGATCTCATCCATCGGCAGATGCGCATCCAGTACCACCATCACCGTCATCAGCTTGGTGATTGAGGCAATCGGCCGCACCAGGTCAGGATGGTTGGCGTAAATAACTTTATGGGTATCCATATCGACAATCATCGCACTGCCGGAGGCAATTTCCGGCTGCGCCGCGGGCGCGGATTCAGATTGAGGTGTACGGGCAGCGGCCTGATTAACGAGTAGCGGGCCGGAAAACAGCAGGGCCAAACTCAAAAAAGATAAGCGGATTTTTGCAGGCATCAGTTCAGAACTTAACGGCTAGTGATTCAGGTGTGGTAACCACACGCCGCCACCCGCAGAAACGGAAAAGTTGCGAGGGCTGGCTCGCGCATAATACGCTGTAATCCGGGTAATTTCCTATGGATTATTCGTTTCCAGGCATTTCCAGAACGCCACCGGTTTCCCGGTGGCACAGGGGGTTAAAACAGGCGGTATCCGTAGCCCCACATCAGGACCGTGATCGCCAGCAGCACTTCCAGAACCAGGATACCGATGGCCAGCGTAGAACCGGAAATGCGCAGACTTTCGTCGCGATCGATATTCAGAAACAGAGGTATACCGACGTAGAGCAGATAGCCGGTGTACACCAGCGCCAGCGCACCGATCAGCACGCACAGCCAGACCAGCGGGTAAAGCGCGACCAGCCCGCTGAGAAACAGCGGCGTGGCAATGTATCCGGCGAAGACCATACAGCTGGCAAGACGAGGACGCTGCGGATAGTCACGCGCCATCCACCAGATCACCCGCCCCATAACGGCAACCCCGGCCAGGATGACCGCATAAAACACCACCGCCAGCGCAAAAGCACTGAAAAGAGACAGCGGAATGGTCTGGCCCACACCGATATCCCAGCCGATCTGAGTGGTACCAATAAATGCACAGATCACCGGGATCAGCGCCATCAGTAAAACATGATGAGTGTAATGATGAGAGAGCGTTTCGTTCTCTCGCTTGATATCCCGCATCTCACGGTCAGGATGCGCAAGAAGTCCCCATACGTGGTTCATATCTTCACTCCTCACTACGTCTGGCCGCCGGTGGATTCAATCTGTAGCGGCAACACAATCAGTATACGCGCCCCTGAATCGTTTGCTTTTTGCTCAGCCACGCCGATGGGCTAATGCCCTAATTTCTCTTCGAAAATAAATACCGGGAGTTTCCACAGGCTGCGGGATCGATCACAAAACGCTAAACTTAGCTGACTTGAACGATGTTAAGGAGAGCAATTTTGCCTGGTGATGTGAATACGCTGATTACGGAATATGGCTATTGGGCGCTTTTTATTGGCTGCCTGGCAGAGGGGGAAACGTTTACCATACTGGGTGGTGTCGCCGCTCATGAAGGGCTGTTGCGCTATGGCTGGGTGCTGCTGGTTACGGCCTGCGGCGGCATTCTGGGGGATACCGCGCTGTTTTTCCTCGGGCGATACTACGGCACCAGCATCCTCAAACGGTTTAAAAAGCACGAGGATAAAATTGCCTCGGCGAACCGGCTGATCCGCAAGCGGCCCGTGCTCTTCGTCATCGGCGTCCGCTTTATGTACGGCCTGCGCATTGTCGGGCCTATCATCATCGGAGCCAGCCGCCTGCGCCCGACGACCTTTCTGATGCTCAACGTGGTTGGTGCAGTGCTATGGGCAACGTTGTTTGTCACACTCGGCTATCTGGGTGGCCAGGTTATTGCACCGTGGCTGCACGCGCTCGATCATCACCTCAAGCAGCTGTTCTGGCTGGTGCTGGCGATTGCTTTAGTCTGGGGAGCCCGCTTTGCTTTCCGCCGCTATAAGCGCGGCAAATGACCCCTTAGTCCTTTGAGAGACACGCCTCTTCCCTTTCCCTCTCTCCGGTAGCAGGCGGTGCGGATTTCGCACTGCCGTCAAAGCCGTTATGTCATTGATTAATCGCCGCCCACCATTGTTAACATTATCTGATGACCATTTGCACTCTTTAAGAATCAGTCACATAAAAAAGCATAGAAATAATGAAAAAATATTTCTTAACCTTTACAGATATAGTCTATGGGGATTAATGAGTCTGCAGAGAAAAAGCGGTAAGGAACGTTGATTTATCAGCATTTTTACATTAAACGGCAATTTAGTGTGATACAGATCACACTTTTGAATAAAAAAAACGATAAATTTTTTAATGATTTTACGAATAAATCACATTTTTCACGCTGCGGAAGCATAAAAAGAAATCAATAATTACATTTTAAAACAACAGAAAACCTTACCAATCATCGCCAGACTAAGAATAATCGCATTCAAATCGACGCAACCCCATCATACATAAAAAACGCTAATGAAAAAAAAGCATTCTAATTCATGATGTTATCAGTATGTGACAAAACACCGTCACTGGTAATGCCATTAAGTGAGACTTATCTTAATTTAAGATAGACGGTTGTTTACATCCGAAACCATTCAATAGGATCAGCCTATCAAAAATCAGATACACGCGCATTCAAACCGATTTCAATTAACTGAATTAACACACTAAGCTCCAATTTAGTTAGAGATCGGGGTTCTCAGTTCGCGGAGATGATTTCAAATTGTGTGATGCGCAGCCAATGATGAAGAGCTTTAACCTTTTGATGGTGTTAAGGACTGCAGTATGAAAGTACATCGTGTTGACTATCGGTTAGTCCCTGGCCTCACTCATGCTATGGCAGGTACTCTACTTTCCAATCAATGCTCAACAGCGATGATCATTTTGCCTTCCACCACTGGCTCTGCGATCGATCCCGACAATCGCTTCCGTACACATTCAATCGCACAGAGAATGTCACTGACCCTTTTTTCCCTTTTTAATCCGAACGGCACATTAACCCGAGCGATCGCGTTGACGCGTCACCACAGGGTGAATCACGGATCCCTGGACTCAGGTTCGTCTTACGTCTCGGTTATTGCTGGTTGGTTATTCTCGCCACTGCGGTTAACGAATGTGTGAAGCCCAGCAGGATATATTTCAGGGCACCCGGAAATTCTGTGAGCTATGGCAAACTATTTTTTTATCAGCCTTATTTTATTACGGGTTAAAGAATCTGCACCCGACGAATAATAAAGGGCTGTGGTGCCGTGAATGGATTTGATATTTCAGTTTTGCAGGAAGGACAGGTCCCCCTGCCATCATGGGGTGCACAGCTGATAGTGATATAAATTATATCATTACCATAAAGTCACCTCTGACAATAATAATCCAGAGTAATCAACTGGATAATAAAACACTTTTTATGCCCCTTATTCAGGGGGGCATCGTCTTGCCCGTTTGTCAGATGACTTATTGTTTAATATCGGATTTATGCCTGATTGAATGCGTAAACCATAAAAACAAAAAAAGATCCGATAGCCAGGTACCAGACCTGCCCCGCTGAAATGCAACTCTAATAAGGCCCGCATAAAACTTCCGCGCCAGAAGCAGTAAGCAGTTGAAATAAGAAGGGAATAAGCTCCAAAGGTGCTTGCTACAACTTCTATTAAGTACGTATCAAATTAGTAAACGATTTGGCGATTTTTAAGGCCTCGCCAAATGCTCAATCCTCATGGGAGTGCAAGTTTATGAATAACATAGCTGTAACCGTAAAGGACGGCGGAGCAACCTCCAGCGTATCAGCTGAGCAGGTTAATCTGACCAGGCCTAGCGTAGTAAAGCTACAACTGGAGCGCAGCGACATCGCTGCAACAACACGCTCCGGGAATGATTTGATCGTTACGCTACACTCTGGCGAAAAGGTCGTACTCCAGAATTTCTATGTGGCTGATGCACAGGGCCACACGAGTGATTTAGTCCTGGAAGATAGTCAGGGCGCCCTGTGGTGGGTGCAGGATCCCGCCACCGGTTTCCATTTTGAATCTATTGCCGATATCGACGGCTTATTGCTGGGCGGTGCGGAACCAAGTTATGCGGCCGGGCTGGCATTTGCTGGCGCCGGCCTGCTTGGCTTAGGAGCGATGTTCCTGGGCGAAAGCGACGACGATAAGAACAACAGCGACGACAGCGATTCAGATTCCGACAGTGACTCTGACTCCGACTCCGACAGTGATGCGGATGCGGACGCTGACTCCGATTCAGATTCCGACAGTGACTCCGATTCCGACAGCGATTCAGACTCCGACAGCGACTCAGACTCCGACAGCGATTCAGATTCCGACAGCGATTCAGATTCCGACAGTGATTCAGATTCCGACAGCGATTCAGACTCCGACAGCGACTCCGATTCCGACAGTGACTCCGATTCCGACAGCGACTCAGACTCCGACAGTGACTCTGACGCCGATGCGGATGCCGATGCGGATGCTGACGCCGATGCCGATGCTGACGCCGATGCGGATGCCGACGCCGACGCCGATGCCGATGCGGATGCAGATGCTGACGCCGATGCCGATGCGGATGCCGATGCGGACGCCGATGCCGATGCGGATGCGGATGCGGATGCGGATGCGGATGCGGATGCGGATGCGGATGCGGACGCCGATGCCGATGCCGATGCGGATGCGGATGCCGATGCCGATGCCGATGCGGATGCCGATGCCGATGCCGACGCCGATGCCGATGCCGATGCGGATGCCGACGCGGATGCCGACGCCGATGCGGATGCCGACGCCGATGCCGACGCTGACGCCGATGCGGATGCTGACGCGGATGCGGATGCTGACGCCGATGCGGATGCGGATGCCGACGCCGATGCGGATGCCGATGCGGATGCCGATGCGGATGCTGACGCCGATGCCGATGCTGACGCCGATGCCGATGCCGACGCGGATGCGGATGCGGATGCGGATGCGGATGCCGATGCGGATGCGGATGCGGATGCGGATGCGGATGCGGATGCGGATGCGGACGCCGATGCGGATGCCGATGCAGACGCCGATGCGGATGCCGACGCCGACGCGGATGCTGACGCCGATGCCGACGCCGATGCGGATGCGGATGCCGATGCGGATGCGGATGCCGATGCTGACGCCGATGCGGATGCTGATGCGGATGCCGATGCCGATGCCGACGCCGACGCGGATGCGGATGCGGATGCTGACGCGGACGCCGATGCCGATGCCGATGCGGATGCCGACGCCGATGCGGATGCCGATGCGGACGCCGATGCGGATGCCGATGCCGATGCCGATGCGGATGCCGATGCGGATGCCGATGCCGATGCTGACGCCGATGCGGATGCTGACGCGGATGCCGATGCCGATGCCGATGCGGATGCCGATGCCGATGCCGATGCCGATGCGGACGCGGATGCGGATGCGGATGCTGACGCCGATGCGGATGCGGACGCCGATGCGGATGCCGATGCGGATGCGGATGCGGATGCTGACGCCGATGCCGATGCCGATGCGGATGCGGATGCGGATGCGGACGCCGATGCGGATGCGGATGCCGATGCCGATGCCGATGCCGATGCGGACGCCGACGCCGATGCGGATGCCGACGCCGATGCCGATGCGGATGCCGATGCTGACGCGGATGCGGATGCGGATGCGGATGCGGATGCCGATGCCGATGCCGATGCTGACGCCGATGCGGATGCGGATGCCGATGCCGATGCGGATGCGGACGCCGATGCGGATGCCGATGCCGACGCTGATGCCGATGCGGATGCCGATGCCGACGCCGATGCGGATGCCGACGCCGATGCGGATGCGGATGCCGATGCCGATGCCGACGCGGATGCTGACGCCGATGCGGATGCGGATGCCGACGCTGATGCCGATGCGGATGCCGATGCCGATGCCGATGCGGATGCTGACGCTGACGCCGATGCGGATGCTGATGCGGATGCCGATGCTGACGCGGATGCCGATGCTGACGCGGATGCCGATGCGGATGCGGATGCTGACGCCGACGCGGATGCCGATGCGGATGCCGATGCGGATGCTGACGCCGATGCCGACGCGGATGCCGATGCTGACGCGGATGCCGATGCCGATGCCGATGCCGATGCCGACGCCGATGCGGATGCCGATGCCGACGCCGATGCCGATGCGGATGCCGATGCGGATGCGGATGCCGATGCGGATGCCGATGCGGATGCCGATGCGGATGCGGATGCCGACGCCGATGCTGATGCCGACGCCGATGCCGATGCGGATGCGGATGCCGATGCCGATGCCGATGCGGATGCGGATGCTGACGCGGATGCGGATGCCGATGCGGATGCGGATGCGGATGCGGATGCCGACGCCGATGCGGATGCCGACGCCGATGCCGATGCGGACGCTGATGCCGACGCCGATGCGGATGCCGATGCGGACGCGGATGCGGATGCCGATGCGGATGCCGATGCGGATGCCGATGCCGATGCGGACGCGGATGCCGATGCCGATGCCGATGCCGATGCGGATGCTGACGCCGATGCGGATGCCGATGCGGATGCCGATGCCGACGCGGATGCCGACGCCGACGCCGATGCGGATGCCGACGCGGATGCGGATGCCGATGCGGATGCCGATGCGGACGCCGATGCGGATGCCGATGCTGACGCCGACGCCGATGCGGATGCGGATGCCGATGCCGATGCGGATGCTGATGCCGATGCTGATGCGGATGCCGATGCGGATGCGGATGCCGATGCCGATGCCGATGCCGATGCCGACGCTGATGCTGATGCTGACGCGGATGCCGATGCGGATGCCGATGCCGACGCGGATGCGGATGCGGATGCTGACGCCGACGCCGATGCGGATGCCGACGCTGATGCGGATGCGGATGCGGACGCCGATGCCGATGCCGATGCCGATGCTGACGCCGATGCCGATGCGGATGCGGATGCCGATGCGGATGCGGATGCGGATGCGGATGCCGATGCGGATGCCGATGCGGATGCGGATGCCGATGCGGATGCCGATGCCGACGCCGATGCCGATGCCGATGCGGATGCTGACGCCGATGCCGATGCCGATGCGGATGCCGACGCCGATGCCGATGCTGACGCCGATGCGGATGCCGATGCGGATGCCGATGCGGATGCCGATGCCGATGCGGATGCGGATGCGGATGCGGATGCGGATGCGGATGCGGATGCGGATGCGGATGCGGATGCGGATGCGGATGCGGATGCTGACGCCGATGCGGATGCGGATGCGGATGCGGATGCCGATGCCGATGCCGATGCCGATGCGGATGCTGACGCCGACGCGGATGCGGATGCGGATGCGGACGCCGATGCGGATGCCGATGCTGACGCCGATGCGGATGCGGATGCGGATGCGGATGCGGATGCGGATGCGGATGCCGACGCCGATGCAGATGCCGATGCGGATGCGGATGCGGATGCCGACGCTGACGCCGATGCCGATGCCGATGCGGATGCGGATGCGGATGCCGACGCCGATGCGGATGCGGATGCTGACGCCGATGCCGACGCCGATGCGGATGCGGATGCCGACGCCGACGCCGATGCCGATGCGGATGCGGATGCCGACGCCGACGCCGATGCCGATGCGGATGCTGACGCCGATGCCGACGCCGATGCGGATGCGGATGCCGATGCGGATGCGGATGCCGATGCGGATGCGGATGCCGATGCCGATGCCGATGCCGATGCGGATGCGGACGCGGATGCCGATGCGGATGCCGATGCCGACGCGGATGCGGATGCCGATGCGGATGCCGATGCGGATGCTGACGCCGATGCGGATGCCGATGCTGATGCCGATGCCGACGCGGATGCCGATGCGGATGCGGATGCGGATGCGGATGCCGATGCCGATGCGGATGCTGACGCCGATGCGGACGCGGATGCTGACGCGGATGCGGATGCCGATGCGGATGCCGATGCGGATGCTGATGCCGATGCGGATGCCGATGCGGATGCCGATGCCGATGCCGATGCCGACGCGGATGCGGATGCGGATGCCGACGCCGATGCCGATGCGGATGCGGATGCGGATGCGGATGCGGATGCGGACGCCGATGCTGACGCCGATGCGGATGCGGATGCCGATGCGGACGCCGATGCGGACGCCGATGCCGATGCCGATGCTGACGCCGATGCGGATGCTGATGCCGATGCGGATGCCGATGCCGATGCTGACGCGGATGCGGATGCGGATGCGGATGCGGATGCGGATGCGGATGCGGATGCGGATGCGGATGCCGATGCTGACGCAGATGCGGATGCCGATGCCGATGCCGATGCCGATGCCGATGCCGACGCCGATGCCGATGCCGATGCCGATGCCGACGCCGATGCCGATGCCGATGCCGATGCGGATGCCGATGCGGATGCGGATGCGGATGCGGATGCGGATGCGGATGCCGATGCCGATGCGGATGCCGATGCGGATGCCGACGCGGATGCTGACGCCGATGCTGATGCGGACGCCGATGCCGATGCTGATGCGGACGCCGATGCGGATGCTGACGCCGATGCGGATGCCGATGCCGATGCGGATGCGGATGCCGACGCCGATGCGGATGCGGATGCCGACGTTGATGCACCAGATGCTCCGGAAGGACTTGCTGTTGCGGAAGACGGCCTGACCATTACCGGTACAGGTGAACCTGGCGCTGCTGTTACCGTCTATGACGCTAACAACAACGTGATCAGCGTTCCGGGTACCGTAGTAGGCGAAGACGGTAACTTCACCGTAACTCTGACTACACCTCAGACCAACGGCGAAACCCTGAACGTTACTCTGACCGATCCGGCAGGTAATGAATCGCTTCCGGGAACCGTTGACGCGGGCGATACCACGCCTCCGGCGCAGGTTGACGATCTGAACGTGGCGGAAGATGGTCTGAGTATCACAGGTACCGGCGAACCAGGTGCCTCTATCACCGTTCGCGATGCTGACGGCAACGTCATCAGCCTCCCGGGTGCCGTGGTGGGCGAAGACGGTAACTTCACCGTGAATCTGAATGTTCCACAGACCAACGGCGAAACGCTGTCCGTCATTCAGACTGATGAAGCAGGTAATCCGTCCGATCCGGCCACCGTTGACGCGGGCGATACCACGCCTCCGGCGCAGGTTGACGATCTGAACGTGGCGGATGATGGTCTGAGTATTACAGGTACCGGCGAACCGGGTGCCTCCATCACCGTTCGTGATGCTGACGGCAACGTCATCAGCCTCCCGGGTGCCGTGGTGGGCGAAGACGGTAACTTCACCGTGAACCTGAGCACGCCTCAGACCAACGGCGAAACCCTCTCCGTTATCCAGACCGATGAAGCAGGCAACCCGTCCGATCCGGCCACCGTTGACGCGGGCGATACCACGCCTCCGGCGCAGGTTGACGATCTGATCGTATCCAATGACGGTCTGACTATTATCGGCACCGGTGAACCGGGCGCTTCCATCACCGTTCGTGATGCTGACGGTACCATTATCAGCCTCCCTGGCGCAGTCGTGGGGGAAGACGGTAACTTTGTCGTGAATCTGAACCCAGCTCAGATCAACGGTGAAACCCTCTCCGTCGTTCAGACCGATCAAGCGGGTAACCCGTCGGATCCGGCCACCGTTGACGCGGGCGATACCACGCCTCCGGCACAGGTTGACGATCTGAACGTGGCGGAAGATGGTCTGAGTATTACAGGTACCGGCGAACCGGGTGCCTCCATCACCGTTCGTGATGCTGACGGCAACGTCATCAGCCTCCCGGGTGCCGTGGTGGGCGAAGACGGTAACTTCACCGTGAACCTGAGCACGCCTCAGACCAACGGCGAAACCCTCTCCGTTATCCAGACCGATGAAGCAGGCAACCCGTCCGATCCGACCACCGTTGACGCGGGCGATACCACGCCTCCGGCACAGGTTGACGATCTGAACGTGGCAGAAAATGGCCTGAGCATCAGCGGTACCGGCGAGCCGGGTGCAACTATTACCGTTCGTGATGCTGATGGCAATCTGCTCAGCCTCCCGGGTGCCGTAGTAGGCGAAGACGGTAACTTCACCGTTCTGCTGAATGCAGCACAAACTAACGGTCAGACTCTGAGCGTTATCCAGACCGATGAAGCGGGTAATCCGTCCGATCCGGCCACCGTTGACGCGGGCGATACCACACCTCCGGCACAGGTCGACGATCTGGAAGTGGCGGAAAATGGCCTGAGCATCAGTGGTACCGGCGAACCGGGTGCCTCCATCACCGTTCGTGATGCTGACGGCAACATCATCAGCCTCGCGGGTGCCGTGGTGGGCGAAGACGGTAACTTCACCGTGAACCTGAGCACGCCTCAGACCAACGGCGAAACCCTCTCCGTCATCCAGACCGATGAAGCGGGTAATCCGTCCGATCCGGCCACCGTTGACGCGGGTGATACCACGCCTCCGGCACAGGTTGACGATCTGAACGTGGCAGAAAATGGCCTGAGTATCAGCGGTACCGGCGAGCCGGGTGCCTCCATCACCGTTCGCGATGCTAATGGCAACGTGATCAGTGTGGCGGGTGCGACTGTTGGCGAAGATGGCAACTTCCTGGTCATCCTCACCACAGCTCAGACGAATGGTCAGACGCTGAGTGTCATCCAGACCGATGAAGCGGGTAACCCTTCAGACCCAACCACCGTCGACGCGGGCGATACCACGCCTCCGGTGCAGGTAGGGGATCTGGACGTGGCAATTAACGGCCTGACCATTACGGGTACTGGCGAACCTGGTGCGAGCATTACCGTCCGCGATGCAAATAACAACGTGATCAGCGTTGCAGGAGCAGTCGTTGGAGAAGACGGTAACTTCACCGTAACGCTGACTTCCGCGCAGACCAACGGCCAGGCGCTGACCGTCCAGCAGACCGACCCAGCGGGCAACCCATCGCCAACTGCACCGGTTACTGCACACGACACTACGCCACCGGATGCTCCAACCGGACTGTCTATCAACACAGCGGGTACGGTGATTACCGGTACCGGTGAGCCAGGCTCAACCGTGTCGGTGAAAGATGCCAACGGCAATACCATCAGCCCGGCAAACGTGAAGGTTGGAGAAAATGGTTCCTTTACCGTTAATCTGACCACGCCGCAAACCAATGGTACGCAGCTGTCGGTTACTCTGACCGATAACGCGAATAACCCATCAACGGCGTCGTCGGTGAAAGCAGCGATCATCGTGACGGCAACGCCGGATACCGGGGAAGTGGACTTCCTGACGCACACAGGATCCGTGCAGTCCGCGACTGTCGCTCCTAGCAGTTCGACTGCATTACTGACTGTGGGTCTTGGGGCGAATCTGCTGAATATTACCCTTCTGGGTAGTACTCCGTATGTGCAACTGACCGTGGGTGCGAATGAAACCCGAAGCTTGACCGTAACAGGTTCTGTTACCGGGGTTCAGGCCGCTTCAACCGTTTCGGCGTATCTGTATCATGTGAATACCGATGGTTCATTAACCCGGGTTCAGAGTGGCCAGCTGTATCAGCTACTTCTCGGCCTGGGAGGAACCAGCTCGGGTTCTCATACCTTCACCATTAGCACGGCGGGTTCCTACGTTATTGCGCTGAACACGACCGGTGTCGCAGCAATCACCACCAACACCCTGACTGTAAACGCAGCAACCGACCTGACCACCACTGTGCTTACTAACAGCACCAGTACGACAGGCCACCTGTTAGCCAATGACACCAGCTCCACTATCGGTGAAATTCCTACAGGTACGCATGTCTCTACTGTAAACGGTGGCGCAGTCGGCTCAACGGGTAACACTACCTTTACCAATGCGTACGGCACGCTGCTTGTCAATGCGGCGGGGGATTACACCTTCACCCTGGCAGCCAACCTGAAAGTGAACTCGTTGCCAGCAACAACGTCCTTTACCTATCAGGTAGTTGATTCGCATAACGTGACGACATCATCAACGCTGACCATCACGCTGCACAACGGTGTGAATACGTTCAGTGCGCTGATGGCGGTGGAATCCTTCGATACCGATGCTGAAGCTTCCGGCACCGTTCACGGCAACGTGCACGATGGCGATACCACCACTCATACCGGCGCAACGCTGAATATTGATGGTATCAGCCTGACGGATGACGGTACGGCGTCGACCACCGTGGATGGCCTGTACGGCACGCTGACCATCAGCGCTGACGGTACGTACAGCTATGAATTGAACGAAGGCATCACCGCGGCCGATATCACTTCTAAAGAAGTGTTCTCGTACTCGCTGGTCGAAACCGACGGTTCAATCACGCTGAACTCGCTGACCATTGACCTGGCACCAACGGTCACTGGCACCAGCGAAGATGACTCTGTTTCCGGCAGTGCCTACAACGACACCTTCACTCTGGGTGACGGGGCAGACACGGTGGTTTACCACCTGCTGGATAATGCGGATGCCACCGGCGGCAACGGTGATGATACCTGGACCGACTTCACCGTCGGCGAAGACCACATCGATGTCAGTGAACTGCTGCAGGGCTGGGACGGTTCTGCCGCCACCATCGGTAACTATGTCTCGGTAGAACATACCAACGACGGCAATACCGTGGTGTCGATTGACCGTGACGGTGCAGGAACGCAGTACGACTCAACTGAACTGATTACTCTCGAAAATGTGACCGTTACCCTGGACGAATTGCTGCAACAGCACAATACTTCCGTGTAACTAATGTTTTAGGGATTTTTCAGTGGCACAGGGATGTGCCAAAAAATGTAACGTTATTTACTAACGGGGGTAGTGTAGCCGAGGGCTGCCGCACCCCCGTTTCCTGTTACGGTTTGCCTGAAGGAGTACGCGGATTGTTAAATGTTACAACAGTAAAACCCCGCAGACGGGTGAAGCATGTAAGAGAGCAGCAACAGCGAACAGGAAAACGTATTTCTATGATTCATCGCCTAAAACGCAGTACGGCAGGCTTACTTATGCTGACCGGTGTTTTGTTTCCGCTGGCTCCGGCGCAGGCCGAAGAGCTGGATGAGGACGCCCCTTCGCGCATCAGCGCGCAACATCTGGTTACCCAACAAGAATTACCCAGCCTGAACGGCGAAGTCACCGAACTCATTATCGAAAATACCAACCAGCCGCTGGATATCAGCAAGGCCGTGCAGCGCGCGGTGCAGTGGCATCCGGCAATCAGTCAACAGGTCGGAAAATTGTTTGAGCAGTCCGAACAGGTGAATTACGCCCGTTCAAAGTACTACCCGCAAATAAGCGGTGGAATGAATAACGGTATTACCAACACGTACAGTGGACACGGTTACAGCCCGTCGCTGGTCCTTTCGCTTTCCCAGATGCTGTATGACTTCGGTAAAGTCTCCAGCTCTGTGCGTTCTGCGAATGCCGGCGTGGCACAACAGCAGGCCCAGGTATTGGTGAGCATCGACAAGGTTGCTCATGATACAGCCGCTGCATTAGTACAGGTTCAGGGATATCAGGAGCTGGTTGCTATCGCGCAGGCGCAGCTGGACTCGTTGAACACCATTGGCGGCCTGGCCCGCGAGCGTAACGATCAGGGAGCCAGCTCGCTGTCGGACGTGGTACAGACCAACACCCGTATTGAAGGCGCACGCGCGACGCTGATGCAGTATCGCGCCAACCTCGATCGCTGGCGTGCAACGCTGGCCACCTATCTCGGCTGGAAAGCGGTGAATAAAGTCACCAACGACTTCCCGGCGAAGCTGACGAAAGCCTGTGAAGTGACCCAGGTTGACGATCGCTTAATCCCTTCCGTTCTTGCCGCGTGGGCGCAGGCCAATCAGGCCCAGGCCCAGCTGGATTATGCCGATGCCCAGCGGATGCCGACCATCTCCCTGGAGCCGGAAGTTACCCACTATCTTAACGATCGTTACGCCAACCATCAGACACTGGACCGCACTCAGTACTCGGCCTATGTCCGGGTGCAGATGCCGCTGTATCAGGGCGGTGGGCTGGATGCGCAGCGTAACGCCGCCGTGCATACCCTTGAAGCGGCCAATGCCATGGTGCAATCGGCGCGTCTGGACGCGCGACAGCAGCTCAGCGCCTCGCAGAACGAGTCGATGAGCCTCAGCACCACCTTAGCCATTCAGGCCCGTCAGCAGGCGCTCGGTGAAAAAACCCGTGAGCTGTACCAACAGCAGTACCTGCAGCTTGGCACCCGACAACTGCTCGACGTGCTGAACGCCGAGCAGGAAATTTATCAGTCCCGTTTTACCGAGCAGCAGACCATCGCTCAGTTGCGTACTCTGCAGCTGGACTGTCTGTACAGCACGGGGCATATCCGCAGTGCTTTTGCCCTGGATAATCAGAAAATCCAGCAGGTGGAGATCCAACCATGAGTCAGCTGCACCAGGAACCTCTCGAACCCGATAACGGCGAGAATAATAATGAGAAAAGCCATCTTCACGACTGGGTGACTGCCATTGGCCACATCGCCAGACACTATCGTCTGGAATTTTCTCCCGGCGGTCTGCAGGCCGCCGCCAGCTGGCAGCGGGATAAACCGCTGGCGGCAGTTATTCAGAACCTCGGCCGTCAGGCCGGGCTGTCCGGCCGACTACTCAATACGGAAGACAGCGAGATCACCAGCTGGCGGCTGCCGCTGGTGATCCAGCTGAATGATGGCCAGGTGGGCATTATTGAAACCTACGACGGCAAAGACGGTATCGGGGTCAGCTTTATCAGCGACGCCCAGCTGGTCACGCAGCTCTCTTTCTCCGAGCTGCTGCCGGACATCAGCCATATTGCCGCCTTCCGTCCGGTTGCCGCGGTAAAAGACATCCGCGCCGACCGCTATCTGGCGGAATACACGCCGAACTGGCTGCGCGATCTGGTGATGCGCGATATCCGTCCGTACTGGTACGTCATGCTGGCCTCGCTGATCATCAACGTGATGGCGCTGTCCGGAATTATCTTCTCGATGCAGGTGTATGACCGGGTGATCCCGGCGCAGTCCTATCCAACGCTGTACGTACTGTTTGGCGGCGTGATGATCGCCATTATCTTCTCGTTCATCATGCGTATCGCCCGCGGGCACGTGACCGATATTCTTGGCAAACGCGCCGACCTGCGCGTTTCCGATCGGGTGTTCGGCCACGCGCTGCGCCTACGTAACAGCGCTATCCCCCGCTCCACCGGCAGCTTTATTTCCCAGGTACGTGAACTGGAACAGGTGCGTGAAATGGTCACCTCAACCACCGTGTCTGCTATCGTCGATATGCCGTTCTTCCTGCTGTTTATGGGCGTATTGATCGTGATTTCGCCTTACCTGTCCTGGATAGCGCCGGTGGCTACCGTACTGATGCTGGTGCCCGGCCTGCTGTTACAGAAAAAGCTCGCCCGACTGGCACGCCAGGCCTCGATGGAAACCACCCTGCGCAACGCTATCCTGGTGGAAAGTCTGCAGGGTCTGGAAGATATCAAACTGATGCAGGCCGAGCAGCGCTTCCAGCAGCAGTGGAACAGCTACATTCAGATCACCGCGCAGTCCGGCATGGCCACCCGCCGCCTGAGTCAGGGATTAATCAGCTGGGGAATGACCGTGCAGAGCCTGGTGTATGCCACCGTGGTGATGATCGGCGCACCGCTGGTGATCGACGGTGATATCACCACCGGTGCGGTGGTGGCAGCGTCGATGCTCTCTTCGCGCATGATCGCCCCGATGACCAGCCTGTGCGGCGTGCTGGCACGCTGGCAGCAGGTGAAAGCGGCGAAGGACGGTCTGGATAACATCATGCAGCTGCCGGTCGAAAACGGCGGTGATGAGGCGCGCGTACACTGCGCCACGCTCTACGGTGACTACTATATTCGCTCGGCGGTGTTCCGTTATGACCTGGAGTCCACTCAGATCCCACTGCGGGTGAACAAGCTGGATATTCGCCGCGGCGAACGCATTGCCGTGCTGGGCCGCAACGGTGCCGGCAAGTCCACCTTCCTGCAGGCGCTGTCCGGTGGCGTAGAGCTGGCAGACGGCGAGCTGCGGCTGGATAACCTCAGCCTGCCGCATATCGACGTCGCCGACCTGCGACGCAACATCGGCCTGCTGACCCAGAACGCCCGCATGTTCCACGGTACTCTGCGCGACAACCTGACCATGGGCGCACCACATGCGCGCGACGAAGATATCTTCGCGGTGCTGGAAGTGTGCGGGGCGGCCGACTTTATCAAACGCCTGCCGTTGGGTCTGGAACACCAGATTATGGAAGGCGGGCTGGGCCTGTCCGGCGGGCAGCGTCAGTCAATCCTGCTGGCACGTATGCTGCTGCGTGACCCGAATATTGTCCTGCTCGATGAACCGACCGCCTCCCTGGATGAACATACCGAACGCGACTTCCTGCAACGTCTTAGCGGCTGGCTGGCCGGTCGCACGCTGATTATTGCCACCCACCGCGCCGCGGTGCTGGAGCTGGCCGAACGCGTGCTGGTACTCAAAGATGGTGCGCTGGTGATGGACGCACCCAAGGATAAAGCGATGAATCGCGCCGAAGAGAAAAAACGCACCCTGGAGGTCAGCGATGAAAACAAATTTGCCTGATCTGCCGATCACCCTCGATGGTGCCAAATCTCCGGTACAGCCGGTCTATAACGGTGCCAGTATTACCCTGGCGGACGACATCGATAACAGTGAAAGTGATGAAGTCAAACTGTCGAGTTCCACCCGGATTGTGTGGATCACCGCGCTGATGCTGGCCGTGATTGCCGTCTGGGCGTGGTTTGGCACGCTGGATGAAGTGTCTAACGGTGCCGGTAAGGTGATCCCCAGCACCCGTGAGCAGGTACTGCAGTCGCTGGACGGCGGGATCCTCGGCGGCCTGAACGTGCGTGAAGGCTCCAAAGTGGAAGCCGGCCAGATCGTGGCGTGGATGGACCCGACCCGATCCGAATCTAACGTCGGTGAAAGCGCAGCACGCTACCGTGCGGCACTGGCTTCAGCCTCGCGTCTGACGGCGGAAGTGAACGACCTGCCGCTGACCTTCCCGGCCGAGCTGGATAAGTTTGAGTCACTGAGAGCCACGGAAACCCGGCTGTATAACACCCGTCGCGCCCAGTTGACCGGATCTGAAACGCAGATCAATGAAGCGCTGGACCTGGTAAAACGCGAGCTGCAGATCACCGAACGGCTGGCCACCACGGGTGCTGCCAGTAACGTGGAGGTGCTGCGCCTGCGCCGCCAGAAGGCGGATCTCGACCTGAAAATGACCGACCTGCGTTCGCAATACTATGTGCAGGCGCGGGAAGAGATGGCCAAAGCCAACGCCGAAGCCGATTCGCTGGCGGAAGTCATCAAAGGCCGTTCTGATTCGGTCGATCGCCTGACCGTCCGCTCGCCGGTACGCGGCATCGTCAAAAATATCAAAGTGAATACCATCGGCGGCGTTATCCCCCCTAACGGCGATCTGATGGAGATTGTGCCGGTTGACGATCGTCTGCTGATCGAAGCCCGCCTGTCGCCGCGCGATATTGCGTTTATCCATCCCGGCCAGAATGCGCTGGTCAAAATCAGCGCCTACGACTATGCCATTTACGGCGGGCTGCACGGCGTGGTTGAGACGATTTCTCCGGATACCATTCAGGACGAAGTGAAGCCTGAGATTTATTACTACCGCGTATTTATCCGCACGGATGTCGACTATTTGCAGAATAAAAATGGCAAACGCTTCTCCATTTCTCCGGGAATGATCGCGTCGGTGGATATTAAAACCGGCGAAAAAACCGTGATGGATTACCTGTTTAAACCGTTTAACCGAGCAAAAGAAGCGCTCAGAGAGCGTTAATTAGTCTCTGGAGGAGATGAGATGTCATTAAGCAAACTCTTGCAGGCAGCCCGTGTTTCTGCCGAAAGTGTGACGACAACAGCACTGCCGGAAGGTCACCCCGGCTGGGTACTCTTTTTCAGTCTCTGTCACGGTAATAAACGTGCACATGTCCATATCGCCAGCGGCAACAGTTTTGAACAGGCCTGGAGTGAAGGTGCGGAAGCGCTGCAAAAATGGAATAAAAAACAAAGCCGCAAGCCGCTCTGGCTGCGGGTTGACGTGGTAGATCAGGTCCGTGCGGTAACCTGGGAAGATTTACAGCGTGAATTCGGCAAGACCAAACGTAACTACTTTGGCTGTGGGCTGTCGCTGGACAGCCAGTTCACGCTCGCCATGCTGCCTCAGGAACTGTGCGCCAATGCCGTGTTATATGAAGGCAATAAAAACCTGGCGACCCCGAACGTGATTAACCTGGCGAGCTACGGCCGCCAGCGTTTCGGCCAGCCGCTGCAGTGGCCGCAGCGTGACGATGAAACCCTCTGGTGCTTTACCACCAGCGGCGTGTTTACCGACGGCACCGGAGCCTGGCCGCTGGAAAATCGCGGGCTGAACGCGGGCTATCGCCGCATCGACAACTGGCCCGGCGAGGCGCTTCCGCAGGTGATTGACAGCGCCACCAGCTTCCTGGCCGAACAGGTGAAATCTTCCGGTGAGTTTTACTACGGCTGGTTCCCCTGCTTTGACCGCCCTATCGACTCCTACAACGCCCTGCGCCACGCCAGCTCCACCTATGCCCTGCTGGAAGGCTGGGAGAAAAGCCAGCAGCCGCAGCAGATAGAAGCGGTTGAGCGCTCACTGCGCTACCTCACCGGCAAGCTGATCCACACGCGCAAACTGCCGGACGGCAGCGATGCCGACTTCCTCGTCGATACCGGCAATGAAATCAAACTGGGCGGCAACGCCGTCTGTATCCTGGCAATGGCGAAATACACCGAACTGACCGGCGATCGTCGTTATGTTGACCAGATGGAGAGGCTGGCTAACGGCATCGGCTTTATGCAGACCAATAAGAAGTCGTTTGTACACGTGCTGAATTACCCCAGCCTGTCCGTGAAGGCGGAACACCGCATCATTTATTACGATGGCGAAGCGGCCTTTGCGCTGATGCGGCTGTACGGCATTACGCGCAATCCGCGCTGGCTGGAAATCGTCGAGCGCGCGTTTGACTACTTTATTGAAAATAAGCACTGGCAGGCGCACGACCACTGGTTGAGCTACTGCGTTAACGAACTGACGCTTTACCGCCCGGAAGAGCGCTATTTCAGGTTCGGACTGGATAACGTTCGCGACTATCTTAATTTTGTGCTGACCCGCATCACCACCTTCCCGACGCTGCTGGAGCTAATGATGGCGGCGCAGAAGATGATCGTGAGGATGGCCGCCGACGAACGTCACGCCCATCTGCTGTTCGACTTCGATCTGAATAAATTTTACGAGGCGCTGGAGTTCCGCGCCCGCTATCTGCTGAACGGTTTCTTCTGGCCAGAGCTGGCGATGTTCTTTAAAAACCCCGAGCGCATCGTTGGCAGCTTCTTTATTCGCCACCACAGCTTCCGAGTGAGGATTGATGATGTTGAACATTACCTTTCAGGCTACGTC
This sequence comes from Erwinia sp. SLM-02, assembly GCF_037450285.1. Lineage (NCBI taxonomy): Bacteria > Pseudomonadati > Pseudomonadota > Gammaproteobacteria > Enterobacterales > Erwiniaceae > Erwinia > Erwinia sp. SLM-02. The sequence goes on along the minus strand of NZ_JAQISN010000001.1, from coordinate 535,775 downwards.
GCCTATCATAACTATCTGCGCCAGCCCGCTCATGAACAGGCGGCCGCTGTGAAGGCCTCGGTAGCGGCGAAGGCACAGGCCGCGCGCGGCGGTCCTCGCAAATCCGGTGAGCCGCGCGTGCTGTTCCTGTGTGAAAACCTGCGCAACGTCGGTAACGGTATTGAAGTGGCCACGATGCGCCGCGCGCGACTGTTTAAAGAGCATCTCGGCGTGGTCCCTACCATTCTGATTTCGTCATTTAACCCGGCGCTGGAAGATACCGCCGATGCGTTCAGGGCAAGCGGTAAGCTGCCACCAGAAACTCAGGTCATGAGCATTTATCAGTGGCTGTCACCGCTGTGCGACAGTAAAAAACTCGCTCCGCTGGCGGCGATCCCGCAGGGCGTGCTGCTGCGCTCAACGGGGGCGAAAGATGCCCCGCTGCGCGTATTGCAGTATGCGCTGCCGGGGCGCGAAGGCGAACTGAGCTTTGAAGATTATGTCGACAGCCGCCAGCGCATCGTGCTGCGCAAGCACTATACCCAGCGCCAGCAAAGCAGCGTGCTGTCCAGTATTGAAGTCGGACAGCCGAACGGCGAGAAGATCAGCTGGCGCAGCGACGCGGCGTTTGTCGCCGCGATGGCCATTATGTGCCTGGATCCGCGTACCGAATGGCACTTCCTGGTGGATAAAAACCGCCCGTGGAGCGAGTTTATACGCCACGCGCCGCACCTGCACTGCAACGGCACGCTGACCACCCTGTTCCACTCCACTCACCTGTTGGCCGATGGCAGGCTAAAGGCGGGCTATGCGCGCGTACTGGACAGTGAGAAAAGTATCGACCAGCTGATTGTGTTAACCGACGGGCAGCAGCAGGCGCTGCTCAACGACGGGTTCCCCGCGCAGCGGCTGCGCACCATCCCCAATCACATCGATAACCCGCAGGCGGCCAAAAAGCTCACCAAGAAAGCCAGTAAAAATGTGGTGTATATGGCCCGCTATTCCGAGGAAAAGCGCCACGGCCTGCTGCTTCGCGTCTTTGAGAAAGTGCTGGAGGCGGTCCCGGATGCGCAATTGCATACCTGGGGCGTGGGCCCGCTGCGCGCCGGCCTGATCAAACAGGTTCAGGACAAGGGACTGACGCAGAATATCCATATCAACGGCTTCTCCGCCGATGTCGAAGAGATCCACCGCCAGGCCTGCTGCGCGGTGCTGTGCTCCGATCAGGAGGGCTTCTCGCTGTTTGGCCTGGAAGCTCTGGCCTACAGTACGCCGCTGGTCAGCTTTAACGTTGATTACGGCCCGCGCGACCTGCTGGGCAACTTCAAGGCCGGCGTACTGGTCGAGGACGGCAATGAGCAGGCGCTGGCGGATACGCTGATCGATCTGCTGGAGCATCCGGGCAAACTGCGCACCATGCGCGGAGCGGCGGCACGCAGCGCTGCGCGCTTCTTTACGCCGGTAGTGGCAGAGAAATGGCAGCAGTGGTGGAATGATATGCGCCAGCTTGCGGCCGATCGTGAACAGCAGGTGCAACCTGCCAGCCAGGAACGCGTTACCACGGGGTGATAAGCCTCTACCGGGCCGGTAACGCCAGTAACCGGCTTCGGCAATCATCATCACGGGGCGGAAGCCTTTTCCGCCCCCGCTCTCCCGCCGCCCGGCGTCGATGAAAAGACGGACTACGGTCTGTCAGACTCTTTATTGTGCTTACCGGCAACAGATTTTTCACTTCGTTGACTTTCTCGTTAGGGGCATCCTGCTACCCTGGATCGGTAACACTGGGTTTTCTTCGGAAAAGACTGAGGGAAAATATCGCTGAAGAGGGTGACAGCTGAGAGCCGGGTGAAAATTCACCGCGATTTGGTGGTGTTGCAGACAATTCTTCGTAAAGATAGTTCAACAAGGATAAATCCTGGTTTCTTCCTAAGCCATTATGAACATATAATGTGCAGCCGGTCACAGTTGACCAGTATTGGGTCGTTTATCAACAGTCTACATGGCGCTACACCTGAAATAATATGAAAAAAAGCATCCGTGCATTTGTCACCCTGTTTCTGGCCGCAGCGGCGTTCAGCCACTCAGCCTTAGCCGTGGTTTATCCGCTTCCGGCCGCTAACAGCCGCCTGACCGGACAGAATCTGGAAATCACTATTCCTGAAGACAGCAAGCTTCCGCTTGAAGCCTTTGCTGCGCAGTACCAGATGGGTCTGAGCAACCTGATGGAAGCCAATCCGGGCGTTGACGTTTACCTGCCGAAAGCCGGTAGCAAACTGATCATTCCCCAGCAGCTGATCCTGCCCGACGCCCCGCGCGAAGGTATTGTGATCAACAGCGCGGAAATGCGTCTGTACTACTACCCGAAAGGCACCAAAACCGTGGTCGTCCTGCCTATCGGTATCGGCGAGCTGGGTAAAGATACGCCGGTTAACTGGACCACTTCCGTTCAGCGTAAAAAAGACGGCCCGACCTGGACTCCGACCAAGAAAATGCACGAAGAGTACGCCGCACGCGGTGAGTCTCTGCCTGCCGTTTTCCCGGCTGGCCCGGATAACCCGATGGGTCTTTACGCCCTGTATATCGGCCGTCTATATGCCATTCACGGCACCAATGCTAACTTTGGTATCGGCCTGCGCGTAAGCCACGGCTGCGTGCGTCTGCGCGCTGACGATATTAAATGGCTGTTCGACAACGTGCCGGTCGGCACGCGCGTGCAGTTTATCGATCAGCCCATTAAGGCCACCGTCGAGCCGGACGGTTCTCGCTATGTCGAGATCCACAACCCGCTGTCGCAGACCGAAGAGCAGTTCCAGTCTCGTGAGCCGGTTCCACTGACCCTGACTGCCGCCGTGACGAAAGTGGTGAGCGACGCCAGCGTCGATACCACCAGTCTTGAAGACGCGCTAAAAGTGCGTTCCGGCATGCCGGTCAAGGTGAACGGTGTCGCTGACGGTACCGCGCCGATCGCCGTTCCGGAGCAGGAAGGTGCGCTGCCTAAAGAAGAACCGATGACGCCAGTGACCCCGCAGGGCGCCAGCGTGGTGGACTCCGTGACCGGTGATGCGACCGCCGCCGCTGCACAGCAGCCGGTTGAGCAGCCGGCAGCCGAGCAGTCTGCTCCGGTAGCGGCCGATGCGCCTGCTGAAAGCAGCGCACAGACCATTCAGGGTCTGAGCCAGCCGGGTCCCATCTACAGCACGCCGAAGTCCTGATCCGCATCAGGGGCCGTTCACCGGCCTCCTGATTTAAAAGACTGCACCTGAAAAGCGGGTAACACCGCTGATGAAGGTGCAGTTTTTTTATCTGTCAAATACCCGCCTGCCGAAGAATTTAAAACCTCCCCAGAATAGCGCCGGCTTCTGTTTGATCGCGCGCAATTTAACTAGCTACTATGAAGTAGGTAATATCTTACCCGCTGATTTAAATGGTTTTTAATCTGAAAAACGCACGGAATGACTGGCATCGACCAGCCTAATCGCATTAGCTTAATCCTGCGTTAGCGTTCATGCGTTAACGCCCTCGACAACAATAGGCTTTGGAGAACTCATCTTGTTCTCATCGCTGGCATATGCGTCTCGGCCAGCATTTCCACCGGGAAAGGATGCCACCCTTTCCCTTTTTTTTATCGTGGATCCCGCCGCCGCATGACCAGCCAGGCCGCCGCACAGGTAAAGACCATCACCAGCATCACCAGCAGCAAAAAGCCGTGTGGGTTGGCCGACAGCGGGATCCCCCCCACGTTCATGCCGAAGAAACCGGCGACCAGATTAATCGGCAGCGCCAGTACGGTGATCAGCGTCAGGGTAAACAGCGTGCGGTTACTCTGCTCAAGCTGCTGCGCGGCCACTTCCTCCTGCAGCAGGCGAATGCGTTCCGTCAGACCATTCAGGTCGTTCAGCACCACGGTAAACTCTTCGGTGAACTGCCGCAGATCCTGCACCACGCTGGGATTAAGCCATCCCGGCGGCCGGTTTATCAGGCGAAACAGCGCCGCCGGTTCCGGGGCCAGCAGGCGCTGAAAGCGCAACAGCGTGCGCCGCAGCCTGCCCAGTTCCGCACGGTTGCTTTTGATATGCTGGCCGAGCAGCCGTTCTTCAATCTGATCGACGTACTGGTTTGACTGCCGCACGATTAGGCCGAGCACGTCTTCCTGCTCTGCCAGCAGCTGCGCCAGCAGTTCGGTTGGCGATCGTAAGTCCATGGCGACGAGCTTTTGCTGCAGGCGTTCTACCAGCCTGACCGGCTTGAACCGGGCGCTGACGACCAGCCCGGCCCGGCACCAGATCCACAGCGTGGCGCTCTCCTCACCGCTCGCTCGCGCGTCAAAAATGACGTCGTTCAGTACCGCCATCAGCGCATCGTTTTGCCGCTCAATGCGGGTACTGTGCGAACCGTGCTGGATCTCGTCAAAAAATTCTTCATCCACGGAAAAATGCGTCTGCAGCCAGCGGGCCGCGGCCGCGTGGTTAAGATTTACGTGCAGCCAGAGGAAGCTCTCTTCCGCGCTGCTCTGGTTGTTCCATGCCTCGCAGGACTGCTGCACGGTCAGGCTTTGAGGCTCGCGGCCGTTAAAAAACTGATAGCCGTAAATCAGGCCGGAGACATCGTCACTAAAGTCGGGTTTTTGCCGCACCAGCGGCAGGCGTTGGGTCATAGTTTTACCAGGCTGAATCAGGGCCGCAATGCCCTATCCTGACCTATGCAGATGACAGTTTTGTTACCATCACGTCCAGGCGGTGATTAATTCGCCGGCTTCGTCATTTATTTGTCACACAACCTGCGTATTACCGGAGAGTAATTCTGTTTAACAGCACAATGACTACTTTTTAACCTTACCGGGGGTAAGCGAGAATGGCGATGCAAGGCAATGATTTCTCCATTGAGAATATTAACCAGCGCCTGCTGCAGGAGTTCTACGACAGCTACGACGAAGAGCTGGAGATGGAACTCGACGATCTGCGTTTTGGTGACGGCCGCGAGCCTGAGCCGGGTGAAAAAGCGTGGCGTAAACACTATTTCAGCGAACTGCTGCGCCTGCAGGGTGAACTGGTCAAACTCCAGGACTGGGTCACCCGCACCGGCCACCGCCTGGTGATTATCTTTGAGGGGCGCGATGCCGCCGGGAAAGGCGGCGTGATTAAGCGCATCACTCAGCGTCTTAACCCGCGCACCTGTCGCGTTGCCGCCCTGCCCGCTCCCAACGATCGTGAGCGTACCCAGTGGTATTTTCAGCGCTACATCGCTCACCTTCCGGCAGCGGGCGAAATGGTGCTGTTTGACCGCAGCTGGTATAACCGCGCGGGCGTTGAGCGCGTGATGGGTTTCTGTAACGAACAGGAAGTGGAAGAGTTTTTCCGCAGCGTGCCGGAATTTGAAAAAATGCTGACGCGCAGTGGGATTCAGATCGTCAAATACTGGTTCTCGATTACCGATGAAGAGCAGGAGCTGCGCTTCCTCAGCCGCATCCACGACCCGTTAAAGCAGTGGAAGCTCAGCCCGATGGATCTGGAAAGCCGCCGTCGCTGGGAAGAGTATACCGAAGCGAAAGAAGAGATGCTGGAGCGCACCAACATTGATGAAGCGCCCTGGTGGATCGTACAGGGAGTGGATAAAAAGAAGGCGCGCCTGAACTGTATCAGCCACCTGCTGCGCCAGATCCCATATGAAGACACAGAGCAGAAAACCATCACCCTGCCGCACCGGGAACGTCACGATGAGTATCGCCGTAACCCGGTGCCGGAAGAGATGATCGTACCGGAAATTTACTGACTCTGACGGGGGGAACGATATTCCCCCCGCATCAGCATGTTCACCATCATCGCCAGCGCAATCAGCACCACGCCCGCCGCCACCAGATAGATAACATCAATTCCCCAGTGACCAATCAGCAGCCCCGCCAGCGGCCCGGTGATCCCCAGCCCGCAGTCGAGGAACGCGGAATACAGGCCGAGCGCCGACCCCTGGTTTTGCGGCTGCACCCGCCGAATCGCCTCCACGCCCAGCGCGGGAAAAATCAGTGAGAAGCCGGAGCCGGTGAGAAACGCCCCCAGATCCACCATCCACACGCTGCCGGCCTGCCAGATAACCAGCAGCCCAATGCACTCAATGGCAAATGACACCAGCGAAACGCGGATGGCACCGTAGCGACTGATGCTGTTGTTAAACAGCAGACGCATCAGAATAAATCCGCAGCTGAACAGGGTCAGCGAGAAGGCCGCCCCGCTCCAGCCGTGATGGCTGAAATAGAGCGTGATAAAGGTGGCGATCGTGCCGAAGCCGACCGTGCCCAGCCCCAGACACAGGCCGTAGACCCATATTTTGCCGAACACCTGGCTGAACGGCGTACGCTCGCCGACCTGTACTTTCACCGCCGGTCGTCGTGTAGCCATCCAGAATCCAAGAACGGCCATTACGACGATCAGCCCGGCAAAGCCCGGAATACCAAACAGCGAGTTCAGCATCACCCCGAGCGGCGCCCCCATCGCCATCGCCAGATAGGTCGCCACGCCGTTCCAGGAGATCACCCGGGCGCTCTGCACCGTGCCCACCACGTTAATTCCCCACAGGATCGAGCCGGTTGCCGTCAGGCTCTCACCAAAGCCCAACACCACTCGCCCTGCGGCCAGCATTATCAGGCTGAGCACAGGAGATGCATCCCATACCACGGCCAGGATAGTGAGCACGCCGCTGGCACCGCACAGCACCAGCCCGGCCAGTACCACTTTTTTCGGCCCCAGCAGGTCGGCATAGCGACCGGCCTGTGGGCGACTGATCAGCGTGGCGAAGTACTGCAGGCTGATAATTAATCCGGCAATAAACGAGCTGTAGCCCAGCTGGTTATGCACATAGCCGGGCAGCACCGCCAGCGGCAGGCCAATGGAGAGGTAACAGAAAAAGGTAAAAACCACGACGGAGATAATACGTTTATTAAGCTGGGCATTCGTTAATGCCGGAATTGCAGACATAGCTGGGCCAAAACAGATTGTAATAGTCGCTATATCATACCCTTAGCTTGCTAACAGATCCCGTGAAGATTCACCGTAAGTTATGTCTGAATGCTGTTTTTTGTTGCCAGCAGCGAATGTCAAACGCTCACGGCCGTTCACGCCTAGGCTGAGGGAGGATATTTACAGGAGATTGACTATGCGATTTAAAGGAAAAGTGGCGATTGTTACCGGCGGTGCCAGCGGCATTGGCGCAGCGACCGTACAGCGGCTGGCGTCGGAAGGTGCCGCCGTGGTGATTGCCGACCTGAACGAGACGGCGGGAAAACAGCTGGAAAAGCGCCTTAACGGCGAAGGCCATCAAAGCCTGTTCTTTAAAATCAATGTCACCGACGCACAGCAAAATCAGCAGCTGATCGCGCAGGCGGTGGCCAGGTTTGGCCGGCTGGATATTGTTTTTGCCAACGCGGGGATTGCCGATGATGCCCCCGCGGATAAACTTTCTGTGGATAGCTGGCAGAGAACGATTGATATCAATCTGACCGGCGTTTTCCTGCTGGATAAAGCCGCGATTGAATACTGGCTCACGCACCAGCAGCCGGGCGTTATTGTTAACTGTGGCTCAATACACAGCTGGGTAGGAAAACATGGCGTGACCGCCTATTCTGCGGCGAAAGGTGGCGTAAAACTGCTGACGCAGACGCTGGCAATAGACTATGCCGCACAGGGAATACGCGTGAATGCCGTTTGCCCGGGCTACATTGATACCCCGTTACTCGATACGCAGAGTGCCGCGGCAAAAGCGGCGCTGGTGAAGCTGCATCCGGCTGGTCGGCTGGGCCGCCCGGAGGAGGTTGCCAGCGCGGTGGCGTTCCTTGCCAGCGATGATGCTTCATTTGTTAACGGTGCCGCCCTGCTGGTGGATGGCGGTTACGTTGCCCAGTAAGCCGCGTTAAGCGATAACCTGCGCGGGGCCAGGCAGTGAAACAACAAACGCCTCGCGCATGTTAACGGGATAAAATAGCGTGATTTCTGGCGCAGTGAAGTCAGACGATTACCGCTGTTCGACCTGATTCAGACGCGAATATTGCCGATGGCTTTCGCGATGTCTTTTGAGGTGCTCAGCGCGCGAATCTCAGCGAACAGCCCGCTGGCTTCCTCGTATTCCTTACGCAGATAGCCCAGCCACTGCTTGATGCGCGCCACGTGGTACAGGCCGGTATCGCCCTGCTTTTCCAGCAGCACGTATTTCTTCAGCAGCGCCACGACATCGTTCCACGGCATGCGAGGCTCATTGTACTTAATCACCCGGCTGAGGTTGGGAACGTTCAGCGCACCGCGCCCGATCATCACCGCATCACACCCGGTCGCCGCCATACAGTCCTGCGCACTTTGCCAGTCCCAGATTTCGCCGTTGGCGATCACCGGGATCGTTAAACGTTGGCGAATTTCACCAATTGCCGCCCAGTTAATGCGCTCGGCTTTGTAACCGTCTTCTTTGGTTCGGCCGTGGACGGCAAGCTCGGTGGCACCGGCCTGCTGCACCGCATCGGCGATTTCAAACTGGCGGTCGCCGGAATCCCAGCCGAGGCGAATTTTCACCGTTACCGGCAGATGTGCAGGCACGGCGGCACGCATCGCCTTCGCGCCCTGGTAAATCAGTTCCGGATCTTTTAACAACGTCGCCCCACCGCCGCTGCCGTTGACCGTCTTTGACGGACAGCCACAGTTCAGATCCACGCCCCAGGAACCCAGCTCCACCGCTCGTGCGGCGTTTTCCGCCAGCCATTGCGGGTACTGGCCCAGCAGCTGAATACGCACCCGCGTACCGGAAGGCGTCCGGCTGGCGTGGTCCAGTTCAGGGCAGAGGCGAGAAAAACACTTCACCGGCAGCAGTGCATCCACTACCCGCAAAAATTCGGTAATACAGAGATCGTAATCGTTGACGTCGGTCAGCAGTTCACGCACCAGCGAATCGAGAACGCCTTCCATCGGGGCAAGTAGCACGCGCATGGTAAACCTGTGGGTTGTAAAAGGGGGAACCGGGCGGTTCCCCCGAATAAATTAGCCGTTATTACCCGGGTTAGCACGACGCTGACGGGTACGGTTAACGCGTGGCGCACCGTTGCTGCCTTCCGGGCGCGCACCGCGTGCTGCACCTGAACCGTTAGCCGCGCCGCCGCCATTACCCTGACGACGCTGCTCGCCACCGGTGTTGCCGCTGCTGTTACCGTTGCCGTTGCCGCTACGGTTACCACCGGCGCTGCGTCCGCCGCCGCCGCCGCTACGCTGGCCCGGTGCACCACCGCGACCGCGACCACCGCCGCCGCCTGCGCCACCGCGCTGCTGGCGACCGTTAACGATCGGCTCAGCCTTGATCGTTGGATCCGGCTCATAGCCCTCAACCGCCATACGTGGGATTTCACGTTTCAGCACGCGCTCAATGTCACGCAGCAGTTTGTGCTCATCCACGCAGACCAGCGACAGCGCTTCACCCACCGCCGCCGCACGACCGGTACGACCAATACGGTGTACGTAGTCTTCCGGCACGTTTGGCAGCTCGTAGTTCACCACGTGCGGCAGCTCTTCGATGTCGATACCGCGCGCGGCAATATCCGTAGCGACCAGCACGCGGATTTTACCGTCTTTAAAATCGCTCAGCGCACGGGTACGCGCGCCCTGGCTTTTGTTACCGTGGATCGCCGCAGCGGTGATGCCATCTTTATTCAGCTGCTCGGCCAGGTGGTTAGCGCCGTGCTTGGTGCGGGTAAAGACCAGCACCTGCTGCCAGTTGCCGCTGCCAATCAGCTGCGACAGCAGTTCCCGCTTGCGCTTTTTATCAACGAAATGAACGTGCTGGGTAACCTGTTCGGATGCGGTGTTGCGGCGAGCCACTTCCACCTGTTCCGGGTTGTGCAGCAGTTTTTCCGCCAGGGTCTTAATCTCGTCAGAGAAGGTAGCGGAGAACAGCAGGTTCTGGCGTTTAGCCGGCAGCTTGGCCAGTACGCGACGGATATCGTGGATAAAGCCCATGTCCAGCATACGGTCAGCTTCATCCAGCACCAGAATTTCAACCTTGGACAGGTCGAGCGCGTTCTGATGTTCCAGATCCAGCAGACGTCCCGGCGTGGCGACCAGCACGTCAACGCCACCGCGCAGCTTCATCATCTGCGGATTAATGCTCACGCCGCCAAATACCACCAGCGAGCGGATGTTCAGGTATTTGCTGTATTCAGCAACGTTTTCACCGACCTGCGCTGCCAGCTCGCGGGTTGGAGTTAAAATCAGAGCACGGATTGGGCGACGGCCCTTGGCGTGCGGGTTTTCACTGCTCAGCAGCTGCAGCAGCGGCAGGGTGAAACCGGCGGTTTTACCGGTACCGGTTTGGGCGCTGGCCATCAGGTCACGGCCGGAAAGCACGACCGGGATTGCCTGACGCTGAATCGGCGTTGGCTCGTTGTAGCCCTGTTCAGCAACAGCGCGAAGAATATCGGCATTAAGGCCGAGAGAATCAAATGACATAAAGTTGACTGACTCCGGATCCGCCCTGACCGCAAAGCGGTGTAGTTTCCAGGGGGAGAATATGACGCCAGGATTGTCCTGACGCTTGAATGAGAGCACAAACCACGGTGCGTAAGCGGCAGATTATAGCAGATCCCCACGCTCTACAGGGAGTTATTCTTGGTACTGAAATCCGAAAAATAATGGCGGGGGTGGCAGAGGGAAAACAGAGGCAATTCCGGATAAAATAACGGGCCACCTGAGTGGCCCGTCTGGGATTAACGCTGGCGGTGGCGCGAGCGCGCCGGCTCTTTCGCCAGTAGCGAAACGACCGCCGGACCGGCCAGCATAACAACCCCTACGGCACCGAGCAGCAGGTTATTGTGAATAACCCGCGACAGCACCAGCAGCACTAACATCGCTGCACCGAAATAGTAAGTGGTTGTGACATCTTCAAGGAAATCGCCAATGCGCCGTAAACCCGGCACGCGCTGCGTTAACAGCATGGCGGCAAACACGCTGGCATACATCGCCAGCAGCAGCAGGCTGACCTGCAGCAGCGCATGGTGCTTCCATCCCCACACCAGTGCGGCAATCAGCAGCAGGTGTAGCGCGATGTGTAAACAGTTTTGCCCAGTGACAATCTGAATACGGTTAGACCATTTCATTTGTTTCTCCCGGCGGTCCATGACTGGCCGCCCAAGCGTGTTACTGACACAGGCCAGTAACGCAGTTCTCCAGACTAACTCAACTTTCGGACAAATCCGCAAAAAAAAGCGCAATCAAGCACTCTTTTGTGACAAGGACTACACTTTACTCTTCACAAGTTGAAAGGGAGAGCGCGGTAATTATGTCACAAAATGCGCAAGGATTTTCATTTAAAATCCTGACGATTAATACACATATGGGTTTTACCACCTTTAACCGACGTTTTATTCTGCCAGAACTGCGTGATGCAGTACGTGCTACCGGGGCCGATATTGTTCTCTTACAGGAGGTGATGGGTAATCACCGTTTGCATGCGCTGAAGGTGGAAAACTGGCCCGGCGTGCCGCATTACGAATTTCTCGCGGATTCGATCTGGCAGGATTTCGCCTATGGCCGTAACGCTGTCTATCCGGAGGGCGATCACGGCAATGCCGTGCTGTCACGTCTGCCGATTACCCAATTTGAGAACCGCGACATTTCCATTGCAGGTACCGAAAAACGCGGGATCCTGCACTGCCGGATAGCCCTGCCCGGAAAGGCGGGTACGCTGCACGTCATGTGCGTGCATCTAGGCCTGCGTGAAGCCGACCGCCGCGACCAGCTTTCGATGATTTGCCGGCTGGTCAATGAACTGCCGCCCGATGAACCGGTGGTGATCGCCGGGGATTTCAACGACTGGCGGCAGCGCGCCAACGACATCCTGAAACGTCAGGCCGGTCTGGAAGAGGTGTTCAGTCAGCGATACGGGCGACCGGCGCGAACTTTCCCTGCACGCTTTCCGCTGTTACGGCTGGACCGCATCTACGTGCGTAACGCCGGTATCAGCCATCCTCAAACTATTCCGCTGCGCCCGTGGTCACATCTTTCCGATCACGCGCCGCTGGCGGTGGAAATCCATCTATGAATCCAACCTGGCGTGAAGGAAACCGCATCAGGCTGCTGGAGAACGGCGAGGAATTTTTCCCCCGCGTTTTCGGCGCGATCCAACGCGCACAGCACAGCCTGCTGCTAGAAACGTTTATTTTGTTTGACGACGACGTGGGCCAGGCGCTGCATGCCGAACTGCTGGCGGCGGCTAAGCGCGGGGTGCATATCGAAATGATGGTGGACGGTTATGGCTCGCCAGACCTGCCCGATGAATTCGTTAACAGCCTGACCGCAGAGGGGGTCCGCTTCGTCTATTACGATCCGCGACCGCTGGTGCTGGGGATGCGCACCAACGTGTTCCGCCGACTGCACCGTAAGATCGTGGTGGCCGACGGTGAAATTGCCTTTGTCGGCGGCATTAACTACTCGGCGGAGCATAACACCAGCTACGGCCCGCAGGCCAAGCAGGACTATGCCGTCGAGGTAAAAGGGCCGATCGTCGCCGATATTGCTGCCTACGTGCAGCAGGAAATCGGCAGCACGCGCTCCGCCCACCGCTGGTGGGGCGCCCGCCGTCATCGCCCGGCGAAGAACAGTACGCCCGGCGATGCCCAGGCGCTGCTGGTCTGGCGCGATAATGACGAACATCGTGATGATATTGAACGGCATTATCTGGAGATGCTGCGCAGTGCCAAACAGGATGTGATTATCGCCAACGCCTACTTTTTCCCCGGCTATCGGCTGCTGCGCGAGATGCGCAGCGCGGCCCGACGCGGGGTGCGGGTGAGGCTGATCGTGCAGGGAGAGCCGGATATGCCGATCGTAAAAGTGGGCGCGGAGCTGCTGTACAACTATCTGGTGGAAGGCGGCGTGGAGGTTTACGAATACTGCCGCCGTCCGCTGCATGCCAAAATCGCCGTAAAGGATCAGCAGTGGGCCACCGTGGGATCCAGTAATCTCGATCCGCTGAGCCTGTCGCTGAATCTGGAAGCCAACCTGATGATCCACGATCGCAACTTCAATCAGCAGGTGCGCGACAACCTGGAACGGCTGCTGCGTGAGGACTGCCGACGCGTGCAGGAGAGCGAACTGCCGCCGCGCAGCTGGTGGCAGCTGAGTAAAAGCATCATCGTGTTCCACTTCCTGCGACATTTTCCCGCCATTGCCGGCTGGCTTCCGGCCCATACGCCTAAACTGACCGAGGTTCCGGCTCCGGTTCAGCCTGAAATGGAAACTCAGGACCGCATGGGAACTGAAAATGAAGGAGCCAAATTCTGATGTCGACATCCCATCGCTTATGGAAACCGATAAAAAAGGGGCTGACCTGGCTGTTTTTTATCGCCGTTATCGTCCTGCTGACGATTTATGCACGCAAGGTTAACTGGGGCGAAGTGTGGGACACCATCGTCAACTACAACCGTACCGCCGTCCTGGCCTCCGTGGCGCTGGTGGTCGTCAGCTATCTGACCTATGGCGTGTACGACCTGATAGGCCGCGCCAGCTGTGGCCACAAGCTGGCAAAGCGTCAGGTAATGCTGGTGTCCTTTATCTGCTACGCCTTTAACCTGACGCTGAGTACCTGGGTTGGCGGGGTGGCGATGCGCTATCGCCTCTACTCCCGGCTGGGGTTGAGCAGCAGCACCATCACCCGAATTTTCACCCTCAGCATCGCCACCAACTGGCTGGGTTACGTGCTGGTTTCCGGGATCGTGTTCAGCGCCGGGTGGGTGAAAATCCCCGCCGGCTGGTTTATCGGAGCGGGAACCTTACGCACCATCGGCATCGGACTCCTGCTGTTTGTCGTGGTGTATCTGGCGCTGTGCGCGTTTTCGCGCCGCCGCCGCTGGAGCATTAAAGGCCACAGGCTGGCGCTGCCGTCGCTGCGTATGGCACTGGTGCAGTTTACGGTTTCCAGCGCTAACTGGCTGGTGATGGGGGCGATTATCTGGCTGCTGCTGATGCAGAAGGTGGATTTCCCGCAGGTGCTGGGCGTGCTGCTGATCAGCAGCATTGCCGGGGTGATTATTCATATTCCTGCGGGGATTGGCGTGCTTGAGGCGGTATTCCTGGCGCTGCTGCGCGGCGAACCGGTCGGCCACGGCGCCATTATTGCCGCGCTGCTGGCCTATCGTCTGCTCTACTTCATCGCCCCGCTACTGCTGGCGCTGGTGCTCTATCTGTGGCTTGAGAGCCGGGCGAAATCACTGCGGGAAAAGAACCTGGCGGCGTAACGCTGGCGGTCCGGGAAACCGGACCGCCACGCCATCCGGATCAGCGACGGTTACCAAAGATCCGCAGCAGCATCAGGAACAGGTTAATAAAATCGAGATACAGCGTCAGCGCGCCCATAATCGAGTAACGACGCAGATTCTCTTTATCTTCCACGTTGATGCTTTCCCCGATATTTTTCAGCTTCTGGGTGTCGTAAGCGGTCAGCCCGACAAACACCACTACGCCGATATAGGTGACTGCCCACATCAGTGCGGTGCTCTTCAGCCACAGGTTAACCAGCGACGCAAGAACAATCCCAATCAGCGCCATAAACAGCATGCTGCCCATGCCGCTGAGGTCGCGTTTGGTGGTGTAACCCCACAGGCTCATGGCACCAAACATGCCCGCCGTGACCACGAAGGTGCTGGCAATCGACGAATAGGTGTAAACGAGGAAGATACTGGCCATGGTCAGGCCGGTTAGCGCCGAATAAAGCATAAAGATGCCGGTGGCAACCGCCCCGCTCAGCTTATGTACCATCATCGACAGCACCATCACCAGACCCAGCTGCACGATAATCAGGCCGAAGAAGGTAATACGGTTGGCGAAGACCAGCTGCATCACCGCCGGCGTATTCGCCGCATACCAGGAAATAAATGCCGTCAGCAGCAGGCCGCAGGTCATCCAGCCGTAAACCTGCGCCATATAGGTCGACAGGCCGGTGCTGGCACGTTGAACAATCGAATCACTGGAACGTGGATATCTGTCCATGATGCTCCTCTCAAGAGTAAATGAAGAAAACCGTTAATCTGTTCTCAGTCTGGCACACACTCTCCCCTCTGTGCCAGCTGCCCGTCTGACAAAGTTACCCCGTTGAGCAAGGGTTGAACCTGCTACTGACGCGCCAGGCAGCTCTGATAGCGGCTGTTCACCCGCTGGGCGAACCAGGCCGTGGTCAGATTGCGGGTAATTTTCGGGCTTTCCAGCTTGATGCCCGGCAGCACGGCGCGCGGCAGCTTTTTCCCGGCGTCTTTATCCGCCAGCGCGAAAACCGCCTGCCACAAATCGCTTTTGCCGAAATCCGCATCATCGCCTTTTTCCAGCGCGCGGCGGATCGCCCGGTCGCTGTAGTCCAGCCGTTTACCCAGCGTACGTAGCGCTTTTTCCGTTGCGCCTGCACTGTCCGAACCGTAGTTAATCAGATCGCCGTCCAGCGCCAGCTTAATACCGCTCAGGCGAGAAACAGCCGCCTGGAAAGCGGCGTTTCGGCTGGCATACCAGCCCGCGTTATAGTCGGCAAAGCGGTAAAGCGGGGCCGGATAGTCGGCCGGATAGCCCAGCAGGTGCTGGGTGCCAAACCACACTCCCCCACGTCGGGTGAACACCTCGCGGCGGATAGATCCGTCCGGCGTATAGGGATAGCCGCGGGCGTGCGCTTCAGCGAAAGCGATGCTCACCTGCATTGGCCCGCCGGTGTGGATCGGATTCAGGTTGCCGAACAGCTTCTGCCCCATCGGCACCATGTTGATAAAATCATCAAATATTGCGCTCAGTTCTTTCTCGCTTTTAACGCGATCGAGACGGTCGGCATAGCTTTTACCGTTCGGGGAATCGATCATCAGCGCGGTGCGCACCAGGAATGACGGGATATGCAGCTGGCCCGCACGGCGGTCAATTTCAGCCCAGGCGATTTTCGGCAGCCCGGCCACGGGCGCGTCGGCGTTGAAGTTAGACTCCTGCCCCGCCACGGCGATCACCGAGCAGATGTTGCCGGCCGTCGGCGGAATATCCAGGCCGTTAAGCGCCACGAAGATATCCCCGGCCCAGCCCTGGCGGTCGCTGACACCGGCAGGAAGCAGGCGGACGATTTGCGTTTTCACGTCGGCGGGACGCGGCGCATCGGCTTGTTTAGAGGTCGGGCTGCTACAGCCTGCCAGGATCAGCAGAGCCAGTAAAGAGAGGCGACTCAGAGCGCGATAAAGCATGGATATCCTTACGATTAACCCGATTTATGCGCTCAGACTAGCGGTTGATGCACCGCAGATCCATCAGATAAAGCAGTTTTACTCCGCCTTTTGCTGCCAGCGCCCGGCGGCCTGCTTATCGCTTTCACGGGATTCTACCCAGCGATCGCCCCCGGCGGTGGCTTCACGCTTCCAGAACGGCGCGCGGGTTTTGAGGTAGTCCATAATAAACTCCGCGCCGTCAAAGGCGGCACCGCGATGCGCGCCGCTGACGCCGACCAGCACAATCTCATCACCGGGGAACAGGTCACCGATGCGGTGGATCACCGTCACCCGCTGCATCGGCCAGCGCTGACGCGCCTCGGCCACAATATCCGCCAGCGCTTTTTCAGTCATGCCCGGATAATGTTCCAGGGACAGCGCGCTGACGTTATCACCCAGATTGTGATTACGTACTTTACCGGTAAAGGTCACCACGGCACCGTCGCTGTCGCAGGCGGAAAGCCAGGCGTATTCCTCAGCCATATTAAAAGGGTCGGCGCTCACCCGGATCCGCGTTTCCATCTCAGCCTCCGGTTACCGGCGGGAAGAAGGCCACTTCGTCACCGGCGCTCAGCGGGTGCTGGTGTGAAACCAGCGTCTGGTTGACCGCCGCCAGCAGCTTGCCGGATTCCAGCGCCAGCGCCCAGCGATCGCTGCGTTCGGCCAGCGCCGCGCGCAGGGATTCTACATCCGCGTACTCCGCAGGAAGCTCAATACGATCGGTACCGATCAGTTCGCGCACCTGAGCAAAGAAAAGAATATTAAGCATGGGTCACCGCCTGAAAATCACCGGATTTACCGCCGCTTTTACTGAGCAGACGGCACTGTTCGATGCTGATATCTTTCTGCACCGCTTTACACATGTCATAAATGGTCAGCGCGGCCACCGAGGCGGCGGTCAGCGCTTCCATTTCAACCCCGGTTTTGCCGGTCAGACGGCAAAGGGTTTCAATGCGCACCCGGTGACGATCCGGCTGCGCTTCAAGCGTAACCTCTACCTTGCTCAGCATCAGAGGATGGCACAGTGGGATCAGCTCCCAGGTGCGTTTTGCCGCCTGAATACCGGCGATGCGCGCGGTGGCGAACACGTCGCCCTTATGATGGCTGCCGTCGATAATCATCTGCAGCGTTTCCGGGCGCATCACCACGAAGACTTCAGCGCGAGCTTCGCGCACGGTTTCCTGCTTGGTGGAAACATCCACCATGTGCGCCTCACCGGCGGCATTAATGTGAGTTAACTGGGACATATCAAGGCTTCTTTACGTGGGAAACGAAATTACACGGGCGCGTTCTGGCATCGAGCTGATCCGAAACGATGCGCTCCCAGGCCAGCTGGCAGGCGGAGGTGGAGCCCGGCACGGCGAGGATCAGGGTCTGGTTGGCGATACCGCCCACCGCCCGTGACTGCAGCGTTGAGGTGCCGATATCCTCAAATGAGACCATGCGAAACAGCTCGCCAAAGCCTTCAATTTCGCGGTCAAACAGCGGCAGCAGCGCTTCCGGGGTGCTGTTTTTGCTGTTGAAGCCGGTGCCGCCGTTAATCAGCACCACCTGCATATCCGCGCTGGCGATCCAGCTGGATACCACTGCACGAATGCGATAGCGGTTATCCGGCACGATGGCGCGATCGAGCACCTGGTGCCCGGCTTCACTTACCGCCTCTTTCAGCCAGTCACCCGAGGTGTCGCTGGCTAACGTGTGTTTGTCCGACACGGTAAGAATCGCCACGTTAAGCGCGATGAACTCCGCTGTACCTTTACCCATAATCAAATCCTTAGATTAACCGCCGATGAACGAGAGGTTTTGTGTAATGCCGGTGTTGCCCTGGTGCAGGAAATGCGTCTGCTTTTTATGGCTGAGACTGCTGGCAATACGCGCCTGCAGGGCGTCCTGCTGATCGTCACTCGCCAGCAGATCGCGCAGCGATACGCCGCCGTCACCAAACAGACACAGATGCAGGTTCCCCACCGCCGAGACGCGAAGCCGGTTGCAGCTGGCACAGAAATCCTTTTCATAGGGCATGATCAGGCCGATTTCACCCAGATAGTCGGGGTGATGAAACACCTGCGCCGGACCGTCGCTGCGCGCGCGCGCCTGCAGGCTCCAGCCGTGTTCGAGCAGATACTGCCGGATGGATTCGCCGGAGACGTGCTGCTGACGAAACAGATCGCCCCCCTCACCGGTTTCCATCAGTTCGATGAAGCGCAGCTGTATGGGGCGCGTGCGGATCCAGGTGAGGAAGGCATCAAGCTGACGGTAGTTGACGTCGCGCATCAGCACGCTGTTCACCTTCACCTTGCTGAAACCGGCATCAAACGCGGCGTCGATACCGCGCATCACCTCTTCAAATTTATCCTGACCGGTGATGGCATGAAACTGGCGGGGATCGAGGCTGTCAACGCTGACGTTAATACCGGTCAGCCCGGCGTCACGCCATTGGGCAACGTCGCGCTGCAGGCGATAGCCGTTGGTGGTCACCGCCAGCTGACGGATGCCTTTGTTTTCGCGAACGGCAGCTATAATATCGGTGAAGTCGCGGCGCATTGAAGGCTCACCGCCGGTCAGGCGCACTTTTTCCGTGCCGGCAGCGGCAAACGCCCGGGTGACGCGGCGGATTTCATCCAGCGAAAGGAAGCTTTTATTGTTCGCGCCCTGCGGCCGGTAGCCGTCGGGGAGACAGTATGAGCAACGAAAATTGCATACGTCGGTGATCGACAAACGCAGGTAGTAAAAGCTACGCGCGTAATTATCCGTGAAATTTAACACCAGCTACACCTTTCCAATGTCGGGAGATGCAGGCATTTCTTTCTGCACCCTGGCAACTCGAGGTTGCGGCCAGGACACCGTATCCGACAGGGACTTAGGCATCAGGGCTAAGTGTGATTTACCGCACATCGGTAAACCAAGTTGGTTAAAATTTTAACGCTAAAGCAGGATGTATTCCAGTACAAAGTTTCGGTATATATTATGATATATAACGATTTTTCCGCATTTTCGCCGCCGGTTAGCGTAAAATGCTAAACATAATTATTCCTGTATCGTGATGAAAAAAATCTATGCGTAATCGCACGTTAGCCGACCTCGATCGCGTGGTGGCTCTGGGTGGCGGGCACGGTCTGGGCCGTGTGATGTCCGCTCTTTCTCCTCTGGGTTCTCGCCTGACCGGCATTGTCACTACCACCGATAACGGAGGCTCTACCGGGCGCATCCGGCAATCGGAGGGCGGCATTGCCTGGGGCGATATGCGTAACTGCCTCAATCAGCTGATCACTGAGCCGAGCGTGGCTTCCGCCATGTTTGAGTACCGCTTTGCCGGTAACGGCGAGCTGTCGGGGCACAACCTCGGTAATCTGATGCTGAAATCCCTCGATCATCTCAGCGTGCGTCCGCTGGAGGCCATCAACCTTATTCGCAATTTACTCAAGGTTGACGCGTTTTTGATCCCGATGTCCGAGCAGCCGGTCGATCTTGTCGCCGTCGATAAAGAGGGGCATCTGGTGTATGGCGAAACGGAGATCGATCAGATGCTGCATCAGCCAGAGGAACTGTTGCTGTCCCCGGTGGTGGGTGCCACCCGTGAAGCCGTGGAAGCCATTGCCGAAGCCGATCTGATCCTGATCGGCCCGGGGAGCTTTTACACCAGCCTGATGCCGGTGCTGCTGGTGCCGGAACTGGCGCAGGCGCTGCGGCGCAGCCCTGCAACCATGGTGTTTATCGGCAACCTGGGTAAAGAGCTCAGCCCGGCGGCGGCGAAGCTGACCGTTGCCGATAAGCTGGCCATCATGGAGAAGGCGATTGGCAAACGGGTTATTGATGCGCTGGTGGTGGGACCGGTCAGCGATACCCGGCAGCTCGGCGACCGGGTGATCGTACAGGAACCGCTGGAGGCCAACGATATTCGCTATCGACACGACCGCCAGCTGCTGCGCAACGCGCTGGAACACGCCATTCAGGCGATGAACTAGCCAGGCGCAAAACCGCCCGGCATCAGCGCGTCGTGATTTAAGAAGCGGCGATAAACAGTTCCCGCACCTGATGCAGCTTATCGCGCACCTCGGCCGCTTCCTCAAACTCCAGGTTCTGCGCGTGCTGCTGCATCAGCGCCTCCAGCTCGTGGATGCGTTTCTGCAGCCCCTGCGGCGACAGATCGACGTAGCCCGGATCCTCTTCCACAATACTGCGGCCCTTCATGCTGCGCGGTTTGGCTTTGTTTTTCGCCAGCCCCTGCCCCAGTTCCAGTATGTCGGCAATTTTCTTGTTCAGCGCCTGCGGCACGATGCCGTTTTCTTTGTTAAAGGCATCCTGTTTCTCGCGGCGGCGCTCGGTTTCACCGATGGCGCGCTCCATCGACGGGGTGATTTTATCGCCGTAAAGAATCGCTTTACCGTTGAGATTACGCGCCGCACGACCGATAGTCTGGATCAGTGAGCGCTCGGAGCGCAGGAAGCCCTCTTTATCGGCATCCAGAATCGCCACCAGAGACACCTCCGGCATATCCAGCCCCTCTCGCAGCAGGTTGATCCCCACCAGCACGTCAAACTTACCGAGGCGCAGGTCGCGAATGATTTCGACGCGCTCAACGGTGTCGATATCCGAGTGCAGATAGCGCACACGCTCACCGTGCTCTTCCAGATATTCGGTGAGATCTTCCGCCATCCGTTTCGTCAGCACCGTCACCAGCACCCTTTCGTTGATGGCCACCCGCTGACGAATTTCCGACAGCAGATCGTCAACCTGCGTGCCAACCGGGCGCACTTCCACGATGGGATCGAGCAGACCGGTCGGGCGGACCACCTGGTCGATCACATCACCGCCGGATTTTTCCAGCTCGTAATTGCCCGGGGTGGCAGAAACATAAATTGTTTGCGGGGCCAGCGCTTCGAACTCCTCAAACTTCATCGGGCGGTTATCCAGCGCCGAGGGCAGCCGGAAGCCGTATTCTACCAGCGTCTCTTTTCGCGCCCGGTCCCCGCGATACATACCACCTATCTGCGGAATGGTGACGTGTGACTCATCAATCACCAGCAGGCCATCGGCGGGCAGATAGTCAAACAGCGTCGGCGGCGCTTCGCCCGGGCCGCGCCCGGAAAGATAGCGCGAGTAGTTTTCAATCCCGGAGCAGTAGCCCAGCTCGTTCATCATTTCGAGGTCGAACTGGGTGCGCTGGCTGATGCGCTGCTCTTCCAGCAGCTTATTGTTGGCCAGCAGCACCTGCCGGCGATCGGCCAGTTCCACTTTGATCTCTTCCATCGCCTGCAGGATGCGCTCGCGCGGCGTGACGTAGTGGGTTTTCGGGTAGATGGTATAGCGCGGGATCACCGAGGTAATCTGCCCGGTCAGCGGGTCGAAAATCGACAGCCTTTCCACCTCTTCGTCAAACAGTTCAACGCGCAGCGCATAGTCGTCGGACTCCGCCGGGAAAATATCAATCACCTCACCGCGCACGCGGAACGTACCGCGCTGGAAGGCCTGGTCATTACGGGCGTACTGCAGTTCGGCCAGCCGCCGGAGGATCGCACGCTGGTCAATGACCATGCCGCGCGTCAGATGCAGCATCATTTTCAGATAGAGATCGGGATCGCCCAGGCCATAAATGGCTGAAACCGAGGCCACAACGATTACATCACGCCGTTCCAGCAGCGCTTTGGTTGCCGAAAGACGCATCTGCTCGATGTGCTCGTTAACCGAGGCGTCTTTCTCGATAAAGGTATCAGAGCTGGGGACGTAGGCTTCCGGCTGGTAATAATCGTAATAGGAGACAAAGTACTCCACCGCATTATCGGGGAAAAACTCCTTCATTTCGCCATACAGCTGCGCCGCCAGGGTTTTATTCGGTGCCAGCACCATGGTGGGGCGATTGAGATCGGCAATCACATTGGCAACGGTAAAGGTTTTCCCTGAGCCGGTGACGCCGAGCAGCGTCTGATGCGCAAGCCCATCTTCCAGCCCCTCTTCCAGACGGCGGATCGCCTCCGGCTGATCGCCAGAGGGTTTAAAATCGGAGTTGAGTTTAAAGACTTTGCTCATTTGCAGGCTACCTGATGGATATATGCGCGAACCGGACTCTAATTCTACTCTGCCATCACGAATTTTCCAGCTAAAAACACTGGATAAATTAACAGTCATTTTGCATACTGCTAATTCAACGGGCAAAGTCGCACTTTTGCAGGACGCCGCGCAAACGACTGCGCATAAACTGTTGCGGGGTTATCCCCAAGGCTTTTGGCATATTAATATTTGTCAAGCTCCGTCAATCAAAAGCGAGGTCCATTCTTCTCCGGAATTTCACGCTGCTTGATTTTAGTTAACGTGCTGATTTGTTTGAGCTTATACAATAAGTCGAGTTTCTCAGCAATCAGAGCCGAAGCCGCGCCCGCTCTCGCCTTACGCAAGTTTTCACAATCTAATGCACAAGGTTATCCACAGGAATAGTGGATAACTGATTACAGCGCTTGGAGCGTCTGATGTGTATAAATCGTCCCCATCGCTCATTACCGCGGCTAAATATTTTTTTTTGCTTTTTTTTTACCCCCTCACCGACCCTTTTTAGATAAGAAAATGCGGAATACGGCACGGCACGAAGGAATTTTGAGCAATGAGAGCGGCCCGCCTTATTACCGCCCATGCTATTTCAGGCAGCAGCTGCACCACGAATGATTAGCCGGGAGCACTATCAAAGTGCAGCCTGCTGGTTACCGCGAGAAATTGTTTAACGTTTCTGACAAATAGGTCGGTTAACGTGACGTTAATCTCCCTTTTTCGTCATCCGCAAGAGATGGCCCGTTAATTGCTTGTTAATAACGACGCCAGCTAAATCGCCTGCGGCACGGGTGTCATCGGATACGGACTGGAGGAGAATGCAAGATGCTGAGTTTACGTTCAATCAATCAATTTTATGGGCAAAACCATATTCTGTGGGATGTGGACCTCGATCTTCCCCCCGGTACCTGCACCGGCATTATTGGTCGCCCGGGGATGGGAAAGACCACGCTGGTTAACTGCATTATGGGCCATTTGCCAATCAACAGCGGTTCTATGATCTGGCAGGAGGGCAATCTGCCACCACAGGACTTGCTGCTGCAGCCGGTGGAGCGCCGCGCCGCGCTGGGCATTGGTTATGTCCCGCAGGGCAGGCAGATTTTTTCCCAGCTCAGTGTGGAGGAGAACCTGCAAATCGCCCTGCTGGCCGGTGCCGGACAGGAGCGTCACCGCGCGATCCCGACCATGGTCTACGATCTGTTTCCGGCGCTCTATTCACTGCGGCAGCAGCGCAGCGGGGAACTGCCCCTCGATCAGCAGCAGCACCTGGCCCTGGCTCGTGCGCTGGTGCTGGAACCGAAGCTGCTGATCCTCGACGATCCCACCGAAGGCATGTCGCCATGGCTGGAAGAGGAAATGGGGAATCTGATCCACCGGCTGAACCATGATTTCGGCATGACGATACTTCTGCTGGAACAGCGCCTGTCGTTTATCCGCCGGGTGGCCGATTACTTCCTGCTGCTGCACCGCGGGCGTAACGTCGCCCACGGTAAGATGGCGCTGCTGGATGAAGGCGTGGTCAATACCTGGCTGACGGCCTGATTTGAGCGGCGCGACGTCAGCTACTCAGCGCTATTCTCGCGCCTTCGCGTCGGGGTATCTGCCGCTAGGGCAGCGACAGATACTGTCCCAGCTGCGCCCTTTGCGTTGCATCAGGCAGATGAGGGATCTCGCCCAGTAAAGGCGAGGGCAGCAGCCGACGCAGCGTGGTCATGTATTCAGCGTGGCGCTTACCGGCGGGCTGTATGCCGTTGGCGATCCAGCCTACCAGCGGCAGTCCGCTGGCCTCAACCGCCTGCGCGGTCAACAAAGCATGATTGATGCAGCCCAGCTTAACCCCCACCACCAGAATCACCGGCAGCTGCTCTTCCACCACCCAGTCGGCAAAGGTATTTTCCTCCGACAGCGGCGTAAACCAGCCACCGGCCCCCTCGGTCAGCACCCAGTCAGCGCGCTGCGCTATCGACTCCAGCCCGGCAGAAAGCTGGCTGAAGGCGATGGGGCGCTGCTCTTCCGCGCTGACGATATGCGGCGAGGTCGGCTCAAGAAACGCCAGCGGATTGACCATCTCGTAGCGTAAAGCGACGCTGGAAAACCGCTGAAGCAGCAGGGCATCCTCATTGCGTAACCCTTCGGCGGTGGCTTCACAGCCTGACGCAACCGGTTTGTAGCCCGCACTGCGGAAACCCGCCGCGCTGGCGGCCTGCAGCAGCGCACAGCTGGCGATAGTTTTACCAATTTCCGTATCGGTTCCGGTGACAAACCAGCGTTTACTCACGTTCAATCACTCCTAAAATCAGTTTCCAGCTCAGCAGGTAGCCGCGCTCATCGCGGCTCCACGCCTGCTCAAGCTGCTGTCGTCGTTCCCGGTTGAGAAAAGTGCTTTCCCGACCGCGATGTAAATGGGTCACCCCGGTCCCTTTCAGCGAACGTATCGCACTCAGGGCATCGGGATAGGCCAGCGTCAGCGTCAGGCGGTGCAGCTGCATATTCATACCCGTTCCGGCCTGAGCTACCTCCCCGGCGGTGAGCTGAGGATTGAGAGGAACCCCGGCCCCCAGCGTTTTCCATGCGGAGGCCATTTCGTGCAGCGATCCGGCTTCAAGAGTGGAAAACAGCACCTGTCCCCCGGGGCGGGTCACCCGGTGCAGCTCGCTCAGCCCCTGATGCAGATCGCTGCACCACTGCACGGCCAGATTGCTCCAGCAACGGTCGAAGCTGGCGTCCGCGAACGGCAGCGCCTCGATATCCCCCAGCCGGTAGTCCGACGCCACCGCCGATAATTCCGCCTGGCGCAGCATCTCTTCTGACAGATCCAGCGCGGTAACCCGGTGGCCGTTTTGCTGCCAGCGCTGGCTGAACCAGCCCGTGCCGCAGCCCGCATCCAGCACCTGCATCCCGCGGCCGTGACGGGCCAGCGCCATCAGCCGTTCCCCGCACAGCCGCTGCAGTTCGGCATGCTGGTTATAGCCCGGCGCGGCGCGGCCAAAGGCCACGGCAACCGCCTGTTTATCAACCGCCTGTTGCATGCAGCACCTCCAGCAGGCGATCGATATCGTCCGGCAAATGCGCCGCGCTCAGGGTGATACGCAGGCGTGCCGTACCGGGCGGCACGGTTGGCGGACGAATCGCACTGACCCAGCACCCCTGTAGCCGCAGTCGCATAGCCAGATCCACGGCGGCACCTTCCTCCCCCACCCGCAGCGGCTGAATCGCGCTGCCGGAATCCATCATCGCCCACCGCAGACCGGTGCATCCGGCCCGAAAGCGGGCGATGTTCTCCTGCAGGCGCTGGCGCAGGTCGTCGCCCTGCTGGACACAGCGGAGCGCCTCCTGTAACGCGCAGACCTGCGCGGGCGGCATGGCGGTGCTGTAAATCAGATGGCGGGCAAACTGCAGCATAAATTCGGCGGTGCTGTCGTCGCAGAGCAGCGCCGCCCCGCTGACGCCAAATGCTTTACCAAAGGTGATGATTTGCAGCTCTGGCCGAACGCCCTGCTGCCAGCAGCTGCCGCGCCCCTGCTCCCCGCAGACGCCGATGCCGTGGGCATCATCCACCAGCAGCCAGGCGTTATGCTGCTGCGCCAGCCGGTGCAGCGCCGCCAGCGGCGCGCTGTCGCCGTCCATACTGAAAATCCCTTCCGTCACCACCAGCGTTTCACCGCTGCATAGCCCTTCCAGCCGCGTAGCCAGCGCCGCCGGCTGGTTGTGGGCAAAACGCCGCAGCGCCGCCGGGCTGTGGCTGGCCGCCTCCAGCAGGGAGGCGTGGCTCAGTCTGTCGGCCAGAATGCGATCGTCTTTGCCCGCCAGCGCCATTATCACGGCCTGATTGGCGGCAAACCCGGAGATAAAAAGCAGTGCGCGCGGGTAGCCCAGCCAGTCGGCCAGCTGCGGCTCCAGCTCCGCCTGCGGCGTGCGAAAACCGGTGATATGCCCCGATCCGCCCGCGCCGACGCCGTACTTCACCGCGCCCTGCTGCCAGGCGTTAATGATGCGCGGGTGATGGCTCAGCCCGAGGTAGTCGTTGGCAGAGAAGTTGAGGAAATCCGTGCCCGCCGCGCACAGGCTGCGGGCGTCGGCCTGCTCACAGACCGTGCGCTGGCGGTACTGGCCGTTCTGGCGGCGCTGCTCCAGCGCCTGCTGATGACGTTGCGACCAGCTCATTACAGTGCCGCGTTGTAAAACTGTTCGGTGTCGGCGGTCATCAGCTGGGCTGCCAGCGCCTGCTGCTGTTCGTTATCTCCGGCGTGGGTGCCGGTATGCTGCGGATTGAGGCCCAGCTTGCGGAACAGGATCAGGTCTTTGTCCTCCTCCGGGTTTGGCGTGGTCAGCAGCTTACAGCCGTAGAAAATCGAGTTAGCGCCGGCCATAAAGCACATCGCCTGGGTCTGCTCGCTCATCTGCTCACGCCCGGCGGAGAGCCGCACGTGGGATCGCGGCATCATAATCCTTGCTACGGCAATGGTGCGGATAAAATCAAACGGATCAACGTCCTCGTTATCCGCCAGCGGCGTGCCCTTCACTTTCACCAGCATATTAATCGGCACGCTTTCCGGCGGCGTCGGCAGATTCGCCAGCTGCACCAGCAGACCGGCCCGGTCGCTGACCGTTTCGCCCAGGCCAACGATGCCGCCGGAGCAGACCTTAATCCCGGCATCGCGCACTTTTCCAAGGGTATCCAGGCGTTCCTGATAGCTGCGGGTGGTGATGATGCTGCCGTAAAACTCCGGCGAGGTGTCGAGGTTGTGATTGTAGAAATCCAGCCCGGCGGAGGCCAGCCGCTGCGCCTGCGGCGCGCTCAGCGTCCCGAGGGTCATACAGGTTTCCAGCCCCATCGCCTTCACCCCCTGCACCATCTGCTCCAGATAGGGCATATCGCGTTCGTGCGGATTTTTCCACGCCGCACCCATGCAGAAGCGGCCGGATCCGGCGGCTTTCGCCTTGCGGGCGGAGTTCAGCACCTCCTCCACTTCCATCAGCCGCTCCGATTCCAGCCCGGTTTTATAACGCGCGCTTTGCGGACAGTACTTGCAGTCCTCCGGGCAGGCACCGGTTTTGATCGACAGCAGCGTGCTGACCTGGACCTGGCGCGGGTCAAAATGCTGGCGGTGTATCTGCTGCGCTTCAAACATCAGTTCGAGAAACGGCTTATCAAACAGCGCCTGCGTCTGTGAAAGGGTCCAACGTTTTGCCATTGCTTGCTCCAAAAAAGTCTGTCATTTGTCTTCACGGCCTGGTTATACTTGTAAACTAAATTTTTTATTTTTGGTTTACAAGTGATTTATGAATCCAGCCGATCTTGCTTTTGACCGTGACCATATCTGGCATCCCTACACCTCAATGTGCGATCCGCTGCCCTGCTATCCGGTGGTCGCCGCGCAGGAATGTCGGTTACAGCTGGCCGATGGCCACGAGCTGGTTGACGGCATGTCGTCGTGGTGGGCGGCGGTTCACGGCTATAACCATCCGCGCCTGAATCAGGCGCTGCAGAAGCAGATGACGCAGATGTCGCACGTGATGTTTGGCGGCATCACTCATCCGTCGGCGGTGGCGCTGTGCCGCCGGCTGGTCGCCATGACGCCCGCGCCGCTGGAATGCGTGTTCCTGGCCGATTCCGGTTCGGTAGCGGTTGAGGTGGCAATGAAGATGGCGCTGCAGTTCTGGCAGGCGCGCGGCGAAAAGCGCCAGCGCTTTCTGACCCTGCGTAACGGCTACCACGGCGATACCTTTGCGGCGATGTCGGTGTGCGATCCGCAGAACTCGATGCACAGCCTGTATCAGGGCTATCTGCCCGAGCATCTGTTTGCCCCCGCACCGACGTGCCGGTTTAACGATTCGTGGCGGGAGGACGATGCCGACGCGCTGGAGGCGCTGATCGTCACCCACCATCGCCAGCTCAGCGCGGTGATCCTCGAACCGATTGTGCAGGGCGCGGGCGGGATGCGTTTTTATCATCCACGCTACCTGCAGCGGGTCCGTGAGCTTTGCGACCGCTATCAGCTGCTGCTGATCGCCGATGAGATAGCCACCGGCTTTGGCCGCACCGGCAGGCTGTTCGCCTGTGAGCACGCGGGGATCGCCCCGGATATCCTCTGCGTGGGCAAAGCCCTGACCGGCGGCACCATGACGCTTTCCGCCACGCTGACCACCCGGCAGGTGGCGGACACCATCAGTAACGGCGCGGCAGGCTGCTTTATGCACGGCCCGACGTTTATGGCTAACCCGCTGGCCTGTGCGGTTGCGGCCGAGTCGCTGGCGATACTGGAAGAAAACCACTGGCCCGAACAGGTAGCGGCGATTGAAGCGCGGCTGCGTGCGGGACTGATGCCGTTAAAAGCGTCCACCGAAGTGGCCGACGTGCGGGTGCTGGGCGCGATTGGCGTAGTGGAAACCCGTCGGCCGGTAAACGTGGCCGCCATTCAGCGCTTCTTCGTGGAGCACGGCGTGTGGATCCGTCCTTTCGGTCGACTGATTTATCTGATGCCGCCCTATATTATTTCCGGCGCCGAGCTGGCAAAGCTGACCGCTGCTGTGGCCGCGGCCGTGGACGATCCGCAGCTGTTTAAAACAGCCTGAGGGCACGCAGCGCGAGGCAGCCGCAGGCCGTATGCACTACGCTTTTAGCATTGTGTGTGCGGCACTGAAGCCGGGCACGAGAAAGCGGAGGTTCTTTTATGCCACAAGATAAGCAAACCAATCGTCGCGTCCTGCTGGCTTCGCGCCCGCACGGCGCACCGACGGAAAACAACTTCCGTCTGGAAGCCCAGCACGTCCCTGTCCCCCAATCCGGCCAGGTGCTGCTGCGCACCGTGTGGCTTTCACTCGACCCGTACATGCGCGGGCGGATGAGCGATGCACCGTCCTACGTGGCGCCCGTCGGGCTGGGCGAAGTGATGTGCGGCGGCACCGTCTCAGTTGTCGAGCAGTCTGAACATGCCGACTACGCCGTCGGCGACTGGGTAGTCAGCAACAGCGGCTGGCAGGATTTTTCCCTGTCCGATGGCCGGGATCTGTTTAAGCTGAGCGGCCCGGTACTGAAGCACCCTTCCCACGCGCTGGGGATTCTGGGTATGCCCGGCTTTACCGCCTACATGGGGCTGCTGGATATCGGCAACCCGCAGCCCGGTGAAACCGTGGTGGTGGCCGCAGCGACCGGCGCGGTCGGCTCGCTGGTGGGCCAGATTGCCAAACTGAAAGGCTGCCACGTGGTGGGCATTGCCGGCGGTGCAGAAAAATGCCGCTATGCCGAACAGGTGCTGGGCTTCGACCGCTGCCTGGACCATCGCGACGACAACCTGGCGCAGCAGCTCAGCCGCCACTGCGCGGAAGGGATCGACGTCTATTTTGAAAGCGTGGGAGGCAAAGTGTTTAACGCCGTCCTGCCGCTGATGAATACCAAAGGACGCATCCCCGTCTGCGGTCTGATTGCTGATTACAACAGCACCGATCTGCCCGCCGGTCCTGACCGCCTGCCGCTGCTGCAAAGCGCTATCCTGCGTAAGCGTCTGCGCGTGCAGGGCTTTATTATCAATCAGGATTACGGCCACCGCTTCGACGAATTCTTCCGTCAGATGAGCCAGTGGGTGGCGGAAGATCGCCTGACGTTCCGCGAGGATATTGTCGACGGTCTGGATAACGCGCCGGAAACGCTGATTGGACTGCTGGAGGGGAAAAACTTCGGCAAGGTGGTGGTGCGGGTGGCGGGCGATAGGCCAGCGTAATTCGGCAAAGATCTTCATCCCCGTGAGCAATGCAGCAAAGGAGCCCAGGTACAGATATCGAGGCAATGCGGCTTCATCACTCATAAAGATGAAGCCGTGAGCCACGAATACTTCACTGATGAACGCGGCGGCATGTGATACCTTTTCGGCGTTGGCTGCCGAGGCAGCCGGAATAAACGTTGCCGCCGCAGAGCGGCTGAAAATGGCTGACATCCTCACTGACGGGAGAAGGAATGAAACTGTTTAGCAAGAGTTTTAACGATGGCGACAAGCTGCCGGAGCGCCAGGTGCTGAATGCCATGGGTTATCAGGGTGAAAATCTGTCGCCGCATCTGGCGTGGGATGACGTTCCGACCGGAACGAAAAGCTTTGTGGTGACCTGCTACGATCCCGATGCGCCAACCGGCTCCGGCTGGTGGCACTGGGTGGTGGCAAACCTGCCCGCGGATACCCGTGAACTGCCGGAAGGCGCGGGCTCTGGCGTCGCCGCACTGCCGGCCGGTTCGCTGGAAACCCGCACCGACTTCGGCACCGCCGGCTACGGCGGCGCGGCACCGCCAAAAGGTGAACACCACCGCTATATTTTCACCGTTCACGCACTGGACGTGGAAAAGCTGGAGGTGGACGAAAACGCCAGCGCGGCAATGGTTGGCTTTAACGTGCATTTCCACACGCTGGGCAGCGCGGCAATTACCGCCATTTACGCCTGATTTGGGCTTACGGGCTATCGCGCAGGGTTTGATGCTGCGCGATAGCAATATCCCGACGCTGCGCGGTCATGGCTAAAATCTGGCGATCGTCGCGCAAAAAAAAGGCAATCCCCGGATTGCCTTTTTTATTCCCTGTCAGCGGACTGTCAGAGTGCGCTAATGGTAACCCACATTGGTCCCTGGCCTACCGCATAGCGCGCCAGCTCCTGTAACAGACCGTTATCGCCCGCGATTTTGTACACTGCGATATGGTGCGATTTCTGCCCAGCCGCAATCAGATACTGCCCGCTGCTGTCGATGTTAAATCCGCGCGGCTGGGTTTCGGTTGGCTGGTAGCCTTCAATGGTCAGCGTGGCCCCATCATCACTGATGCTGAATACGGTGATAATGCTGGCGGTGCGGTCGCAGCCGTAGAGGAAGCGGCCATCCGGGGTGATGTGAATATCCGCCGCCCAGCGCGTGTCGCTGAAGCCTTCCGGCATCATATCCAGGCTTTGCACTTTCTCAACTTTGTCACCCAGAGCCCAGACGTCCACGCTGCTGTCCAGTTCGTTTACGCAGTAGGCAAACTTCTGGTTCGGATGGAACACCATATGGCGCGGACCGGCACCGGCGGTAGTCTTCACCTCGGCCTGCGCACGCGGGGTCAGTTCACCGTTCTGCGCCAGCTCAAACAGCGCGATACGGTCCTGCTTCAGGGCCGGGACAAACAGCGACTGGTTACCGAGGTCGATATTCGCCGAGTGGCAGCCGTCCAGGCCCTTAATAACCTGAGCAGGTTCGCCAGGCAGGCCGTTATCGCCGATCGGGCTGACGCTGACGCAGGCATCGTTATAGGAACCGACAAAGATAAAGCGCCCTTCGCGGTCGGTGGAAATATGGGTCGGGCTGCCCGGCAGCGATGCGTGCCCCGTTTCTTTCAGTTTGCCTTCACTGTCGATTTTATACGCCAGCACGCGGAAGTCCGGACGTGCGCCCACGTACAGGAACGTTTTGTCCGGGCTGACCACCATCGGCTGAACCTGGCCCGGCGCATCGACAACCTGCAACAGCGTCAGCGCGCCATCCTCATTCAGCTGCCAGACGTGGATCTGCTGGCTCTCAGGACTGGCGGTATAAACAACGTGTTTCATGAATGCTCCTTGTTAAGTCTTCGGGGTCGTAATCGTTGATTGCGCGCGTCGGTTTTGTGGCCGGCGTCACAGGGTGTACACTCTTTTACTCACATTTAGTCACGGAAACGCATATGAGCTATCGCATCATCGCCCTTGATCTGGACGGCACGCTTTTAACGCCGAATAAAACCATTCTCCCCGAGTCGCTGGAAGCGCTGGCTAAAGCGCGCCAGGCCGGGGTAAAAGTGTTGATCGTTACCGGTCGCCATCATGTCGCTATCCATCCTTTTTATCAGGCACTGGCGCTGGATACACCTGCAATCTGCTGCAACGGCACCTATTTGTATGATTACCAGGCGAAAAAAGTCTTACATTCCGATCCGCTGCCGAAAGATCAGGCGCAGCGCGTGATTGAAATGCTCGACGCCGCCGCGATCCACGGACTGCTGTATGTGGATGACGCCATGCTGTATCAGGCCGAAACCGGCCATGTTACCCGCACAATTAACTGGGGGCTGACGCTGCCGGAATCACAGCGCCCGACCTTCCTGCATGTCGACAGCCTGGCCGGTGCGGCGCAGAGCGCGCAGTCGATCTGGAAATTTGCCGTTTCTCACCAGGACACGGCAGAACTGCAGCGCTTCGCGCAGAAGGTTGAGGATGAACTCGGCCTGGCCTGCGAGTGGTCGTGGCACGATCAGGTTGATATTGCCAAAGCCGGTAACAGCAAAGGCAAACGCCTGGCCGAATGGGTGGCCGCAGAGGGTTACCAGATGAGTGACGTGCTGGCCTTTGGCGACAACTACAACGATCTGAGCATGCTGGAAACGGTGGGCCTGGGCGTGGCAATGGGCAACGCCGACGAGGCCATTAAAGCCCGCGCCGGACGCGTTATCGGCACCAACCTCGAACCAGGGATTGCCGAAACCATTTACCGCGAAATTCTGTAATCAGGGCGTGATCGACACGCTTTTGATCTGCGCGTAAAGCGACATATCCGGTTTAATATTCAGTTCATCGCGGGCCCAGGGCGTGATTCGCGCCCAAAGCTCGCTGTCCCCGACCTGCAGCTTCACCTCAACCTGATTATCTATCTCCAACAGTTCCACCACCTGTGCCGGAATAACGTTGCGGATGCTGCTGCCCACCGGCGGTGCCAGCACCAGCGACACGTCCGCCGCGTTAATGCGGATGCGCATCGGGCTATGCAACGGCGCAGCAATGCGGCTGACCCAGATACGTTCCTCGCCCAGCGACAGCGCGGTCATCTCATAGCGGGGATGCTGCTCCAGCACGTGCACGCGCAGTACGCTGCTCTGCTCGGCGCGCGGCAGCCAGGGCCGCATCGCGCTGCTCGCCCAGACGGCCTCCAGCGGGCCGTTCGCGATGACCGACCCTTTATCCAGCACCAGCACGTTTTCGGCCAGGTGCAGCAGCTCATCCAGGCTGTGGCTGACGTACAGAATCGGGATATCGACTTCCTTCGCCAGCTTTTGCAGATAGGGGAGAAGCTCGCGCTTGCGCGGCAGATCGAGAGAAGCCAGCGGCTCATCCATCAGCATGATTTCCGGCGCGGTCAGCAATGCGCGCCCAATAGCCACGCGCTGTTTTTCACCGCCGGAGAGCGACCACGGGAAGCGGGACAGCAGCGGCTCAATACCCAGCAGCTGAACCAGACTGTCGAACTGCGGGCGCATGCTTTTCGCCATGCCGTATTCCAGATTGCCGCGCACCCGGTAGTGCGGGAACAGACGCGCGTCCTGAAAAACATAGCCCACGCGGCGTTTCTCCGGCGGCAGCCACAGACCTTTTGCGGTATCGCTCAGCACCCGGCCGTTCAGCACGATGCGCCCCTGCTGTGGTACGGTCAGCCCGCCGATGGCGTTAATCAGCGAGGTTTTCCCCGCGCCGGAGACGCCAAACACCGCGGTAATACCGCGCCCCGGCAGGCTGGTCTGTACCCTGAGCAGGCAGTCGCCCAGCTGCTGGCTGAAATCAAGTTCTAACATTAAAGACCTAAACGCTTACGACCCCAGCGGGTCAGCCATTCGGAAAGTAGCAGAGAAAGCAACGCCAGCACGATGGCGATAACGCACAGGCGCGCGGCGGCACCCTCTGCACCCGGTGTTTCAATCAGCGTGTACATCGCCGACGGCAGCGTGCGCGTTTCACCCGGGATATTGGAAACAAAGGTGATGGTGGCACCAAATTCGCCCAGCGAGCGGGCAAATGCCAGCACCGTGCCGACAATAATGCCCGGCAGGGTCAGCGGCAGCGTGATGGTCAGAAACACCCGCCAGCGCCCGGCCCCCAGCGTGCGTGCGGCCTGCTCCAGACGCGTGTCGACCGCTTCCAGCGCCAGGCGGATAGCGCGCACCATCAGCGGGAAAGCGATGACCGCCGAGGCCAGCGCCGCACCGCGCCAGCTGAAGGCAAAGCTGAAGCCAAACCAGTCGTAGAGGTATTCACCAATCACCCCGCGCCGCCCGAAGCCCAGCAGCAGCAAATAGCCCACCACCACCGGCGGCAGCACCAGCGGCAGATGGATAACGCTGTCGAGCAGCGTTTTACCAGGAAACTGACGGCGCACCAGTAGCCACGCCATCAGGATACCGAACGGCAGGCTACAGACTACCGCCACCACCGAAACTTTCAGGCTGAGCGCCACCGCCTGCCATTCGGGATCGCTGAGGAACATCATGACTTAGGCGCGAATCCATACTGTTTGAAAATCGCCGCCGCCTGCGGTCCTTTCAGGTAGTCGTAGAAGGCGCTGACGTTGGCATTTTTGTGATCTTTCACGATGGCGACCGGATATTCAACCGGCTTGTGGCTGTCTTCGGGGAAGGTGCCGACCACGACGACTTTCTTACTGGCAACCGCATCCGAACCGTAGACGATGCCGTACGGGGTTTCATCCCGCTCGACCAGCGCCAGAGCAGCACGCACGCTGTTACTGCGGGCCATCACCGGGGACAGCTGATCCCAGGCACCCAGTTTCTCCAGCGCTTCTTTGGCATAAATACCGGCCGGTACGTGGTCCGGATCGCCCACCGCCAGGCGCTGGCCGTTCAGCAGGCTTTTCCAGTCGGTGGTTTTGCTGATATCCACCTTCTGCGCGTTGGCAGAGGCCGGAGCCACCAGCACCAGATCGTTACCCAGCAGTGTAAAACGGCTGGATTCATCGATGGTTTTCTTCTCAGCGGCATAGTCCATCCACTGCTGATCGGCAGAGATAAACAGATCGGCCGGTGCGCCCTGCTCAATCTGGCGAGCCAGCGTTGAAGAGGAAGCAAACGAGGAAACGATTTTCACGTCTTTCCCCTTCTCATACTGGCTGGCGATATCCTGCAGGGCGTTGGTCAGCGACGCCGCAGCGAAAACGGTAATGTTATCCGCTGCAACCGCGTGGCCACTGATGCTCAGGGTGACGACCGCCGCGGTCAGCCAGGTGTTCATTTTTACAGACATGCACTTCTCCAGAGAGGTTCGTTATGTATCGAGTAATATAACGACAGAGACACCGAACGTCACAGAAATATTGCCGAACAGAGGGCGAACATTATCAGAGGTCAATTTCAGGAAAGTGAACAGGGGTAAAACTAACGCCCGGTGCGGGCCGGGCGTGAGGGGGACAATCAGTTACTGGTGGTCTTTAACCGGGCGGTCACGATGCCCAATTTTAGAAATAATGTTGAAGACTTCACCCAATCCGTAAATCAGGCCAAGTATAATCGCCATCACCACGGGGACCATCAGAATCGCAACGGCCAGGCCTTTCAGTAATTCCAGCATGGAAGCCTCATTTCGCTGAATAAAAAAACCATTGTAACGGCAGTGCACAGGATTGCACTGACCTTTTGTGCCTTCGTGCTGAATTTATTCCCCACGCATCCGCTGCCCCTGCTGCTACAATCCGCCCATAACATGATGAACACGGGAGAGCGCAATGCAGGCCGAAATTGCCCTGATTTTAAAATTACAGCAGCGGCTGTTTGCCGATCCGCGTCGCATTGAACTGCTGCGCCAGGTGAAAGAGAGCGGCTCGATAAGCCAGGGTGCAAAGCTGGCGGGGATCAGCTACAAAAGCGCCTGGGATGCGATTAATGAGATGAATCAGCTGGCCGACAGGACGCTGGTCGAGCGTGCCACCGGCGGTAAAGGCGGGGGTGGCGCTATCGTTACGCCCTATGGCGAACGCCTCATCCAGCTGTATGTGCTGCTGGAGCAGATCCAGCAGAAGGCGTTTGATGTGCTCCAGGACGATGCGCCGTTAGGCAGCCTGCTGGGCGCAATCGCCCGTTTCTCGCTGCAAACCAGCGCGCGTAATCAGCTGTATGGCACCGTCGTCAGCCGCGATAATTTGCCGGTTCAGCAGCATGTCACGGTGCAGCTGGCCGACGGTATAACGCAGATTCGGGTTGCGCTCACGGAGCAAAGCGCCAATCGCCTGCAGTTGAGCGCAGGCAAAGAGGTGCTGGTATTGATTAAAGCGCCCTGGGTGGGCATTACCCAGCAGGAGGTCAGTGCGGATAATCAGCTGGCGGGCCACGTCAGCCAGATCGAGCAGGGTGAAACCCGCAGCGAAGTGCTGGTCACGCTCGGCAGCGGCGAAACGCTGTGTGCCACCGTCGAAAATCAGCTTATCGCCCAGCAAAAACTGCAGCCGGGCTCGGCCGTGACAGCATATTTTAATGCCGATCGGGTCATCATCGCGACGCTGCTCTGAATCAACGGGCGGGATTTGACATTGTGCGGCGGGAAGCCCCTAATAACCGTGCGATGCATAAAATGGAATGAATAATGTCAATGTTGCAAATTACGCAAGGCATATTTCGCCTGAGCGATACCCGAACTCTGAACCTGAACGATCTGATTCTGCGCGCCGGTGAAAGCTGGGCGTTCGTCGGGGCCAACGGCAGCGGTAAGTCGTCGCTGGCCCGCGCCCTTTCCGGTGAGCTGCAGCCCTCAAAAGGCCAGGCGATTAGCGAATTCAGGCACCCCGTGCGCCTGTCGCTGGAGCAGCTGCAGAAGCTGGTTGCCGACGAATGGCAGCGTAATAACACCGACCTGCTCAGCCCCGGCGAAGAAGATACCGGACGCACGGCCGCTGAAATTATTCAGGATGAAGTGCGCGACCCGGCGCGCTGCCAGCAGCTGGCGGAGAAGTTTGGCATAACCTACCTGCTCGATCGCCGCTTTAAATACCTTTCTACCGGTGAAACCCGTAAAACCCTGCTGTGCCAGGCGCTGATGGCGCAACCCGATCTGCTGATCCTTGACGAACCCTTCGACGGGTTGGATGTGGCCTCCCGCACCAATCTCGCCAGCGTACTGGGGGAACTGCAGCGGCCTGATTTCACCCTGGTGCTGGTCTTAAATCGTTTTGATGATATTCCCGACTTCATTCAGCAGGTGGGCGTGCTGGCTGAGTGCCATCTCAGCCATACCGGCCCGCGCGAAGCGATCCTTGCCGAGGCGCTGGTCGCCCAGCTGGCACACAGTGAAAAGCTGGACGGCATGACGCTGCCGGAAGCCGACGACGCGGAGGCTATTCCGCAGCTGGCCGCCGATGCGCCGCTGATCGTACTGCGCGATGGCGTAGTCTCCTATGACGATCGCCCTATCCTGAATCATCTCGACTGGCAGGTCGATCGCCATCAGCACTGGCAGATCGTTGGCCCGAACGGCGCCGGTAAATCGACGCTGCTCAGCCTGATCACCGGCGATCATCCGCAGGGCTACAGCAACGATTTGACGCTGTTTGGCCGCCGCCGGGGCAGCGGGGAAACCATCTGGGATATCAAGCAGCATATCGGCTATGTCAGCAGCAGCCTGCACCTCGATTACCGGGTCAGCAGCAGCGTACGCAATGTGATTATCTCCGGCTATTTTGACTCGATTGGCATTTACCAGGCGGTCTCCGATCGTCAGCAGGCGCTGGCGAAACAGTGGCTGCGCCTGCTGGGGATGGAACATCAGGGCGATACGCCGTTCCACGATCTCTCCTGGGGACAGCAGCGGCTGGTGCTGATTGCCCGTGCGCTGGTCAAACACCCGGCGCTGCTGATCCTCGATGAGCCGCTGCAGGGGCTGGATCCGATTAACCGCCTGCTGGTGCGCCGCTTTGTTGATGTGCTGATTGGCGAAGGCCGCACTCAGCTGCTGTTCGTCTCTCATCATGCTGAAGACGCCCCGCGGTGCATTACCCATCGCCTGAGCTTTATTGCTGACGGCGACGGCTATCGCTATCTGCAGGAAACGCTGTAGTTCCTGTGTGGGGCGGGTTCATTGGTGGATCCGCCCCGCCTGCCCCTCGCGCCTTCAGTCCAACTCATCCCAGCGCCATTGCCTGAATACCCGGTGACACCCTTCCTCCCCGTTTAAGCAGGAAAGCCCTGAACTGCTGGTCAATCGTAGTTCTGCTTATTCACCCTTTGACCGTTCTGTGCCGGTCTGCGGATACCCGCATGGCGTTTAAAACCACGTAGTGTAATCGCTACCACTTTTTTACTACCGAAAGCTGTCAAAAACTCAACCACCCTTTACCCTCAGCGACCTTAACGTTTTTAAAGTTTGTGTAAACGATTCCATTTTTTCCATTTCGATCACGCTTTCTGCACTCCGACTGTGCTATTTTTTTATCAGATCTGACGCAGACAGAAGGTTATCAGGACTTAACATGCAAAAATTCAATCCGGTGGATCATCCACATCGTCGTTACAATCCGCTGTCCGACCAGTGGATTCTGGTTTCCCCGCATCGCGCTAAAAGACCGTGGCAGGGCGCGCAGGAAACGCCCTCGCAGGAGAAGCTGCCTGCACACGATCCCGACTGTTTTCTCTGCCCGGGCAATACCCGCGTAACCGGCGATAAAAACCCCGATTACACCAGCACCTACGTCTTTACTAACGACTTTGCGGCGCTGATGACCGATACGCCGGATGCCCCGGAAAGCGATGACCTGCTGATGCGCTGTGAAAGCGCGCGCGGCACCAGCCGGGTGATCTGTTTTTCCCCCGATCACAGCAAAACCCTGCCGGAACTGACGCTGGACGGTCTGGTTCAGGTAGTGAAAACCTGGCAGGAGCAAACCGCCGAGCTGGGTCAAAGCTATCCCTGGGTGCAGGTTTTTGAGAATAAAGGCGCGGCGATGGGCTGCTCCAACCCGCATCCGCATGGACAGGTGTGGGCTAACAGCTTTCTGCCCAATGAAGCGAAACGCGAGGACGATCTGCAGCGCGCCTGGTATGCCAAAAACGGCTCGCCGATGCTGGTTGATTACTGCGCCCGCGAACGGCAGGACGGCAGCCGCACGGTAGTAGAAACCGAGCACTGGCTGGCCGTAGTGCCGTGGTGGGCCGCATGGCCGTTTGAAACCCTGCTGCTGCCGAAAGCCAGCGTGAAACGCCTGACCGACCTCAGCGACGCCCAGCGCGACGACCTGGCGCTGGCGCTGAAGAAACTGACCAGCCGCTACGACAACCTGTTCCAGTGCTCCTTCCCCTATTCGATGGGCTGGCACGGCGCGCCGTTTAATGGTGACGACAACGAGCACTGGCAGCTGCACGCACACTTCTATCCCCCGCTGCTGCGTTCAGCAACGGTGCGCAAATTTATGGTCGGCTACGAAATGCTGGCTGAAACTCAACGTGATTTAACGCCGGAACAGGCAGCCGAACGTCTGCGTGCCGTCAGCGATATCCATTTCCGTGAAACCGGAGCATAACCATGACTTTAAAGACCACGACCCAGCAGATTTTTAACGACGCTTTTGGCTACGCGGCAACCGAGACGATCCAGGCGCCCGGCCGGGTGAATCTGATTGGCGAGCACACCGACTATAACGACGGTTTCGTGCTGCCCTGCGCGATTGATTATCAGACGGTAATCAGCTGTGCGAAACGCGACGACCGTCAGGTACGGGTTGTTGCGGCCGATTACGACAGCCAGCAGGATATTTTCTCCCTGGACCAGCCGATTGTTTCCCACCCGGAATACATGTGGGCCAACTACGTGCGCGGCGTGGTGAAGCATTTACAACAGCGCCAGCCCGATTTCGGCGGCGCGGATCTGGTGATTAGCGGCAACGTGCCGCAGGGTGCGGGCTTAAGCTCTTCTGCCTCCCTGGAAGTGGCGGTGGGCACCGTTTTTAATCACCTTTACGGACTGGCGCTGGACGGCGCGGCCATTGCGGTCAACGGCCAGGAGGCGGAGAACCAGTTTGTTGGCTGTAACTGCGGCATTATGGATCAGCTGATTTCAGCCCTGGGCGAGAAGGATCACGCCATGCTGCTGGACTGCCGTACGCTTGGCACCCGCCCGGTTCCGATGCCGGAAGACATTGCCGTGGTGATTATCAACTCTAACTTCCGCCGCAGCCTGGTCGGCAGCGAATACAATACCCGCCGCCAGCAGTGTGAAGAGGGAGCGGCGTTCTTCGGCCAGTCTTCCCTGCGTGACGTGACGCTGGCACAGTTCACCGCTCGCCAGAACGAGCTGGATCCGCTGGTGGCAAAACGCGTCCGCCACGTGCTGACGGAAAATGCCCGCACGCTGGAAGCCGCCGATGCCCTGGCGAACGGCGATCTGACCCGCATGGCGGTGCTGATGGCGGAATCTCACGCCTCAATGCGCGATGACTTTGAAATCACCGTGCCGGCAATCGATCAGCTGGTCGATATTGTTAAAGCCGCGCTGGGCGAGAGCGGTGGCGTGCGTATGACCGGCGGCGGCTTCGGCGGCTGCGTGGTGGCGCTGATGCCGCAGGATCGCGTAGCGAGCGTGAAGGCGGCCGTGGCGGAGCAGTACGAGGCGCAGTCCGGCATTAAAGAGACGTTTTACGTCTGCAAAGCATCAGAAGGAGCCGGTCCATGCTAAAACCCGATTCTCACGCCCCGGACGGACAGCCGTGGCGCATCACCACCCTGCGCAACGGCAACGGCATGGTGGCCACATTTATGGACTGGGGCGCAACGTGGCTTTCCGCTCGCGTTCCGATGCGCGACGGCAGCGTGCGCGAAGCGCTGCTGGGCTGCGCTACGCCTTCCGACTACCTTCATCAGTCTGCCTACCTCGGCGCGACGGTGGGCCGCTATGCCAACCGTATCGCCCATTCGCGGCTGATGCTGAACGGCGAGACGATCGAACTGAGTGCCAATCAGGGCAGTCATCAGCTGCACGGCGGTCCTGAAGGCTTCAGCCATCGTCGCTGGCAGATCGTCTGCCAGAGTGAAAGCGAGGTGGAATATCGCCTTGATTCGCCCGACGGCGATCAGGGTTTCCCCGGCGAGCTGATCGTCTCACTGCGCTATCATCTGGACGATGACAATACGCTGTCAATCAGCTACCAGGCGACGGTGGATAAGCCCTGCCCGGTAAATCTGACCAATCACGCCTATTTCAATCTGGATGCGGAACACGGGGATGCACGCCAGCATCGCCTGCGGCTGAATGCCGATTACTATCTGCCGGTGGACGGTGAAGGTATCCCTTCTGCCCCATTAAAAGCGGTAGAAGGCAACGGTTTCGATTTCCGTCAGCCGAAAAGCATCGTGCAGGATTTCCTGAAAGATGCCGATCAGCAGAAGGTGAAAGGCTACGACCACGCTTACCTGCTAAATGACTCGCCGGAACCGGCCGCCGAGCTGTGGTCTGCGGACGGTCAGCTCCAGCTTAAGGTATTTACTACGGCGCCGGCTTTGCAGCTTTACAGCGGGAATTACCTTGAGGGCACCCCGGCCCGCGAACAGGGGGTCTATAATGCTTTCCAGGGCATTGCGCTGGAGAGTGAGTTCCTGCCCGACTCGCCTAATCACCCTGAATGGCCGCAGCCGGACTGTTGGCTTGCGCCAGGTGAATCGTATCAGTCGGTCACGCGTTACCAGTTGATTGCAGTTTGATAAAGCGCATGAAAATCGCGCAACGCATGCGAGACGGGCTTACGCGCTGCGCAGATTTCAGCTATGGTAATGCACATTAAAATTGTCGCGCGCAGGCTCCGGCAGTTTACCGATTCCCATTATCATAGAAACGTAAAGTTATTAAGGAGTTAAGCTATGGCTGTAACTAAGCTGGTTCTGGTGCGTCACGGCGAAAGCCAGTGGAACAACGAAAACCGCTTTACCGGTTGGTACGACGTTGATCTGTCTGATAAAGGCCGCACCGAAGCTAAAGCAGCGGGTCAACTGCTGAAAAAAGAAGGCTTCACCTTCGATTTTGCTTACACCTCCGTGCTGAAACGTGCCATCCACACGCTGTGGAACATTCTGGACGAAGTGGATCAGGTTTGGCTGCCGGTTGAGAAATCATGGCGTCTGAACGAGCGTCACTACGGTGCGCTGCAGGGCCTGGATAAAGCGGAAACCGCGAACAAATACGGTGACGAGCAGGTTAAGCAGTGGCGTCGTGGTTTTGCGGTGACTCCACCGGAACTGGATCGTGCCGATGAGCGTTTCCCTGGCCACGACCCGCGCTATGCGTCACTGACCGCAGAGCAGCTGCCAACCACCGAGAGCCTGGCGCTGACTATCGATCGCGTTCTGCCTTACTGGAACGAATCTATTCTGCCACGCATGAAAAGCGGCGAGAAAGTGATCATTGCTGCTCACGGTAACTCCCTGCGCGCGCTGGTGAAATACCTGGACAACATGAGCGAAGAAGAGATTCTGGAACTGAACATCCCAACCGGCGTGCCGTTGGTGTATGAGTTCGATGAAAACTTCAAGCCGATTAAGCACTACTATCTGGGTGATGCTGACGAGATCGCAGCGAAAGCAGCGGCCGTAGCAAACCAGGGTAAAGCGAAGTAATTTTCTGCCGAGAGGTAGAGATTCGCTAAGTTAATTAAGCCGCCGTCGTTGAGATGGCGGTTTTTTTTGCCTGCGATTTGGGGACAGGGCCGGGTCGGGACGGCGATTCTGTCGCTGATGAAACCGTGTAGGATTCCCAGCCTCTGCCGGGGCTTCCGGCCGGTCCTCGCGCCACGCGCTGCGTGATGCCTTCGCTTTCAGCATCCGGCCGGTCGGACCGCCGAAGACGTGTCATCCCTGACCCGACTTCGCCTGACACCGACGTCCTGTCGGTGTCTCCTGGCCAGCTGCTTCCGCCTCAGCGCTGCGGATTGCCCGGGATCCCCGGCAGAGGCTGTGCACCTTCAGAGCATTGTTATCGCTGCCAGGGAAGCCATTTAAAATGTTATCCGACCTGAAGAAAACTCCAGAGTCACAGCGCGGACGGGTTGCTGCCCCGACGGGCAATCCACAGCGCTGAGCGGAGAAAGGAAGCCAGGATTTGGCCGCATGGACGCGGCCGAAAAGCACAGCCGGGGCAGGACGCCCCGTCTGTGCTGGTCCGCGAGGCTGACGAACGGAGTGAGGGTACCGCAAAGCGGCGCGAGGACCGCCGAAGCGGGCAGCGACCCGTCTGCTCAGGCACTATGGGTCGCAACTTCAGAGCCAACTGGTGATATCGTTAGTTCAGGCCTGTTGCAGTAGCAAATGCAAACCTGCTCAGGCACCACCGCCCACCGCTAATCGGACATTACCCGCGGCGCGCTTTCACCGCCGTCGCCAGCTGGCGCAGCACGGTTTCAGTATCTTCCCAGCCAATGCAGCCGTCGGTCACGCTTTTACCGTAAACCAGCGGTTCACCGCTCTCCAGGCTCTGGTTACCCTCAACCAGATGGCTCTCAATCATCACACCCATGATCGCCCGCTCGCCCGAAGCAATCTGCTCCGCCACATCCGTTGAAACATCCAGCTGCTTTTTAAACTGCTTGCTGCTGTTCGCATGGCTGAAATCAACCATCACCTGCGCCGGCAGGCCGGCTTTCTCAAGACCGCTCTTCACCGCACTGACGTGATGTGCGCTGTAGTTTGGCTCTTTGCCGCCGCGCAAAATAATGTGGCAATCCTGATTGCCGCTGGTTTCCACAATCGCGGAATGACCGTGCTTGGTCACCGACAGGAAACAGTGCGGCGCACCGGCGGCACCAATCGCATCAATGGCGACTTTAATCGTGCCGTCTGTACCGTTTTTGAAACCAACCGGGCAGGAAAGGCCGGAAGAAAGCTCACGGTGTACCTGAGACTCCGTGGTACGCGCGCCAATGGCACCCCAGCTCATCAGATCGCCAACGTACTGCGGGGTGATCATATCGAGAAACTCACCGGCTGCGGGCAGGCCGCTGTCGTTGATATCCACCAGCAGCTTACGTGCAATACGCAGTCCATCGTTGATCTGGTAGCTGCCGTCCATATGGGGATCGTTAATCAGCCCCTTCCAGCCGACCGTGGTACGCGGCTTTTCAAAATAGACGCGCATCACCACTTCCAGCGAATCGCTAAGCTCTTCACGCAGCTTGAGCAGGCGTCCGGCATACTCTTTTGCCGCGGTGACATCGTGAATAGAACACGGACCGATCACCACCAGCAGGCGATCGTCCTGCTGCTGCAGGATCTGATGAATGGCCTGGCGGGCGCGGAATACTGTGTCAGCAGCCTTATCCGTGGCAGGGAATTTTTCAAACAGAGCAACAGGAGGTAATAATTCTTTTATCTCTTTGATTCTTAAGTCATCGTTCTGATAATTCATAATAGTTCCAGGTTAATTCATTGCCGAAGTGCACACCAGGCGCATCTGCTCCAATCTATCGTGAGTCTCCGGCGCTGTAAATCGCCTTTCCCTGAAGATTTTGCGGGTAAATTTGATTTTCTACTTCGCTTTACTACAATTTTAAATGTAAATATCTGGAAAAATGGAATTGGCACCATTAATGATTGCCAGTAGTTATCTTTATGGAGCTTTATTTCTCAACAGGATAATTTCTTTTCAAACCGTTTAGCAGGTTTGGTTAATACTCAGAACTCAATGGAGCACAATGATGAATAAGTTCGCCATTATCTTCCTCACAGCAGCAATG
The DNA here is from genome assembly GCF_037450285.1 of Erwinia sp. SLM-02. NCBI lineage: Bacteria > Pseudomonadati > Pseudomonadota > Gammaproteobacteria > Enterobacterales > Erwiniaceae > Erwinia > Erwinia sp. SLM-02. Next base: position 491,052 of record NZ_JAQISN010000001.1, on the reverse strand, counting down.
TCCCTGGGTAGTGCAACGGCAATGGCCGCAGATACCAGCAGCAACAACGGTGCAGCTAACGCAGCCGCAGATGCCGGGGCTAAAGCACCGGATGCGAAACAGAATCTTCAGCCTAACAACGTTGATAACAGTAAAATCAATACCGGCGATTCCAGCGCTACGCATCAGGATATGAATGCCGAAGAAGTTCATAAAAATTCACAGTGTAAAGACGGTAAATGCCCGGATATCAGTAAAAAAGTGGGTGACGATGCCAACCATAAAACGGATGGCACCACGCAGTAACAATATGTTGTCACTGTGATACCGGGGTCGGTTATCGACCCCGGTGTTCCCTTTCCCACGGCGGCTGCCTGCAGCGCGTTGATGACCCTGTCGTCAGAACGATGAGTACAGACAGCAGAATACAAATGTTGCACCGAATCCATTAATATAGTGGATTAAACGTCTGTTCACTCAACCGGATACCTATGGCACACAGTCATTCTGCTGCGGATGGAAACCGATCCCGCCTGTTGGCGGCCTTCCTGGTTACTGCAATCTACATGGTCGCTGAAGTCGTCGGCGGCCTTCTTTCAGGCTCACTGGCGCTGCTGGCAGATGCCGGACACATGCTCACCGATGCTGCCGCGCTGCTGGTTGCGCTAATGGCCATTCAGTTCGCCCAACGTCGCCCGAATAAACGCCATTCATTTGGTTTGCTGCGCTTAACGACGCTGGCCGCGTTCGTGAATGCTATTGCCCTGCTGGTGATTACCGTGCTGATTGTCTGGGAAGCGATTCAGCGCTTCACCCATCCTCAGCCCATTGCGGGCGGTATGATGTTGGTGATTGCCGTTGGCGGCCTGCTGGCTAACATCCTCTCTTTCTGGCTGCTGCATCGCGGCAGCAGTGAAAAAAATCTCAATGTGCGTGCGGCGGCTTTGCATGTGCTGGGGGATCTGCTGGGCTCGGTTGGCGCTATCGCCGCGGCGGTGATCGTTATGTTCACCGGCTGGACGCCGATTGACCCTATCCTTTCGGTCCTGGTTTCAATGCTGGTGCTGCGCAGCGGCTGGATGCTGATTAAAGAGAGTACCCATGAACTGCTGGAAGGTGCGCCGCAGCATATAGATGTCGACAAGCTACAGCGATCGCTGACGCTGAACATTCCTGAAGTGCGTAATGTGCATCATGTTCATCTCTGGCAGGTGGGGGAAAAACCGGTGATTACGCTGCATGTGCAGGTGATACCGCCCCGCGATCATGACGCGCTTTTGCAGCGTATTCATCGCTATCTGCATGAAGACTATCAGATTGAGCATGCGACCGTTCAGATGGAGTATCAGCGCTGCGACAGCGATGATTGTGATGAGCACTGGATTCAGGGCGAAAACCACAGCCAGCACGGCCATAATCACTAGTGGCTATTGTCACTGCGGCAGGCGGTATTTATCGCCCGCCTGCCGCGCCGTGGTAACGGTTAAGCGCGCTGGCGCGCGCTTTTAATCCACAGCCACGAACCGTTCAGGGCGATTACCGTCAGGATGACATATTCCAGCGCCATCGCATAAACCCCCTGTCGGGCAAAAATCATCACGCTGATGATGTTGATCACCACCCATAACAGCCAGTTCTCAACGTATTTCCGCGTCATCAGGATCATCGCCGCAATCGACAGCACCATCATGCACGAATCCCAGAAGGGGAAGGCATCCGGCTGTAGCTCAGGCATCACCACGTTCAGTCCCATTCCCTGCATCAGCGAAACCGACGTTCGCGTCAGGAAGGCAAAGACCGGGTCGATGTACACCGTCATCAGCCCAATCGCCACCACGCAGACCACTGCACAGATCAGCGCCTTAGGCAGCGGCATCCAGCGGATCCTCAGCACCTGCTGATTATCACTGGTCTGGCGGCTCCAGGCATACCAGCCGTAAATATTGGCAACGAAGAAAAACAGCTGAAGCAGCAGGCTGGCATACAGTTGGATCTGGAAAAAGATCGCGGCGAAGAGCGTAACGTTAAGCAGGCCAAACGCGTAGTTGACGATCTTTTCCAGGCTTGCCAGCCAGATGCACAGCAGACCGGCCAGGGTACCAATAGCCTCGATCCACGAGAGATCGTAACCGCCGCTGCCGAGAGGAATATGAACCAGAATATTTGAGGTACTGAAGAAATCCATATAGCCACCTTATCCTGAAGAGCACGGCTCAGGCGTTACCCTTAACCTTAAGTTTGAGTTGTGCAGCAAAGGTTAGCATACGATTCAGCGGGATCAATGCGCCCTGACGCAGCGCCTCGTCAACGTGTATCTCGTGGGCACTGCCCCCCTGCTCCAGTCCGTCGGCAATCGCTTTAAGGCCGTTCATCGCCATCCACGGGCAGTGCGCGCAGCTGCGGCAGGTTGCGCCCTCGCCTGCCGTTGGTGCTTCCAGCAGCTCCTTATCCGGGCAGGCCTGCTGCATTTTGTAAAAGATGCCGCGATCGGTGGCGACGATCATTTTTTTATGCGGCATGGTCTGCGCGGCCTGAATCAGCTGGCTGGTCGATCCCACCGCATCGGCCAGGTCGACGATCGCCTGCGGCGACTCGGGATGGACCAGCACGGCCGCTTCCGGGTAGAGCGCCTTCATTTGCTGCAGCGCCTGAGTTTTGAATTCGTCGTGAACGATACAGGCCCCCTGCCAGCACAGCACATCAGCCCCGCTTTTACGCGTCACGTACTGTCCCAGATGGCGGTCGGGTGCCCAGATGATTTTTTCTCCCAGGCTGTCGAGATGTTCGATCAGCTCAACGGCAATGCTGGAGGTGACGACCCAGTCAGCACGGGCCTTAACCGCCGCGGAGGTATTAGCATAAACCACCACGGTCCGGTCCGGATGCGCGTCGCAGAACCGGCTGAACTCGTCGATGGGGCAGCCGAGATCCAGCGAGCACTCGGCCTGCAGCGTGGGCATCAGAATGGTTTTTTCCGGACTGAGGATTTTGGCGGTTTCACCCATAAAACGCACGCCGGCCACCAGCAGCGTGGAGGCCGGGTGCTGGCTGCCGAAACGCGCCATTTCCAGCGAGTCTGAGATACACCCACCGGTTTCTTCTGCCAGTGACTGAATTTCCGGGTCGGTGTAGTAGTGGGCAACCATGACCGCATCCCGCTCTTTGAGCAGGCGTTTAATCTTCGCACGGTAAAACTGCTTTTCATCGTCGGACAGTTTTGCCGGTTTAGGCGGAAACGGATAGATGGCGTCTTCGGGATTAAACATCAGGCTCATAGTGCAACTCTCGTTTTTTCAACTTAACCGAAACGGCCCTGGAACCGCGTCCGGCGCCAACTCTTCGGCTGGTTTGTTTTATATGCTAAACACGATAGCTGAAATATAGAGCAATGTCGCTGAGTTTTTCATTTTCACCCCAGGATGTGATGCCGATCGTTAAAGCGCCTCTTCCGGCCACAGCTGACCGCCTCCCTCAATGCGCAGCAGAAAGGCTTTGGTCTGCAGACCGCCGGCAAAACCGGTCAGTTTACCATTGGTGCCAATGACCCGATGGCAGGGGGCAATGATAGAAAGCGGGTTACGTCCGTTAGCGGCGCCGACCGCGCGTACCGCCGTTGGATTACCAATCTGACGCGCGATGTCGCCATAGCTACGGGTCTCGCCATAGGGGATGCTGACCAGCGCCGCCCAGACCTGTTTCTGGAACTCCGTCCCCACAAACTCCAGGGGCAGGTCAAATTTCCGCCGCTTGCCCGAAAAGTATTCCCACAGCTGGCGTTCCGCTTCCAGCAGGATGGGGTTATCGGGCTGTTCAACCTGCGGCAGAAAGCGTACGCGTTTAGGATCGTCATTTTCCCACAGTACGGCAACCAGACCGCGTTCAGAGGCGACCAGCTTAAGCTCGCCAACCGGCGACTGCATCATTTTGAAGTCGTAATTCATTTGTTGCTTCCTCCTTGTCTCAGTTCTCGAGTGATTATCCGCTTTTTGCACCGTGGCACTAGCCGTTTTCGGACACCGGCATAAAATAGTGTGATGTCCGAATATGGCCAGTCAGGTGCCAGCTCACGCGCTAATCTGACCCGACCACCGACTACCAGGAGCCGCTCATGATCGATCGGGACTCAGCTTACCTCGCCCTCACTTCTCGCGATTCGCGTTTTGATGGGGTATTTTTTGTTGGCGTTACGTCGACGGGGATTTACTGCCGCCCGATCTGCCCGGTGAAAGCCCCCCGTGCAGCCAACTGCCTCTTTTTTGCGAATGCTGAAGCGGCGGAAAAATCAGGCTTTCGTCCCTGCCTGCGCTGCCGTCCTGAGCTGGCGCCCGGTAACGCGCCGGTTGACCATGGCCAGCAGGTGGCTGAGCGTCTGATGCAGCAGATCGATGAAGGGCTTATTGAGCAGGTGGAAAGCCTTGAAGAGATCGCAGCCCGTTTCGACCTCAGCCTGCGGCAGCTGCGTCGTATTGTGCAGAAAGAGCTGGGGGTCTCTCCTCAGGAGCTTCGTCAGACCCGACGCCTGCTGCTGGCAAAACAGCTGCTCAGCGAAACTCGCCTGCCGGTGACGGAAATTGCCTTTGCCAGCGGTTTCTCCAGCCTGCGGCGCTTTAATGACGCCTTCAGCACGCAGTACCGCATGCCGCCCAGCCGGCTGAGAAAAGAGGGGGCGGAAAAAGAAAGCGAGATGAACACCAGCGATACTTCCGTGCTTCAGCTCGGTTATCGACCGCCGTATGACTGGCAGGCGATGCTGGATTTTCTGCGTGTTCGTGCCCTGCAGGGGGTGGAATATGTGGATACGGAAAGCTACAGCCGCACGGTCAGACTGGGGCAACACTGCGGTTGGATCCAGGTTCGCCAGAAAGCGGCGAAGAACATGCTGCAGGTGGAGTTCAGCCATTCCCTCACTCCCGTGCTGCCTGCCCTGCTCCGCCGCCTGAGAAACCTGTTCGATCTGAGCGCGCGGCCGGATTTGATAGCCGCGCATCTGGGGCAGGATCCGCTACTGCAGCCTTCTTTACAGACTTATCCGGGCCTGCGTGTACCCGGGGCGTTCGACGGGTTCGAGATGGCCGTGCGCGCGATCCTCGGCCAGCAGATTACCGTTAAAGCGGCGGCAACGCTGGGTGGGCGCTTTTCTACTGCATTCGGCGACCCCTTTGACTGCCCGTTGCCGCAGCTCACTCATTTGTCGCCGCTGGCGGAGAGGGTTGCCCGGTGCAGTATCGATGATATTGCCAGCCTCGGGATCGTCAGCGCCCGTACCCGCTGCATTCTGGCGCTGGCAGAAGCCTGCTCGCAGGGCACACTGCTGTTGGATGCGATAAGTCAGCCCGACAAAACGGTCACCCAGCTGCTGTCACTGCCGGGAATTGGTGACTGGACCGCGCAGTATCTGGCGATGCGTGCGCTACGCTGGCCTGACGCGTTTCCTGCGGGCGATATCGTTGTACGTAATAACCTGGGGAGGATTGATGCAAAAGAGGCGGAGAAACGCTCTCAGGCTTGGCGTCCGTGGCGGAGCTACGCGGTGATGCATATCTGGAAGAGCCTGGGCTAATCAGGTTCGAACCCTGCCCGAATCGCAGACAGCAAAAAGGCGCCTTTAGGGCGCCTTCTTAACACTGGTGGGTCGTGCAGGATGACTCGGCTTCGCCTCGCCCTCCGGGCCGTTGCCGTGGGCAACGTTGTCTCACTGCGTTCGACCCGATCCTGCTGCAGGTTCGAACCCTGCCCGAATCGCAGACAGCAAAAAGGCGCCTTTAGGGCGCCTTCTTAACACTGGTGGGTCGTGCAGGATTCGAACCTGCGACCAATTGATTAAAAGTCAACTGCTCTACCAACTGAGCTAACGACCCGATATGGTGGGTGATGACGGGCTCGAACCGCCGACCCCCTCCGTGTAAAGGAGATGCTCTACCAACTGAGCTAATCACCCATATCAGAACTGCTGTACTTCTCTTGCGCTGCGACTTACATCGCTCATCACTTTAAGTATTATCCTAAGTGATGGTGGGTCGTGCAGGATGACTTCGCCCTTCGGGCCGTCGCTAATCGCAACGTTGTCTCGCTTTCGCTCGACTCGAACCTTTACGGTTCTCATCCTTCACGGTTTACACCGTACATCACATTAAGTGATGGTGGGTCGTGCAGGATTCGAACCTGCGACCAATTGATTAAAAGTCAACTGCTCTACCAACTGAGCTAACGACCCGATATGGTGGGTGATGACGGGCTCGAACCGCCGACCCCCTCCGTGTAAAGGAGATGCTCTACCAACTGAGCTAATCACCCATATCAGAACTGCTGTACTTCTCTTGCGCTGCGACTTACATCGCTCATCACTTTAAGTATTACCCTAAATGATGGTGGGTCGTGCAGGATTCGAACCTGCGACCAATTGATTAAAAGTCAACTGCTCTACCAACTGAGCTAACGACCCTACGCTCGGTAAATCTTTACTGCTTTAAAGTGGTGGGTCGTGCAGGATTCGAACCTGCGACCAATTGATTAAAAGTCAACTGCTCTACCAACTGAGCTAACGACCCACTTTTGTGCTGCTGGACGCTATTAACATATCCCCCGGCAACGGCGGCATATATTACTGATTTGAATTTCCAGCGCAACCACTATTTCAACACATTACGTTCAACTGCTTAGCTTTCACGCGTTAAGACCAGAATTCAGGCGTATTCTGGTCAAATCGCACCAGTTAAAGAGCGGCTGAACGCTTTTGCGCCTGCTTTGCTGCTTCACTGTTTGGATAAAGTTTTATGACCTGCTGGTAAACGGCTTTCGCTTTTGCTTTATCGCCCTTCTCCTGCATGATCACCCCAACCTTAAACAGCGCGTCGGCGCTTTTGGGTGATTTAGGGTAATTTTTAACAACGGTGGCGAAATAATAGGCCGCGTCGTCTTTTTTGCCTTTGTTATAATTCAACTGCCCAAGCCAGTAGTTGGCATTAGGCTGATAGGTTGAATCCGGATACTTTTTTACAAAGGCCTGAAACGCTGCGATAGCCTGATCGTACTGTTTCTTTTCCAGTACCAGCGCAACCGCCGCATTGTAGTCGGTATTCGCATCACCGCTCTGCGTCGGCGCGGCCGCTGGTGCCGCCGCCGTATCGCCTGCCGTAGCGCCAGATGCCGCTGCCGCTCCGGCTGCTGCATCTCCCGCACCGCTGGCCTGCGCACCGGCATTCGCACCGCCGCTGCTCAGACTGTCGATCTGCTGAAGGATACCTTTCTGCCGTTCAACAACCTGGTTCAGCTGATAGCTGTTTTCCTGGATCTGACCGCGCAGAGAATCAATATCATTTTGCGTATCGGAAAGCTGCTGCTGAAGCTGCTGGAGGAGTTGTGCCTGAGCATTAGAAATACGCTCAAGGGTAGTGACGCGGTCTTCGACCGAGCCTGAGCCAACGCTACTGATTGTTGCCTGGGCATTAGCGGCCCAGGGGGCCGCTATGCCAATCAGTAACGACAGACTCAATAGTTGAGTTCTGAAGCTACTAATCATGTGAGTCTCTTAGTAAACCAGTACGGCACGACGGTTTTTAGCATAGGCTGCTTCGTCGTGGCCCAGTACAGCTGGCTTCTCTTTACCGTAAGAAACGATAGAGATCTGGTCAGCAGAAACGCCTTTACCCTGCAGGTACATCTTAACTGCGTTAGCACGACGCTCGCCCAGTGCGATGTTGTATTCAGGAGTACCGCGCTCATCCGCGTGGCCTTCTACAGTCACTTTGTAAGACGGGTTGCTACGCAGGAAGTTAGCGTGCGCATCCAGCATCTGAGCGAATTCAGACTGGATGTCATATTTGTCCAGACCGAAGTAAACGATGTTGTTCTGCTGCAGCTGCTGCATCTGCAGACGCGCCTGCTCGTCAGAAGACATGTTGCCGCCGTTGTTGTAGCCGCTGTTAGAACCGTCCTGACCTGCATTGGTCTGGTCGTTGTTGTTGTTCTTGTGAGAGCTACAAGCCGCTACCGCGATTACTGGCAGTGCCAGCATTAAGCCTTTCAGCACTTTGTTCAGTTGCATTTTTGATTCCTAATTATTGTTTGTCATACATATTTATATGCATTACAGATACGGCGACCAGGCAGGAAACTTGACCTGTCCATCAGTTGCCGGAAGACGCGCTTTGAAACGCCCATCCGTCGAAACCAACTGCAATACGGAACCCATACCCTGAGTTGAGCTGTAGATTACCATTGTGCCGTTAGGTGCGAGACTTGGCGTCTCATCCAGGAACGTGTCCGTTAATTGTTGAACGGCTCCCGTTACCAGATCTTGTCGGGCGACGTGTTGAGCGCCGCCGTTGGTGCTGATCATCACCATTGATTTGCCGTCAGCGCTGACGTCCGCATCCTGGTTCTGTGAACCTTCCCAGGTAATACGCTGCGGTGTACCGCCGCTTGCACTGACTTTATAAATTTGCGGGCGTCCGGCCTGATCAGACGTATAGGCAATGCTCTGACTGTCCGGGAACCAGGTCGGTTCGGTGCTGTTGTAACGGCCGTCGGTTACCTGACGAATCTGGCCGGAGCCAATATCCATCACGTACAGGTTCAGGCTGCCGGTTTTAGACAGCGCGAAGGCCAGCTTGCTGCCGTCCGGGGAGAAGGCCGGTGCGCCGTTGTGACGAGGGAACGAAGCCACCTGACGGATAGCGCCGTTAGCCAGCGTCTGGATTACCAGCGCTGATTTACCGCTCTCAAAGGTCACATAGGCCACTTTGCTGCCGTCCGGAGACCAGGCCGGTGACATCAGCGGCTGCGGTGAACGGTGCACAACGAACTGGTTGTAGCCGTCATAGTCAGATACGCGTAGTTCATACGGGAACTGACCGCCGTTGGTGGTCACCACGTAGGCGATACGGGTACGGAAAGCACCTTTGATACCGGTCAGCTTCTCAAAGCTTTCGTCACTGGCGGTATGCGCCGCATAGCGCAGCCACTGCTTGGTGACTTTGAACTGGTTCTGCGCCAGCACCGCACCCGGGTTGCCAGAGGTATCGACCAGCTGGTAGGACACCAGATAGCTGCCGTCTGCGCCAGGCTGTACCTGACCCACAACTACGGCATCAATACCCAGCGCGGTCCATGCAGCAGGCTGCACTTCAGCGGCAGAGGTGGGCTGCTGAGGTAAACGTGAACGGTCCAGCGGGTTGAATTTCCCGCTGTTGCGCAGGTCGGCAGCAACGATGCCACCAATATCTTCCGGGGCAGCGCCAGGGCCATCCCACTTAAACGGTACCACGCCAATAGGACGCGCGGAATTCACACCCTGAGTAATTTCAATGCGTACTTCTGCATGCGCCACGGCGACAAACAGCAGTAAAAAACTCAGCGCTACACGAAATGCCTGCTTCATTGTTTCTCCCTTATCCGGGCATAACGCCCACGATAAATTAGCCTTGTATCAACAAACCTAAGAGTACGGCATGCTTAACATAGTTCAACATGCCGCTGGTTACCGCATTCTTACGGTTTAAATTCCAGCGTAGCTTCTTTTACCGCCTGCCACACTTCCGCGCTCGGTGGTTTCGGAATTCGTGCGGACTTAGCCGCCGTTACCGCGGCCTGACACAGCGCCGAATCGCCACCTGCCGACGTGGCATCAAAAAGTGTTCCATCTGAAGCAAGTTTAATCCGCACATCACATTTTTTGCCGGCAAATGTATCTGCATCATAAAACTTACTCTGAATCGCCGCTTTGACCTGGCCCAGATAGCTGTCAATGGCTGCGCCAGAGGCACCCGATTTCTTCTGCGTGCCCTGCCCTGCGGCACCGCCACCGCCGGCTGCTTTGCCTGATTTCGGCGCATTCTTACCGGAGGAAAGATCGCCTAACAGATCGCCCACGTCGCCGGCATCTTTCGCTGCCTCGGCAGCCGCTTTCTTCTTGGCGGCGGCATCGGCTTTAGCCTTCGCAGCAGCGTCAGCTTTGGCTTTCGCGGCCGCATCGGCTTTTGCCTTCGCTTCAGCGGCGGCTTTCTCTTTGGCTTCCGCTGCGGCTTTTTCTTTCGCATCTGCGGCTGCCTGAGCTTTCGCTTCGGCTGCGGCCTCTGCTTTGGCTTCCGCTGCGGCTTTAGCATCTGCGGAGGCTTTCGCCTTCGCATCAGCGGTCGCTTTTACTTTAGCCGCTTCGGCTGCAGCCTGCTTCGCCTGCTCTTCCGCTTTTTTCTTCGCGTCAGCAGCGGCCTTTTTGACCTCTTCTTCCGCTTTTTTCTTGGCATCCGCAGCGGCTTTCGCCTGCGCATCGGCATCGGCCTTAGCCTGTGCCTGCGCATCAGCCTTGGCTTTCGCCTGGGCATCCGCTTTCGCCTTAGCCTGCGCGTCCGCTTCGGCTTTCGCATCAGCCTTCGCTTTTGCTGCCGCCGCCTCGGCCTGTTTCTGTTCCTGCTGCGCCTGTTTGGCTGCGGCTTCAGCCTGCTTCTGCTCGGCGGCCTGTTCGGCTGCCTCCTGCTTAGCGTCTTCCTGTGCCTGCAGGCGCTCTTTTTCCAGCTGCTTCAGCCGCTGCTGTTCAGCCGCCTGCTTCTGCTGCAGCTCTTCGGCCTGCTGTTTTGCCTGCTTCTGACGCTGCTGCTCGGCACGTTTGCTGTCGCTTTGCTGATTTTGCTGGCGATTGTACTGTTCAACGACAGCGCCTGGATCGACCATTACCGCGTCGATATCGCTACCGCCACCGCCGCCGCTGGCGTCGATATTTTCGTCAAACGAGCTCCATACCAGCACGGCAATCAAAATGATATGCAGCACCACGGAAATGGATATGGCTCGTTTTAACTTATCGTCTTGCTCGGTTGCCTTCGACACTCTCGGTTCCCAAAAACGGTTCGGATGAATTAGATCGGCTGCGTCATCAGTCCGACAGACTTAACGCCTGCCTGATGCAGCAAGTTCAGCGCCTTAATAATTTCGTCATAAGGCACTTCTTTAGCACCGCCAATCAGGAACACGGTCTTCGGGTTCGCCGTAATGCGGCTTCGCGCCTCGGCGACCACCTGTTCCGGCGGCAGCTGCTCCATCCGGTCGTGATCGACCACCAGGCTGTACTGCCCCACGCCCGCGACTTCGACAATCACGGGAGGATTATCATCGCTGGAGACTGTTTTTGAATCGGTTGCGTCCGGCAGATCAACTTCCACGCTTTGGGTGATAATCGGCGCGGTTGCCATGAAAATCAGCAACAGCACCAGCAGCACATCCAGTAATGGAACGATATTGATTTCGGATTTAAGGTCGCGGCGACCGCGACCACGCTTTCTGGCCATAAAACCTCCGACTTACTTGCTTACGTCGCTGGTGAAAGCCTGACGATGCAGGATAGCCGTAAACTCTTCCATGAAGTTGTCGTAGTTCTGTTCCAGCTTATTCACACGCTGATTCAGGCGGTTATAGGCCATAACGGCAGGGATAGCCGCGAACAGACCGATTGCCGTAGCGATCAGTGCTTCAGCGATACCCGGAGCAACCATTTGCAGCGTCGCCTGTTTTACCGCACCCAGCGCGATAAAGGCGTGCATGATCCCCCATACCGTACCAAACAGACCAATATAAGGGCTGATGGATCCCACGGTACCGAGGAAAGGAATATGATTTTCCAGTGCTTCAAGCTCACGATTCATCGATATGCGCATTGCGCGAGTCGCCCCTTCCACCACCGCTTCCGGCGCATGATTGTTGGCACGATGCAGGCGGGCAAACTCCTTAAAACCCGCGTAGAAAATCTGTTCAGACCCGCCCAGCTCGTCGCGGCGCGCCTGGCTCTCCTGATAGAGGCGAGACAGTTCGATACCCGACCAGAACTTGTCTTCAAAGGCATCCGCATCGCGTGTCGCAGCATTGAGGATACGGGTACGCTGAATAATGACCGCCCAGGAAGCGATTGAAAACCCGATCAAAATCAACATGATAAGTTTGACCAGAAGGCTCGCCTTCAGGAACAAATCAAGAATGTTCATGTCAGTCACTGCTTGAACTCCGCGACAATAGACTTGGGAAGCGCTATCGGCTTCATTAGATGTGGGTTGATGCAGGCGATAAGGACTTCTGCTTCATTGAGCACACGGCCATCTGCATTAAGAATACGTTGGGCAAATGTCATGGTGGTTCTGCTCATGCCAATAACCTCGCTTTGCACGTCGAGCATATCGTCGAGGCGGGCAGCTGCAAGGTAATCAACCGTGATACGACGCACGACAAAAGCGACCTGTTGTTCCAGCAGCGCCTGCTGATTGAAATGGCGCTGACGCAGCATCTCAGTCCGTGCTCGTTCATAAAAAGCGACATAGCTGGCGTGGTAAACCACACCACCGGCATCAGTGTCTTCATAATAGACGCGAACCGGCCATTGAAACAGCGTTGTACTCACTCTACATCCCGGTAATGCTTAAACGTTGGTACACGAAAACGTTGCTACTATACGCAAGAGATAACGCCTTTGGAATGGGTTGCCAGAGGGGAACGAAAATAATTATCAGCCGGTAACAACTTCTCTGATTTCAGCACATTTAACAGACAAACATTGACAGAAAAGCAGCTAAAAAAAGATTTACGGACGGTCATTCGGCAAAGGGGTGAGGGTCAGTCAGCACTGACCCCAGAGGAAACTACAAAAAGAAAAATCCTAGCCCGGCCAGCAGGACAATTAATGCCGGTAGCGGTGAGAAAAATCCCTGCCAGCGCAGGCGGCGCGGCCTAAATCCCACGCCGTGAATGACGCCACTGCACACGGCCCACATCAGCACCAGGCCCTGCCAGATAGCCAGTTCGCTGCTGCTGGCAGCAAAACGTGATGGGTCCCAAAACATACAGCCTGCCAGCAGCAGCGCTGCGACCAGGGAAAGAGCCCGTAACGGGCCCTTATCCATCAGCCGATAAAGATGAGCGATGCTCTGCCCCATCAGTGCTTATCTTTCGCTGTTGCTTCCGCCTGCTCCAGCGCCAGCGCGGTAATCACACCGAAGGCACAGGCGAGCAATGTGCCAAGTATCCAGGCAAAATACCACATAGTGTCGCTCCTTCTTAGTAGAGAGAATGGCTGTTATTTTCAATCTGTTCTTTAGTCACACGACCGAACATTTTGTAATAACACCAGATTGTGTAAGACAGGACGATAGGCACAAAGATGATTGCCACTACGGTCATGACTCTCAGCGTCAGCAGAGTCGACGTTGCATCCCACATGGTCAGACTAACATTTGGCACGGTCACGGAAGGCATAACGAACGGGAACATCGTTACACCCGCTGTCAGAATCACGCAGGCCATGGTCAGGGAGGAGAAGAGGAAGGCCCAGGCGCCTTTTTCAAGACGTGAACACAAAATCGTCAGCAGTGGCAGCACCACTCCCAGAGCAGGAATAACCCACAGTACCGGAGCGCTGTTGAAGTTGCGCATCCAGGCACCGGCCTGATGGCTGACTTCTTTCAGTAACGGGTTGGAAACGCCGTTATGATCCATAACGGAGGTCACTACATAACCATCAATGCCGTAAACCACCCAGACGCCGGCCAGCAGGAAGCACACCATCATAACCAGGGCCGAAATTTGTGCGGTGATCCGTGAGCGCAGATGCAGTTCACCCACCGTGCGCATTTGCAGATAGGTTGCACCCTGAGTCAGGAACATCGTCAGGCTGACGATACCCGCCAGTAAACCAAACGGATTCAGCAACTGGAAGAAGTTACCGGTATAGAACAGGCGCAGATCGCTATCAATATGGAACGGGACGCCCTGTAACAGGTTGCCGAAAGCCACACCAATAACCAGCGGCGGCACGAAACTACCGATGAAAATGGCCCAGTCCCACATTCCGCGCCAGCGGTTGTCTTCAATTTTCGAACGGTAATCAAAGCCCACCGGACGGAAGAATAGAGACGCCAGCACCAGGATCATCGCCACGTAAAAACCGGAGAACGCCGCGGCATAAACCGTTGGCCAGGCCGCAAACAACGCGCCACCTGCGGTAATCAACCATACCTGGTTACCGTCCCAGTGCGGGGCGATGCTGTTAATCATCACGCGGCGCTCGGTATCGGTTTTACCCAGGATACGCGACAGCATGCCCACGCCCATATCAAAGCCTTCGGTGACGGCAAACCCGATCAGCAGCACGCCAATCAGCAGCCACCAGACAAAACGCAATAACTCATAAGTCAACATTTGAGAACTCCTGTCTTAGCGCGCCGGCTGCGAATTAGTACTGGTCAGCTCATAGTGATAGCGGCCGGTTTTCAGGCTGCTGGGTCCAAGGCGGGCGAATTTGAACATCAAGTACATTTCCGCGACCAGGAACAGGGTATACAGTCCGCAAATCAGTCCCATGGAGAACAGAAGGTCACCCGCGGTCAGTGAGGAGTTTGCGACGGCAGTAGGCAACACCTCACCAATGGCCCAGGGTTGACGACCATACTCGGCTACGAACCAGCCGGATTCAATCGCAATCCACGGTAGCGGAATACCGTACAGAGCACATTTGAGCAGCGTTTTGCAGTTACCGATACGGTTACGAATGACCGACCAGAATGACAGGCCGATAATCAGCAGCATCAGCACGCCACAGCCAACCATGATGCGGAAGGAGAAGTAGAGTGGTGCAACACGCGGAATCGAATCTTTGGTCGCCATCTCAATCTGCGCTTCGCTGGCGTCAGTCACGTTCGGCGTATAGCGTTTCAGCAGCAGGCCATATCCCAGATCGTGTTTCGCCGCATCGAAGGCGGTGCGCACTGCCGGATCCTGATTACCGCTGCGCAGTTCCTGAAGCAGTTCGTAGGCTTTCATGCCGTTACGGATACGAACTTCGTGCTGGCCAAGCAGTTCTTTCAAACCGGTGACCTGCTTATCGACCGAACGGGTGGCAATCAGGCCCAGTGCCCACGGAATCTGTAGCGCATATTTGTTTTCCTGCGTGTCCTGATCCGGAATACCAAACAGGGTAAAAGCAGCCGGAGCAGGCTGGGTTTCCCATTCGGCCTCAATCGCCGCCAGTTTGGTTTTCTGCACGTCGCCAATTTCGTAGCCGGATTCATCGCCCAGCACGATAACGGAAAGAATAGCAGCCATGCCGAAGCTGGCCGCGATAGCAAAGGAGCGTTTAGCGAATGCCAGATCCCGGCCGCGCAGCAGATAATAAGAGCTGATACCGAGAATAAACATCGCGCCGCAGGTGTAACCCGCCGCAACGGTATGGACGAATTTAACCTGAGCGACCGGGTTCAGGACCAGCTCCGAGAAGCTGACCATTTCCATACGCATGGTTTCGAAATTAAAATCGGAGGCAATCGGGTTCTGCATCCAGCCGTTAGCGACCAGGATCCACAGCGCTGACAGGTTAGACCCCAGAGCGACCAGCCAGGTCACCGCCATATGCTGCACTTTTCCCAGACGATCCCAGCCGAAGAAGAACAGGCCGACAAAGGTTGATTCCAGGAAGAACGCCATCAGACCTTCTATAGCCAGTGGCGCTCCGAAGATATCGCCAACGTAGTGAGAATAATAGGACCAGTTGGTACCGAACTGGAACTCCATGGTGAGTCCTGTTGCGACGCCAAGGGCAAAGTTAATACCAAACAACTTGCCCCAGAACTTGGTCATATCCTTATAGATTTGTTTACCTGAAAGCACATAAACCGTTTCCATTATTGCCAGCAGAAACGCCATACCCAGCGTTAATGGTACAAACAGGAAGTGATACATGGCAGTCAAGGCAAACTGTAACCGCGACAGTTCGACAATATCCAACATTTTGACTCCTTGCTCCGCTAATGGGTCGTCGTAAAAATAATTGAGTAAATTACTCAGGTATATTTTGCTGACCCGGAAAAAACATAATTATCCCTGGGATTGGTCGCAGACGTATAACAGCACGCCTCCCGCCAGGAGGATCTAAAGTTACAAACAGGTTAAAAGCTCGGTAAGACTTTCACGGGTTATAATACGCCCCAATAGACTTACATTTAAAGGGGTTTATCACTGCAATATTGTTTTTTATAACCAGATCAAATTCCGTTGCGTACTGGGCCTGGACATCCATTTGATATAGCGCAATTTATACCAAAACTGACAAATTCTTCCAGTTAAATACCTGGTAAATAACTTGCGTTTTCTTGATCTAAAATAAGATTTAGCGGGTAGGTATTATGATAGCAAGCGCGGTAATGTTAATTCTTTGTACTACATATTTACGCAACGGTTAAATATTAAGTAAATAAGGTGGGTAGTTTAAGAGATGGC
Source organism: Erwinia sp. SLM-02 (assembly GCF_037450285.1). NCBI lineage: Bacteria > Pseudomonadati > Pseudomonadota > Gammaproteobacteria > Enterobacterales > Erwiniaceae > Erwinia > Erwinia sp. SLM-02. Next base: position 474,825 of record NZ_JAQISN010000001.1, on the reverse strand, counting down.
CTGAAATAGTATATTAAATAATAAATAAGCCATTTTTATAAAACTGCTTAAAGCCTGGCAGAGGATCATAAAAAAGGCCACCCGAAGGTGGCCAACATGTCGAGATTTTTTAACTTATTTTTGTGGCAGAACCGCTTTCACCGCATCACCGATGTCGGCAAGGCTGCGCACGGTTTTAACACCGGCCGCTTCCAGAGCAGCAAATTTCTCGTCAGCCGTACCTTTACCACCGGCGATGATTGCGCCGGCGTGGCCCATACGCTTGCCTTTCGGCGCGGTAACACCCGCGATATAGCCCACAACGGGTTTAGTGACGTGTTCTTTAATGAACGCAGCCGCTTCTTCTTCTGCGCTCCCGCCGATTTCACCAATCATCACGATCGCTTCGGTCTGCGGATCGTCCTGGAACAGCTTCAGGATATCGATGAAGTTTGAGCCTGGAATCGGGTCACCGCCGATGCCGACGCAGGTAGACTGGCCGTAACCGATATCGGTGGTCTGCTTCACGGCCTCATAGGTCAGGGTACCGGAACGGGAAACGATACCGATACGGCCTGGCTGATGAATGTGGCCCGGCATGATGCCGATCTTACATTCGCCTGGGGTGATAACGCCCGGGCAGTTAGGACCGATCATGCGCACACCGGCTTCATCCAGCTTCACTTTCACGGTCAGCATATCCAGCGTTGGGATACCTTCGGTGATAGTGATGATCAGTTTGATACCGGCATCGATAGCTTCCAGGATGCCGTCTTTGCAGAACGGAGCCGGAACGTAGATAACGGATGCGGTTGCACCGGTCGCTTCTACGGCTTCACGCACGGTGTTAAATACCGGCAGGCCCAGATGTTCGGTGCCGCCTTTACCTGGCGTTACGCCGCCAACCAGCTGCGTGCCGTAGGCCAGCGCCTGCTCGGAGTGGAAGGTACCCTGACCACCGGTGAAGCCCTGGCAGATTACTTTGGTGTTCTTATCGATCAGAATTGACATTATTTACCCTCCGCTGCGGCAACAACGCGCTGCGCCGCGTCACTCAGGCTGGTTGCTGCAATAATATTCAGGCCGCTGTCTGCCAGTTTTTTGGCACCCAGTTCAGCGTTGTTACCTTCCAGACGCACGACAACCGGTACGTTAACACCCACTTCCGCCACGGCACCGATAATACCGTCAGCGATCAGGTCACAGCGAACGATGCCGCCGAAGATGTTTACGAATACCGCTTTTACTGCGTCATCGGACAGAATGATTTTAAACGCTTCGGTAACGCGCTCTTTGGTCGCGCCGCCGCCAACGTCCAGGAAGTTAGCCGGCTGGCCACCGCTCAGTTTAACGATGTCCATCGTACCCATCGCCAGACCTGCGCCGTTAACCATACAGCCGATGTTGCCTTCCAGCGCCACATAGTTCAGTTCCCACTGTGCAGCGTGTGCTTCACGGGAATCTTCCTGGCTTGGGTCACGCATTTCGCGCAGTTCAGGCTGACGGAACATGGCGTTACCGTCGGCAGTCAGTTTGCCGTCCAGGCACACCAGATCGCCCTGCTTGGTGATCACCAGCGGGTTAATCTCCACCAGCGCCAGATCGCGTTCCAGGAACAGCGTGGCCAGGCCCATGAAGATTTTGGTGAACTGACCAATCTGCTTGCCGGTCAGGCCCAGTTTAAAGGCCAGCTCGCGACCCTGGAACGGCTGCGGGCCGGTCAGTGGATCCAGCGCCATTTTATGAATCAGGTGCGGGGTTTCTTCCGCCACTTTTTCAATTTCCACGCCGCCTTCGGTCGAGGCCATAAACACAACGCGGCGCGTTGCACGGTCAACTACCGCACCCAGGTAAAGTTCCTGGTCGATATCGGTCGCGGCTTCAACCAGAATCTGATTTACCGGCTGGCCGTTTGCGTCAGTCTGATAGGTGACCAGGTTTTTACCCAGCCAGTTTTCAGCGAAAGCACGAATGTCTTCCTTGCTGTTCACCACTTTCACACCGCCCGCTTTACCGCGGCCACCGGCATGAACCTGACATTTCACTACCCACGGACCGGCGCCAATTTTAGAGGCGGCTTCTTCTGCTTCACGTGGCGTGGTGCAGGCATAACCGGTTGGTGCCGGTAAGCCATACCGTGCAAACAACTGTTTTGCCTGATATTCGTGTAAGTTCATGATGTTCTATCCATTCAGGTCTGAAAAGACTTAGCCGTCAGCAACGGCTACACATAGGATGGGTGCGGCACAGGGCCGCACGCCAGGGTTTTAAACGTCCAGCAGCAGACGGGCCGGATCTTCCAGCAGCTCTTTAATCGCCACCAGATAGCCAACGGATTCGCGGCCGTCAATCAGGCGGTGATCGTAAGAGAGTGCCAGATACATCATTGGCTGAATCACAACCTGACCGTTCACCGCCATAGGACGATCTTTAATGGCATGCATGCCCAGGATCGCACTCTGCGGTGGGTTGATGATCGGGGTAGACATCAGTGAACCGAAGACGCCACCGTTGGTAATGGTGAAGTTACCACCGGTCAGTTCATCGACGGTCAGCTTACCGTCACGGCCTTTCACGGCCAGTTCTTTAATTTTCTTCTCGATGTCCGCCATGCTCAGGGCATCAACATCTTTCAGCACCGGCGTCACCAGACCGCGCGGGGTGGATACCGCAATGCTGACGTCGAAGTAGTTGTGGTAAACCACATCTTCACCGTCGATGGAGGCATTCACTTCCGGATAACGCTTCAGCGCTTCTACAACGGCTTTGATGTAGAAGGACATGAAGCCCAGACGCACACCGTGGCGTTTCTCGAAGGCATCGCCGTACTGCTTACGCAGTGCCATAATCGGCTGCATGTTGACTTCGTTGAAGGTCGTCAGCATGGCAGTGCTGTTTTTCGCCTGCAGCAGACGTTCGGCTACGCGTTTACGCAGACGAGTCATCGGCACGCGTTTTTCACTGCGGTTGCCCAGCGAGCTGGCCGGAGCAGCTTCAGCGGCTTTTGGCTCGGCGGCTTTCGGAGCCGAAGCCTTAGCCAGATGTTTCTCAACATCTTCACGAGTCAGACGACCACCAACTCCGCTGCCCTTGATGGCGGATGCATCAAGATTGTGTTCAGCGATCAGGCGACGAATCGCCGGGCTCAGCGCATCACTGCTTTCTTCTTCCAGAGAAGCGCTCTGACGCTGTGCCGGAGTCGACTCTTTGCTGTCGGCTTTAGCGGAAGTTTCTTTACCTTCGCTATTACCTTCTTTGAGGCGGCCCAGCACCTGGCGAGAAATCACCGTTGCGCCTTCATCTTCTACGATGGCTTCCAGCACGCCGTCTGCTGAAGCGGGCACTTCCAGAATCACTTTGTCAGTTTCGATCTCAACCAGCACCTCATCACGCTTAACGCTGTCGCCGGGTTTTTTATGCCAGGTGGCAACGGTGGCGTCAGCAACGGATTCTGGCAGGTCAGGAACAAGAATCTCTACACTACTCATTATTTTTCCTTAATTTATTCAACGTTCAGCGCGTCATCAACCAGATCTTGCTGCTGCTTCTGGTGAACGGACATATAGCCAACTGCCGGTGATGCAGATGCAGGACGACCGGCATAACGTAATGAAGCCCCAAACGGCACGACTTCGCGGAAATGATGCTGACTGCAATACCATGCACCCTGGTTCAGAGGCTCTTCCTGACACCAGACAAAATCATGCACGTGGGCGTACTGCTGCAGAATATCCTGCACCGCTTTGTGCGGGAACGGATACAGCTGCTCGATACGTACGATAGCCACGTTGGTTTGCTCGTTTTTACGGCGCTTATCCAACAGGTCGTAATACACTTTACCGGAGCACAGCACGACGCGCTTCACGCCCTGCGGATCGAGTTCATCGATTTCACCAATCGCCGGCTGGAAGCCGCCGTTAGCCAGCTCTTCCAGAGAAGATACCGCCTGCGGATGACGCAGCAATGACTTCGGTGACATCACCACCAGCGGACGGCGCATACCGCGCAGCGCCTGGCGACGAAGCATATGGTAAACCTGAGCCGGCGTGGAAGGGACGCAAACCTGCATATTCTGCTCTGCGCAAAGCTGCAGATAGCGCTCCAGGCGCGCGGAGGAGTGCTCCGGACCCTGACCTTCATAGCCGTGCGGCAGCAGCATAACCAGGCCACACATACGGCCCCATTTCTGCTCGCCGGAGCTGATGAACTGATCGATCACCACCTGCGCACCGTTGGCGAAGTCACCGAACTGAGCTTCCCAGATAGTCAGGGTGCGCGGTTCGGCCGTGGCGTAGCCGTATTCAAAGGCCAGTACCGCTTCTTCAGACAGCACGGAATCCCAGACTTTGAAGGTGCCCTGCCCGTTATGTACGTGCTGCAGCGGCGTGTAGGTAGAACCGTTTGCCTGGTTGTGGATCACCGCATGGCGATGGAAGAAGGTTCCACGACCCATATCCTCACCGGACAGGCGGCAAGGGATCCCCTCATCAACCAGCGTCGCGTAGGCCAGGTTTTCAGCTGCGCCCCAGTCGAAGAGCTTATTACCCGCGGCCATTTCGGCACGGTCGTTATAAATCTTCGCCACGCGCGACTGCATTTCAACCGCTTCCGGCACCGTGCTGATGCGCTTAGCCAGTTCCTGCAGGCGCTTCAGATCGAGAGTTTCCGGATATTTCTCGTCCCACTCATGGTTCAGGTAAGGAGACCAGGTGAAGGAGTGCAGGCTCATCGGACGCCATTCCGGCACCACACATTCGCCAGCATCCAGTGCATCACGGTACAGGTTGACCATTTCCGTGGCATCTTCCAGGCTGGCAACCTTTTCGGCTTCCAGCTTGTCAGCATAGAGTTTACGCGGCGTAGGGTGCTTCTTGATTTTCTGGTACATCACGGGCTGCGTCGCGCTTGGCTCATCAGCTTCGTTATGGCCGTGACGGCGATAGCAGACCAGATCGATAAAGACGTCGCGTTTGAAGGTGTTACGGAAATCCAACGCCAGACGAGTGACAAAGGCAACGGCTTCCGGATCGTCCGCATTCACGTGGAAGATCGGCGCCAGTACCATTTTACCAATATCGGTGCAGTACTGAGTCGAACGGGCATCTTTCGGATTTGAGGTGGTGAAACCAATCTGGTTGTTGATCACGATACGCACGGTACCGCCCACTTCATAGCCGCGTGCCTGCGACATGTTCAGGGTTTCCTGAACCACGCCCTGCCCGGTAACGGCGGCATCGCCGTGAATGGTAATCGGTAAGACTTTATTGCTGCTCGGCTCATCAAGACGATCGAGGCGCGCACGAACCGACCCCATGACCACCGGGCTGACGATTTCCAGATGCGATGGGTTGAATGCCAGCGCCAGATGCACGCTGCCACCCTCTGTTTCAACATCAGAGGAGAAGCCCATATGGTACTTAACGTCACCGGTACCCAGGTGCTCTTTATGCTTGCCGGAGAACTCGTCAAACAGTTCCTGCGGCCTTTTACCCAGCACGTTGATCAGCACGTTGAGACGTCCGCGGTGCGCCATACCCAGCACCACTTCACGCGTGCCGCTCTTACCGGCATGACGGATCATCTCATTGAGCATTGGCACCAGCGCATCGCCACCTTCCAGCGAGAAGCGCTTGGCACCCGGGAATTTAGCTCCCAGATAACGCTCCAGACCTTCCGCTGCGGTCAGCTGCTTGAGGAAGCCTTTCTTCTCTTCTACAGAGAACGACGCGCGCCCCATTACTGATTCAAGACGCTGCTGGATCCAGCGTTTCTCATCGGTATTGGTGATATGCATGTACTCAGCGCCGATTGAACCACAGTAGGTTTGCTTCAGTGCTGCATACAGGTCGGACAGCTTCATCGTGTCTTTGCCGATGGCAAATGAACCGACGTTGAAACTCTCCTGGAAATCAGCCTCGCTTAATCCATGATATGCAGGATCAAGGTCCGGAACCGTTTCCAGTTTCCACAGCCCTAACGGATCGAGGTTGGCATGCTGATGCCCGCGGAAGCGGAAGGTGTTAATCAGCTGGAGAACCTTGACCTGCTTGGCGTTGGTTTCTGGATCGCTAACGGAAGCGGTATAACGCGATGCATCTTTCGCCAGACGGCGGAAGTACTCGCGAGTGGAGGAATGAAATTGCTCAGGTTTAACCCCAGTACCGGGAAGCTGCTGGAAAAGAGACTTCCATGCATCATCGACAGAGTCAGGATCGGTTAAAAAGTCCTCATAGAGTTGCTCTATGTAGGACTGGTTCGCGCCGGCCAGCCAGGAGGAGTCCAGCCAGGGTTTCATCGCGCTGTTCTGCATTGTGATCCCTTAAGCATTTTTTGCTTTTTTTCGCCGTGGTTGTTTAATGGAACCTTTGCAAGTCCCGCGCCGCGTAAACGGCTTACCGAAATACGGTTCTTCGATACGAGCGACCGGCCCGTAAGGGAACCTTTGCAAGACGTTTCCAACAGCTGCACTCTATCGGAAACATCTTACAAAGATGACCTGTTAAAACTCCGGGAACCAGCGGTTCCCGGATAGCATACCTGTTATGCGCCGCGCTGCAGCAGCATCGACTTGATATGGCCGATGGCTTTGGTCGGGTTCAGCCCCTTCGGACAAACACTGACACAGTTCATGATACTGTGGCAGCGGAATACGCTGAAAGCATCGCTCAGATTATCCAGGCGCGCATCGGTTTCCGTATCGCGGCTGTCAATCAGGAAGCGGTACGCCGCCAGCAGGCCTGCCGGGCCAATAAACTTGTCCGGATTCCACCAGAATGACGGGCACGAGGTGGAACAGCATGCACAAAGAATACATTCATACAGGCCATCCAGTTTTTCACGCTGCTCCGGCTGTTGTAAATGCTCCCTGGCTGGTGGTTTTTTCCCATTATTCAACAGGTAAGGCTTAATCTTCTCATACTGAGCATAGAATTGCCCCATGTCCACCACCAAATCACGGATAACCGGTAATCCGGGCAGTGGGCGGATAACGATTTTCTTTTTACCGTTGCCCAGCGCGGATACCGGCGTGATGCAGGCCAGACCGTTTTTGCCGTTCATATTGATGCCGTCAGAACCACAGACCCCTTCGCGGCACGAACGACGGAAGGCTAACGTCGGGTCTTTCTCTTTCAGACGCATCAGCGCGTCCAGCAGCATCATGTCGCGGCCTTCTTCAGACTCCAGCGTGTAGTCCTGCATCCGCGGAGCATCGTCGACATCCGGGTTATAACGATAGATGGAAAATTCGAGTCTCATGTGTTTCTCCGCAAACTAGTAAGTACGCGCTTTCGGCGGGAAGGCCGCACGCAGTTTCGGCTGCATGTTCACCTCACGGCGCGTCATGCTTTCACTTTGCGGCAGATACAGGCTGTGACATAACCAGTTCGCATCATCACGCTCAGGATAGTCGAAGCGGCTGTGCGCTCCACGGCTTTCAGTGCGGTAGTTAGCCGACACCGCAGTGGCATAAGCCGTTTCCATCAGGTTATCCAGCTCCAGGCACTCAACGCGCTGGGTGTTGAAGTCGCTGGAACGATCGTCAAGGCGGGCATTTTTCAGGCGCTCGCGCAGAACTTTAAGCTCGGCCAGGCCTTTCGCCATCGCATCACCTTCACGGAATACCGAGAAGTTATTCTGCATGCAGGCCTGCAGCGCTTTACGCAGTTCCGCAGGATCTTCACCGGAAACATTGTTATTCCAGCGGTTCAGACGAGCCAGCGACGCGTCGATCTCTTCTTCTGTCGCATCGCGCAGATCACCCTGCTCGGCGATAGACTCCTGAAGATGGACACCCGCAGCGCGGCCAAAGACCACCAGGTCGAGCAGCGAGTTACCGCCCAGCCGGTTAGCACCGTGTACCGATACGCAGGCGATTTCTCCCACGGCAAACAGGCCAGGGATCAGCACATCTTCACCCTGTTCATTTACCGTCAGCGCCTGGCCGCTTACGCGGGTTGGAATGCCGCCCATCATATAGTGGCAGGTCGGGATAACCGGGATCGGCTCTTTCACCGGATCGACGTGGGCGAAGGTGCGGGACAGTTCGAGGATCCCCGGCAGGCGCGCTTCCAGTACGTCTTTACCAAGGTGATCCAGCTTCAGCTTGGCGTGCGGACCCCACGGGCCATCGCAGCCGCGACCTTCACGGATTTCGATCATGATTGAGCGTGCAACCACGTCGCGTCCGGCCAGATCTTTCGCATTTGGCGCGTAACGTTCCATAAAGCGCTCGCCGTGCTTGTTCAGCAGGTAACCACCCTCACCACGACAGCCTTCCGTTACCAGCACGCCGGCACCGGCAATACCCGTCGGGTGGAACTGCCACATTTCCATATCCTGCACCGGTACACCGGCACGCAGCGCCATACCCACGCCGTCACCGGTGTTGATGTGCGCATTGGTGGTTGACTGGTAGATACGCCCTGCACCGCCGGTTGCCAGCACGGTCGCACGGGCTTTGAAGTACACCACTTCACCATCTTCAATGTTCAGCGCGGTACAGCCCACAATGGCACCGTCGGCGTTTTTCACCAGGTCCAGCGCGTACCATTCGGAGAAAATAGTGGTGTGGTTTTTCAGGTTCTGCTGATACAGCGTATGAAGGAGCGCATGGCCGGTACGGTCAGCTGCTGCTGCAGTACGGGCAGCCTGCTCGCCGCCGAAGTTCTTCGACTGGCCGCCGAAAGGACGCTGATAAATACGGCCATCGTCCAGACGGGAGAACGGCAGGCCCATATGTTCCAGTTCCAGAATGGCTTCCGGACCGACTTTGCACATATATTCAATCGCGTCCTGGTCACCGATGTAGTCGGAGCCCTTAACGGTATCGTACATGTGCCATTCCCAGTTATCTTCGTGGCTGTTACCCAGAGCAACGGTGATACCGCCCTGAGCAGACACGGTATGGGAACGGGTTGGGAAAACTTTAGACAACAGGGCACAGGTCTGGCCCGATTGGGAAATCTGTAATGCCGCGCGCATACCTGCACCACCGGCACCAATAACTACGGCATCAAATTCTCTGACTGGCAAACTCATTACGCACCCCACACCACTACAGTTCCATAAATTGCATATACCAACAGCGCAACCACAATCACCAGCTGCAGCATCATGCGCATTGCCAGTGGTTTAATGTAGTCGGTCAGTACCTGCCACATGCCGATCCAGCCGTGCACCAGAATGGAGAACAGCGTCAGAAGGGTGAAAACTTTAGTAAAGGAAGAAGCGAAAAAACCACGCCAGATGTCATAGGTCAGGGTCCCAGACATCACCAGAAAACCGAGGATATAAATCACATAGAGGGTCATCACCATGGCGGCGGCACGGAGTAACAGCCAGTCATGGATGCCATTACGACCCAGTGCAGAAGCATTGCTTACCATACAAGGACTCCAGCCAGGATTGAGAGCACGACAGTAATACCGAACGCAATTTGCGCGGAAAGTTTGCCCGTTTCTAACGTTTCACCCAGGTAGCCAAAATCCATCATCAAATGGCGAATGCCGCCGGCAATGTGATAAGCCAGCGCGGTCAGAATGCCCCACATGATGAATTTAGCGATAAAGCTGTCCATCACGGCAGATGCCTGCTGGAAGCCTTCGGGTGAAGAGAGTGACAGACCCAGTAACCAGAGCAGGATCCCGATCGCCACGAAGGTGATCACACCGGAAACGCGGTGGAGAATGGACGCTATTGCAGTAACGGGAAACCGGATCGTAGTGAGATCCAAGTTGACAGGTCTTTGTTTTTTCACGGTTTTGCCCACACAGCTTTTCTTATTTTGCTTCCTCCGGTCCTGAGGGCGGGTCAGACAGCGTTAACAAGTCAAACATTGCGCCAGGCACCTAAAACAACATCCAGTGTCAAAACGACGCGTATGAAACGCTGGGTGGCTCCTACAACAGGGTATTCCCGGAGACCTGGCGGCAGTATAGGCGGATCACATTCTCATTACAATTCCCCTACAAACACTTTGGAGACATTTCGATAGAACAGTGATCGCATTCACGGTTTTCATATTTGATACAAATTTAATTATCTGATTTGACATAAGTTCAACATCTCTGTTACAAACTGAGCAATAAAAGTTCTATGATGCACAAAAGTTATGGGGATACACTTTCCCCTAAGCACAAGTTATGTAACATTGAGTCGTATTCTTTATAAAGCAACGGTATTGGTTATAACGTAAGCATGTTTAGACCGGATCTGTTAACTACCATGCTACACTCTCAGGAATGTGCCCAACCCAGCCCGCGAGCGCCCGTCACTCTGTACCCTGCACGTCTAAAGATGCCACAGAGATGATTACCTTCTGCGCCAGACAATGAGCTGGGACTGCGTCACTTCCCGGTGTTAAAGATCCCTATATAAGGCGCTAAGGAGACTATAAATGGCTGATAAAAAAGCGACGCTAACCCTCGAAGGCGAAGCTCCTATTGAACTTAATGTGCTAAAAGGCACATTAGGTCAGGAAGAGATTGATGTCCGGGCTTTAGGTTCTAAAGGGTATTTCACCTTTGATCCAGGCTTTACCTCTACCGCGTCCTGCGAATCAAAAATTACCTACATCGATGGCGATGAAGGCATTTTGCTGCATCGTGGCTTCCCCATCGATCAGCTGGCTCTGCATTCCAATTATCTGGAAGTGTGTTACATCCTGTTAAACGGCGAAGCCCCAACGAAAGCGCAGTTTGACGAATTCAGAACGACGGTGACTCGCCACACCATGCTGCACGAGCAGATCCACCATCTGTTCCGTGGCTTCCGTCGTGACTCGCATCCGATGGCCGTGATGTGCGGCGTCACCGGCGCGCTGGCCGCCTTCTACCATGACGCAATGGACGTGAACATTGAGCGCCATCGTGAGATTGCCGCCTTCCGCCTGCTGTCTAAAATGCCTACCATGGCGGCAATGTGTTACAAATATTCAATCGGTCAGCCGTTTGCGTATCCGCGTAACGATCTTTCCTACGCCGGCAACTTTCTTCACATGATGTTCTCTACGCCGTGTGAGGAGTATGTGGTGAATCCGGTGCTGGAAAGAGCCATGGATCGCATTTTGATCCTGCATGCCGATCATGAGCAGAACGCCTCTACCTCTACCGTACGTACCGCCGGTTCTTCCGGTGCGAACCCGTTTGCCTGTATCGCCGCGGGCATCGCCTCGCTGTGGGGACCGGCTCACGGTGGTGCGAACGAAGCCTGCCTGCGCATGCTTGAAGAGATCAGCACCGTAGAGCACATTCCTGAGTTCCTGCGCCGCGCCAAAGATAAGAACGATTCGTTCCGTCTGATGGGCTTCGGCCACCGCGTGTACAAAAACTACGATCCGCGCGCGACTGTGATGCGTGAAACCTGCCATGAAGTACTGAAAGAGCTGGGTATGAAAGATGACCTGCTGGAAGTCGCCATGGAGCTGGAGCACATCGCGCTGAACGATCCGTACTTTATTGAGCGCAAACTGTATCCAAACGTCGACTTCTATTCCGGAATCATTCTGAAAGCGATGGGTATTCCTTCTTCAATGTTTACCGTTATCTTCGCGATGGCGCGTACCGTTGGCTGGATTGCACACTGGAAAGAAATGCACGACGACGGTGTGAAAATTGCCCGTCCGCGTCAGCTGTACACCGGCTACGACAAGCGCGATTTTACCTCCAGCCTGAAGAAGTAACTGCGAGGCCGGCCTGATTTTTAATCAGCGCCAGAAACAAACCAGTAAAAAGCCGGGATCTGCATCCCGGCTTTTTTTATTTCTGACAACCGGGGCACCAGTAAAACGGTCGGGACGACAGCGTCGTTTTAACAATGGTTTCTCCGCAGCGCTCGCAGGCTTTACCGGCCCGATGAAAAACTTTAAAACTGAAAATTGCGCCGTGATGGCGGTTTTCATCCGGTTCGCCGCGCGTCCGGTAGGAAAGGCGCGGTATCGCCAGCAGCGCATCGGCCAGCACATCACACTGCGCATCGCTCAGGTCTTCGGCCCGATGATGTGCCGCCAGCCCGGCCTGCCAGAGGATCTCAACCCGCAGGTAGTTACCCAGCCCGGCCAGAAAACTTTGATCGAGCAGCAGTCCGCTGAACTGACGGCGGCGAAACCGCTTAGACAGCAGCCGTTCACGAACCTGTGCCACGGTGAGTGAGAGATCCAGTACGTCCGGCCCGACTCTGTTCAGGAACGGATGGGCGGCCACGCCGTCGGCATCCAGCAGTTCGATATCGGATGCGCTGTATAAAAGCAGCGTTTTGTCCGCCGCCGACAGTTTGACCCGCAGTACGCGCTTGCTGTCCGGTAGTTTTCCGGTCGTCACAACGCGCCACACGCCGTAAAGCTGATTATGACTGTAGAGCGTAATCCCGTTGGAAAAATGGGTGAGCAGTGCCTTACCGCGCGTTTCAATGGCCGTAACGCGCTGCCCTGTCAGCTCATGCTGGCGGGCCTGCAGTTCAGGAAATGCGAACCACACATCGGTTAACACCTTCCCTTTAATGGCCTCTTCCAGGCGGTCCGCCGCCCGGCGAATTTCTGGACCTTCTGGCATGCAAACTCCGTTGCGTTATCAAAATGAAGTCGGCGGCAGAGGGATTTCTGTCGCCGGCCGTGCCTGAACCAGGTTGTAAAACTTTATGAACGCGAACCCGGTTCCGTTACAAAAAAGCGGTGCAGACGCTCATCAGCCCGGCCCTAACGACTCGTGACGTCGATCTGATGCGCACGAAAAGCCTGGCGAATCTGTCGCGCAAAGCCGATCGCATGGGGACCGTCACCGTGCAGGCAGACGGTTTCCGCCCTTACCGGCACCCATTCTCCCCCCCTGCTCTGCACTTCACCGCGCTGCACCATATCCAGCGTCTGGCGGATAGCCTGTTCTGCGTTATCAATCAGGGCGCCCGGCTGCCCGCGCGGCACCAACGAGCCGTCGGCCTGATAGCCGCGATCGGCAAACACTTCTTCGCGGGTTGCCAGCCCTGCGGCACGCGCTGCACGGATGGATTCGCTCCCCGCCAGCCCAACGATCATTAACGCCGGATTAACGGCTTTAACCGCCATGGCTATCACCTCCGCCAGCTGTGCATCCCTCGCCGCCTGGTTGTAGAGCATACCGTGGGGCTTGACGTGGACGAGCCTCCCGCCGAGGCTTTCGGTCAGCGCCCTGAGTGCTCCGATCTGATAGATAACCTGCGCATACACATCTTCCGGCGGCAGCTGCATCGCCGTACGGCCAAAGTTTTCCCGATCCGGAAAACTGGGATGTGCGCCAATCGCCACGCCGGCCTCCAGCGCCTGTCGCACCGACTGCAACATGATTGAAGCATCGCCCGCATGAAAACCGCAGGCGATGTTAACCGAGGTGACCAGCGGCAGAAGTTCCCTTTCACCAGGGCACCCTTCGCCGATGTCGGCATTGAGATCGATCTTCATTCCCGCAGCCCCCAGGCGATCCGATCCAGCACGCGCTGCTGTTCACGCTTAGCGGCAAGCGCCTCTTCCAGCGTGCAGTGAACAAAGTGGATCGGCTCCCCCAGCCGCAGCTGCGCCAGATGATAGAGATCGGCTTCGATCACGCAGGCGATACGCGGATAGCCGCCGGTAGTTTGAGCATCGGCCAGCAGCACGATCGGCTGGCCTCCGGCAGGAACCTGCACCACGCCCGGAACCAGCCCGTGAGAGAGCAGTTCACGATCGGATTCCCGCTGCAGTTTACGTCCCTGCAAACGGTATCCCATCCGGTTACTTTGCGGATTAAGCCGCCATGCGGTGCGCCAGAAGGCCTCGCGGCTGTCGGCGCTGAACTCATGATATTCCGGCCCCGGCAGCGCCCGTACCCGGTTACCCCACAGCAGCTGCCGCACGCCTGCGGGCTGGCTGAAATCGCGCGTCGCGGCACCGAGCGGCAGCCTATCGCCATCCTGAAGCTTTCTTCCTTCCAGCCCCCCGAAGCCCGCTTTCAGATCGGTACTTTTCGAACCCAGCTGCGGTTCCAGCGCAAATCCGCCGTTAACCGCCAGATAACTACGCATACCGCGCTGCGGCATATTGAGCGTGAGGCGCTGCCCTTTCTTTACCGCAGTTCGCCAGCCTGTCCATACCGTCTGGCCGTCCAGGTTAGCGTGGCAGCCCGCACCGGTCAGCGCCAGCCAGCCGTCGCGAGCAAATTCAGCGCTGAACTGTCCCAGAGTGATTTCCAGAACCGCCTCATCAGGTGCGTTACCCACCAGCATATTGGCCGTCTGCATCGCCGGATGATCCAGTACGCCGCAGCGACTGATGCCAAACTGACCCCAGCCGTGACGCCCGGCATCCTGAATGCTGGTGCTCATCCCGGCGCGAATGATGTTCAGCATATCCCCTCCTTAAGTGGCACAAAACGCACCCGGTCGCCGGACCTGAGCAAAACCGGCGGATGCTGGCCTGGGGTAAACAGTGTGGTTTGCGCCTGGCCAATAAGCTGCCAGCCGCCGGGGGTGGCCAGAGGATAAATCCCGGTCTGCGCCCCGCCGATCCCTACTGACCCGGCGGGAACCTGTAGCCTGGGCTCGGCGCGACGCGGGGTGTGAAGGCGACGATCGAGGCCGCCAAGATAAGGAAAACCGGGCTGGAAACCGATAAAATAGACGACGTATTCAGCGGCGCTGTGGCATTCAACCACCTGTGAGGCGCTCATTTCGCAGTAGCGTGCCACCTCATCAAGATCGGGGCCGGTCAAACCGCCGTAAACCACCGGAATGTCGATCAGGCGTGATTCCGCTACCTGGATCTCACTGGTTTCCCACCACTGCTGCAGCCACTCGATGGCATCCAGTGCGGTTTGCTGCGGATCGCTCAATACAACGGTAATATTATTCATCCCGGGGACGACATCGATGACTTCGGGACGATCGTGAAGGCGCTGCGCCAGCCCCCATATTCGCTGCTGGCTGCTGAGTGAAACCGGCGGGTCCAGTTCCAGCACCACGGTGCGTTCTCCCAGCAAATAACATCGTGCTCGCTGCACTCAAGCCTCCTGAGCGGAAGTGATATCCATTGACGGACAGGAAAACAGTTATGCGAGATTGCGGTAGCAGTGTCAACCTGCAGGGGATGCCCCTGCAGGTTGCTGAGGGGGTCAGGCCGGGTTATCTATATCAATAAAGGTGACATCCAGCCCGTGATGTTCGGCCAGCCACTCGCCCAGAGCCTGAATACCACAGCGTTCGGTGGCATGATGCCCGGCAGCGAAGAAGTGCAGCCCCTGCTCCCGCGCACTGTGAATGGTCTGTTCGGAGACTTCACCGCTGATAAATGCATCCACGCCAAATGCGGCGGCGGCATCAATAAAGCCCTGTCCGCCGCCGCTGCACCACGCCACGCGCTTAATCAGTGCCGGCGCATTGTCGCCACAGTGCAGGGGGGTACGGCCCAGCACGTCTTCAATGCGCTTCGCCAGCTGTTCACCGCCGATCGGCTGGGCAAACTCGCCCCAGAACAGCAGCTCTTCCACCTCACCTTTGACCTCAATGCCGAACAGCTTCGCCAGAAGAGCGTTGTTGCCCAGCTCCGGGTGTGCATCTAACGGCAGATGCCAGCCAAACAGGTTGATGTCGTTTGCCAGCAGCGTTTTCAGGCGCTGGCGTTTCATTCCTTTGATAATTGACGGTTCGTTTTTCCAGAAATAGCCATGATGCACCAGCACGGCATCCGCCTTCAGCCGCACGGCTTCGTCAAGGAGCGCCTGGCAGGCGGTCACCCCGGTGACGATTTTTTTAATTTCGCTCTTACCTTCCACCTGTAGCCCGTTCGGGCCATAGTCCTTGAAGGCGGCGGCATTCAGTAACTGGTTAACCAGCTGTTCGAGTTCACTATTGCGCATAATTAATCCATCTGTTTTCGTGCAGCTTCAAAGGCGTCCAGCGTTTGCTGGCGTGCCTGTTTATGTTCCACGATCGGCGCTGGATAATCGAGCCTTTGGTTATTTTTCTTTGCCCACTCGTGGGGCTGATGGATGAATTTTTCCGGCACCTGCTTCAGTTCGGGCAGCCACCGGCGGATGAACTCGCCCGCCTCATCAAAGCGTTCACCCTGAGTGGTCGGGTTGAAAATGCGGAAATAGGGTGCAGCATCGGTGCCGGTCGAGGCGGCCCACTGCCAGCCTCCGTTATTCGCCGCCAGGTCGCCATCAATCAGCTGCGACATAAAGTAGCGCTCCCCTTCCCGCCAGTCGATCAGCAGATCTTTTACCAGGAAACTGGCGGTAATCATCCGCAGCCGGTTATGCATCCAGCCGAGGCTGTTGAGCTGGCGCATGGCGGCGTCCACAATCGGATAGCCGGTTTTCCCCTGCTGCCAGGCGGCAAGATGCTCGGGTGATGTGCGCCAGGCGACCTTACGCGTCCAGCGCACAAAGGGCTGATGGCGGCACAGGGTCGGCCAGGCCACAATCAGATGGCGGTAAAACTCACGCCAGATAAGCTCATTCAGCCAGACAAAAACCTTACCGTCCTCCAGGCCGCGCGGATGCTCTTTCAGCAGTCGGTGCAGGCACTGCCGCGGTGACAGCACGCCAACCGCTAAGTAGGCGGACAGGCGGCTGGTGCCGTCCAGCGCGGGCAGGTTCCGCTGCTCGGGATAGTGAGTCACCGGCTGCTGGCTGAATTCACGCAGCCGGGCAATGGCCGCCTTTTCTCCGGCGGGGAACAGCGTGTCGTCGGGGGTTTCCCGCGGATAGTCAAAAGGTTTAAGCGGAGAGACCTTTTTCAGCGGCCCGTTCTCACGCACCGCAGGTGCAGAGAAACATTCGGGTAACCCTTCCTGCAGGCGCTTGACAAAGGCCTTACTGAACGGCGTAAACACCTTATACATTTCGCGGTTGCCGGTCAGCACGCTGCCGGGCGGCAGCAGCAGGCTGTCGTCAAATCCCTGCACCATCACATCATTATCAAACAGAACCCGCTCGGCCTCTGCATCACGCTGGCGCTCATTCACCTCGTACTGATAGTTATAAAACATCCGATCAACGCGGTGTTCCCGGCAAAATTCCCGCAGCAGATCCACGGATGCGCTGAAATCATCACATTCGGCCAGATGCAGCTCAATACCCTTCTGCGCCAGCGACTGCTGCAGCTCCTGCAAATTCTGCCAGATAAACTCCGCCTGTTTCGCGGCCATATCGTGGCTGTGCCACTGTTTCGGCGTGGCGATGAACAGCGCGATGACTTTCGCGCTGTTTGAACGGCAGGCGGCATAAAGGGCGTGGTTGTCGTTAATGCGCAGATCGTTACGCAACCAGACCAGGTGGGTTGTCATAATGCTCCCAGAATTCAGTTAGTATCCATAACGCAGCCGCAGGGCTTCAGGATAAGGAGAAAAGTAGCGTTGTCCGGTCAGCCAGGGATGCGGATACTGCGCCATATAATGTTTCAGCAGGGTCATCGGTGCCAGCAGAGGCTGGATCCCGCGGCGGTAGCTGTCAATCAGCGTGGACAGTTCCTGTCGCTGTGGGGAATTCAGCTCGCGCCTGAAATAGCCCTGAACATGCATCAGCACGTTGGTGTGGTTGCTGCGCGACGCGGGCAGTTTCATCAAATCCATCAGGAGCTGGCGATAGGCAAAAGCGAACTCCTCCAGTGATTCCCAGCGATCCATTTTGGCCACGAAGGGACCGATCTCCCGATATTTGGGCTGTGAATGAGCGAGCAGCAGCAGTTTGTATCGGCTGTGATAGTCCATCAGTTTTGCCCGGGTCAGACCGCCCGCCCACAGCTGATTGAACTCATGCAACGCGTATACGCGCGCGACAAAATTCTCCCGCAGAATGGGATCGTGCAGGCGCCCGTCTTCTTCAACCGGCAGCCACGGCATTTGCGCCATCAGTTCACGCGTGAAGATGCCGACGCCCTCTTTGCTGTTGTTGTTGTTATCAGGTTGGTAGACGCGCACGCGCTCCATACCGCAGCTGGGCGATTTGGCACAGACGATGTAGCCGCACAGATGATGAAGCTGCGCGATTTTCTCAGCGGAGAACGATTGCATCTTTTCGGTCACGGCAGAATCCTGACCGCCAACGCCAGACTCCTTACCGTTGCTGAAGCGCAGGGCGACTTCGCCCTCTTCACCCTGAGTCAGGCGAAGTGCGGGTCGGGGAGCAGGCAAACCAATCGCCATTTCCGGACAGACAGGTTCGTAATGCAGATAGGGAGCCAGCTCCTCTGCTGCGAAAACAGAGCGCTTATGTCCGCCGTCGAATCTGACCCGCTCACCGAGCAGGCAGGCACTGATGCCAACTGGAATTTTTTTGCTCATATCTATACAACCCAAAAATTATTGTACAGGTTTGAGTGTAGATCAATTTCGCTGACTTTTCTCCTTAAAACCTCAGTCGGGCAATTCAGCGCAAAAAAAATCCCGCACTCGGCGGGATAGTAAAAAGAACAAATGAAATTGAATTCGATGGGTTAGCGTTACCCTTCTCGCGCCGGAAGCGGGATTAATAAAAATCGCAGCAGACTGATTCGGCCTCTGCCAGCCAGACGGGCTTATCGCTGGTTTTTACCCACACCCGGTGCAGATAACTGTAAAAACGGGCACGGTCGGCGCGGAACAGCATAACCGGCAGCGCGAACACACCGGCGAGCACTACCGCAGCACGACGCATGAAAATCCGCGTAGGTGAATAAGAGTGATAAAGATTCATACGTCCTCCTGAAATCGGCTAAAAATATTGTCTGTAATCTGAACAAAATAATACCGCCTTTAATGTAATTTTACTACTGATCGGACCACTTTTTTGCGGAAAAATTGTGCTGTTTTGGCTCAGACTGTAATTATGTTACGCAATGGTTAATTTATATGTAAAACCGAGATGGATACGATCACTTTGTTAACAAATCTGCCTGCAGTGAAACAGCGATGGGCGCACCGCATCATCTTTTGCTAAATTAGCCGTCATAATGACGTTTCCCGGCCAGGCTTTCCGACTGCCGGTGCGGAGGCACCTTGACTACTGTTCTGATCGTTGAAGATGAAAAAGAGATCCGCCGCTTTCTGCGTATGGCCCTTGAGGGTGAAAACTTCCGGGTCGTTGATGCCGATACGCTCAGCCGCGGGCTGATTGAGGCCGCAACGCGTAAGCCTGAGATGGCGATCCTCGATCTCGGATTGCCGGACGGTGACGGCATTCAGTTTATTCGTGAAGTGCGCCAGTGGAGCAGCATGCCGGTGATTGTGCTGTCGGCCCGCAGTGACGAACAGGACAAAATCAACGCGCTGGATGCCGGTGCCGATGACTTCCTGACCAAACCCTTTGGCGTCGGGGAACTGCTGGCGAGAGTGCGCGTTGCCCTGCGCCACCGTCCGGCTTCCGCCGGTAGCCACGACCTGGCGCAAATCACCTTTGGCGAGGTCAGCGTCGATATTGCTGCCCGGCGGGTTACCCGCGATGGCAGCGATTTGCATCTGACGCCGATTGAGTTTCGCCTGCTGGTCAGCCTGCTGAATCACCCCGGCAAAGTGATGACCCAGCGCCAGCTGCTGGTTCAGGTCTGGGGACCGAATGCGGTCGAGCACAGCCACTACCTGCGGATCTACATGGGTCATCTGAGGCAAAAGCTGGAGCGCGACCCCGCCCAGCCCCAGCATCTGCTGACGGAAACCGGCGTGGGCTACCGCTTTATTCCCTGAATAACGGCAACAAAAAAGGCCATTCAGTGAATGGCCTTAGTCATCAAATCCGCAATGGCTGCGTCAGTATCAGGCGTTCTTCAGCACCGCACTGACGATTTCTACCGCTTCTTTCTCGATTTTCTCGCGGTGCTCAGCACCGAGGAAGCTCTCACAGTAGATTTTGTAGGCATCTTCAGTACCGGAAGGACGCGCGGCAAACCAGCCGTTTTTGGTCATCACTTTCAGGCCACCGATGGATGCGCCATTACCTGGCGCAGCGGTCAGACGATCGGTGATCGGGTCGCCCGCCAGCGTATCGGCGCTGACCATCTCAGGAGAAAGCTTCGACAGGGCCGCTTTCTGGGCTGACGTTGCCGCCGCCTGAATACGGTTGTAGCTTGGCGCACCGAAGCGTTCGGCCAGTTCATCATAGTGCTGCTGCGGATTTTTGCCGGTGACGGCGGTAATTTCCGCGGCCAGCAGGCACATGATGATACCGTCTTTATCGGTTGACCATGGGGTGCCGTCAAAGCGCAGGAAGGATGCGCCCGCGCTCTCCTCGCCACCGAAGCCAAAGGTCCCGTCAAACAGACCATCAACGAACCATTTGAAGCCTACCGGCACTTCCACCAGCTTGCGGCCGATATCGTTCACAACACGGTCAATCATCGCGCTGGACACCAGCGTTTTGCCTACGGCCACATCCTTGCCCCACTGCGGACGATGCTGGAACAGATAGTTCACGGCAACGGCCAGATAGTGGTTAGGATTCATCAGCCCGGCGGGGGTGACGATGCCGTGGCGGTCATAATCAGGATCGTTGGCAAAGGCCAGATCGAACTTGTCGCGCAGCGCCAGCAGCCCCGCCATCGCACACTCGGATGAGCAATCCATACGGATCACGCCATCTTTATCAAGGTGCATAAAGCGGAAAGTCTGATCGACGGCATCGTTTACGATGGTCAGATCGAGCTTGTAGAACTCGGCGATGCGCTGCCAGTAGGCAATGCCGGAGCCGCCTAAAGGATCGACGCCAATTTTCAGACCGGCTTTCTGAATCGCCGGAATATCCACGATCTGCGCCAGGCCTTCAATATAAGGCTGGATCAGATCCTGCTCCTGCAGATGGCCGCTCGCCCAGGCCTCATCCAGAGAAATGCGCTTAACGTCTTTCAGACCGCCCTGAATCAGGACGTTGGCACGATCCTCAACCACTTTGGTGACGTTGGTATCGGCCGGTCCACCGTTGGGTGGGTTGTACTTAATGCCGCCGTCTTCCGGTGGGTTATGGGACGGCGTAATCACGATACCGTCCGCCAGTGCCGCACCGGCTTTGTTATGCTCAAGGATCGCGTTGGAAATCGCAGGCGTCGGCGTATAGCCATTATCCTGCTGCACAATCACATCCACACCGTTGGCCGCCAGCACTTCCAGCACCGAAATAATTGCCGGTTCGGACAGCGCATGGGTGTCTTTACCCACATAGCAGGGTCCGGTCACGCCGTTCTTTTTACGTTCTTCGGCAATAGCCTGAGCAATGGCCAGGATATGCGTTTCATTGAAACTGTGACGACCCGCGCTACCGCGATGACCTGAGGTGCCGAATTTAACGGCATGTTCAGCATTGCCCAGTTCAGGCTGCAGTACGTAATACTGCGATGTTAATTGTGCAACGTTAATTAAATCGCTCTGCCGGGCTGGCTGCCCGGCACGGGGGTGATTGGCCATTGGCGCTTCTCCCTGACGCTTCGGTTAAAGGGTACCGCAAACTTTCTCGGTCAGTTCCGCCGGGAACTGCATCGATAACATGATATGTTCCACCATGCTGCGCTTACGGCCGGTATTGGTATTGGTGATCACCCAGTAAGGGGTGCCCGGAATATGCTGCGGCTTGGTATGCGTGCCGTTCTGCGTCAGCGTCTGCTGGTTGCCCGCGAAGTAGACACGCGTGCGGCCATGCAGCGACTCGGTGGCATCGCCAAAGGCTTTGGCGTCCAGGGTATACAAAGTCGATAAGATCAGCATAAACCTGTTCACCACTTTCTTCTGCTCGGCATACTCATCGGAAAGCAGCAGTTCACGCACCGCGCGAACGCGATCCTGCGGGCGAGATTCAGATTTCACGGCGGCTGGTTCTTTTGCCGCCTGCGCAGCCGGTGCCGGTGCCGCTGGTGCTGTCTGGCCCGCGGTGAATTTCAGCATACGGCGTAAAATGTCCGATGCGCTCTCCCCAATATGCTGAGTATGGCTGGCAATATAGCGGTATAGCTCTTCGTCGACTTCTATCGTTTTCATCTTTATCCAGTACGGTTGTTGCTTCTGTCAGAATCGGGCATAAAAACAGGCGCGATCTTCAGGATCGTCCGTTTTCTGAAACCTGGATCCTAACTTCAGGATTATAAAGTTAAATCCACTCCGGGTGTAGCGTAAGCCCTCTTTGCCAGCAAAAGTCAGAATTTGCCGTAAAAAGATCGCGGGCACCGTCTGTGCTACCCCCGGCAGAAAATGTAAAATCCATGATACCCTAAGCCTTCGTTTCAACTGTAAGAACTTTGCTATGAATTTGAATGTCCGCCTGCAATCTGAACAATCTGCGACTGACGATTTACCGCTGGTGTTAATTCACGGGCTTTTTGGCAGCCTGGATAACCTTGGCGTGCTCGCTCGCGAGTTAAAACAGCATCGCCGTCTGATTCAGCTTGATGTGCGCAACCACGGGCTTTCTCCCCGGTCGCCGGAGATGGATTACACGCTGATGGCGCAGGACGTGCTGGAAACGTTAGACGGGTTGGGCGTCGAGCGCTTTGGCGTTATCGGCCACTCAATGGGTGGTAAAATTGCCATGAAGTTAACCGCCCTGGCAGCGGATCGCGTAGCGGGGCTGGTGGTCATCGATATGGCACCGGTCGCCTACCCGACGCGCCATCATGATGATATTTTCTCCGCGCTGCAGGCGGTGACGGATGCAGGGATCGCCTCACGTAGCGAAGCGGCCGCGCTGATGCGCCAGACGCTGGCGGAAGAAGGCGTGATCCAGTTTCTGCTAAAATCGTTCCACGAGGGCGAATGGCGCTTCAATGTACCGGTGCTGTATCAGTGCTACGACCGGATTATCGGCTGGCAACCGCAGCCCGCCTGGCCGCATCCCGCGCTATTTATACGCGGTGAACGTTCACCCTATCTGGCGGATGAATATCGTGACGCGCTGCTGGCGCAATTCCCTCAGGCGCGGGCCCACGTTGTAACGGGGGCGGGGCACTGGGTGCATGCTGAAAAACCTGATGCAGTTTTACGCGCAATTCGTCGATTTTTTGTGCTGTAAAAACAATTATTTCCCTATGTTGTTAAAACATTGTCGTCATCACTTTCACTGGGGTATGATGCGCGCTGACATTTTTCCGCTGGTGATTTTTCCGGCGGATAACGGCCTGACACATCAGAAATCCAGCCTTTCAGTATCACTATTCTATGGCAAAAGAGAACACGGACCGCACAACGCTCGATCTGTTCGCAGATGAACGTCGCCCGGGACGACCGAAAACTAATCCGCTGACGCGTGATGAGCAGCTGCGCATCAATAAACGCAATCAGCTTAAGCGCGATAAAGTTCGCGGGCTTAAGCGCGTCGAGCTGAAAATGAACAGTGAAGCCGTTGATGCGCTGAACCAGCTGGCCGATGCGCGCAATATGAGCCGCAGCGAGCTGATTGAAGAGATGTTGCTGAACCAGTTAAAACACCTTCAGTCCTGAACGTCGCGCGCGCCCTCAGGGCACAATGCGACAAAAGCAGCAGGATTACTCATTTATCCGCTCCCGGCGGTCTGCTATCATTAACGCCATCTGCAAAAATTTTGGCAGCCACCATATCATTAAGATTCAAGAGGTTATTAAACTCATGGCAATCGTAGGCATTTTCTTTGGCAGCGATACGGGCAATACGGAAAACATTGCAAAGATGATCCAGAAACAGCTGGGTAAAGACGTTGCAGAAGTTCGTGATATTGCCAAAAGCAGCAAAGAAGACCTTGAAGCCTTCGACATTCTGCTGCTGGGCATTCCCACCTGGTATTACGGTGAAGCCCAGTGCGACTGGGATGACTTTTTCCCGACGCTGGAAGAGATCGACTTCAACGGAAAACTGGTTGCCCTGTTCGGCTGCGGCGATCAGGAAGACTACTCAGAATATTTCTGCGATGCGATGGGCACCATCCGCGACATCATTGAGCCAAACGGTGCGATTCTGGTAGGCCAGTGGCCGACCGAAGGTTACAACTTTGAAGCCTCTAAAGGGCTGGCCGATGACAACCACTTCCTTGGACTGGCCATTGACGAAGACCGTCAGCCGGAACTGACCAATGAGCGCGTTGATAAATGGGTGAAACAGATTTTTGATGAACTTCAGCTGAAAGAAATCATCGAAGCCTGATGCCAACGGCTTGATGTGGGAGACATCTCACATCAAGTCAGTGATTTTTCCTATAGAAGTAATAGATACGTATTTGTAACTTCCACCTGTAAAAATGTACAATAACCCTATCGGTTACCCGCTTTCTCATCCTTCAGCATCTCTGAACGATCTTTTTCCATCACCGGGCGAAGGGATGAGATAGAGCGAAATGTTAACTTAGTACGATTTGGACGCGAGCCTCCCAGGACGTAATGACATTAATCCTTACATCCAACAGTGGTTTCAGGCATTCCTGTTGTTTTCATTTCGATGTATGAGTTCTATACTGTGACGCATCCAACTCTAGCGTCAACCGATGTTCAGGGCTTTTCAGCCACTAAGTGACTAGCAAAGTAACAGGACAATATCCGCATGACTGACAACAATACCGCATTAAAGAAGGCCGGCCTGAAAGTCACGCTTCCACGACTGAAAATTCTGGAAGTGCTTCAGGAACCAGAAGGCCATCACGTCAGTGCGGAAGACTTGTATAAGCGCCTGATTGATATGGGCGAAGAAATCGGTTTAGCCACGGTTTACCGCGTGCTTAACCAGTTTGATGACGCAGGGATCGTTACCCGTCATAACTTTGAAGGCGGTAAATCCGTTTTCGAACTGACCCAGCAGCACCACCACGATCACTTGATCTGTCTGGACTGCGGTAAAGTTATTGAATTCCGTGATGAGTACATTGAAGCGCGCCAGCGTGAAATCGCAACGCGCCACGGAATTAAACTGAGCAACCACAGCCTGTACCTTTATGGCCATTGCTCTAAGGGCGACTGCCGTGAAGACGACACGCTGCACGATGACGAGTAATTTGTTCTGAAATCAGCATGAAACCGGTGGCTATCCACCGGTTTTTTTTTGCCTGTTATCCGGCATAGACCGGCAGGACGTTCCAGTAGGATAATACAGACACCAGCGCATTCACCGCCCCAAAGATCAGCACCAGCACGATCGGAGCCATCCCTCCCCTGACCTGCCATCCCGCCGTGGCAAAACGCTGTCGCGCTTTTCGTGCCAGCATCGCCGGCGTGATCACTGCCCACAGCGTTGCCGCCAGCCCGGCGTAGCCAATCGCCACCAGAAAACCGTTTGGCCAAATCATCGCCGCCGTCAGAGGGAGAATGAAGGTGACAACGGTCGTTTTTAACCGACCGAACGCGGAGCGATCGAACTTAAACAGGTCGGCAAGATAGTCAAAGAACCCCAGGCTGACGCCGAGGAACGAACAGGCCACGGCAAAGTTCGAGAAAATATCCAGCAGCAGATTGAGATAAGGACTGTGCAACACACCGGAAAGTGCGGCAACCAGCACGTCGATATTCCCCCCCTGAGCGGCAATTGCTTTGAATTCATGCCGTGGGATGTTCCCCATCGTGCCGACGATCCAGATAAAATAAATCGCCAGCGCCAGCAGCGTGCCGAACACCAGACAGCGGCATACCCGGCTGCCGTTCTTCTGATAGTAACTGACCAGCCCGGCAATATTCCCGTGATAGCCGAATGACGCGAGGCAGAAGGGGATAACCATCCACAGATAGCGCAGGTAGTGGCTCTCTTCACTCTGGCTGTCCAGCAGTTTTACCGGTTCGATATGCCACAGCAGACCCCCAAAGATGATAAGAAACGTAATCACCTTAGCGCCGAGGAAAATCAGCGTCATACGGCTGACCATCGCGGTACCCAGCCAGATAAACACCGCCACCAGCAGCGTGAAGGCGAAACCGGCGCTGCGGGCAGAAACCGGCAGTGAAAGCTGGCTCAGCGTGTGCTGAATAATGGCTCCGCTGGCGGAGATATAGGCATAGGTGAGGATCCCCAGAACGAAGGCCACCGACAGTCCGTTAATCAGGTTCCAGCCCCGGCCCAGCAGATCGCGAGTAATGGTGTCGAAGCTGGCCCCGGCGGGATAATGCAGGCTGGCCTCCAGGAACAGCAGCCCGGAGAGCAGCATGCAGAACCAGGTGACAACCAACAGCGCAGATGACCACAGGAACCAGGCACCGGACATCACCACGGGGAGTGAGAACATCCCGGCACCGATAATGGTGCCGCTAATAATTAAGGTTCCCCAGAGTGTCGAAGGCAGGCGGGCGGTGGAAACCGGTAAATCCATGACTAATCCTTAGCAAAAAACGGAAACTCGCCGCCATCACCGGAATTATTCACTGGATGTACGGCATCAACGCCGCACATTCTACACAATTACGCACTCACGAACTAGTACGGTAATCAGTTTGTTACCATCGTTTCCTGCAGATAGCGCCAGCGCGGCGGCTGGGTTGCGCAATTAATTACCGCCAGCGAAATGCGATGAGTGTGATTCTCCTGCTGATGCTGCAGCTCGTGGTACTGAATAACCACTTCATCCCCCCGCTGCGAAATGACTTTGCACTGCTCAATGGCGATCGTCATCCCCTCCCGTGCGCCGGTTAAGCGGCCGAATAAGGCCTCAACCTCTGCCAGCGCCAGGGTTTTTCCGGCCGGTGTGACCATCATAAAATCGTCATCAAAATGCGTCAGCAGCTCAGTAAGCTGACTGCCGTCGCCGTGAAAGACAGCCTCAATCAGCTGGTGCAGCACAATCACGCTTTGCGAAGCCTTGTCGGTTAAATCTGTCATTGAATTTCCTTATGAAAACGTCGTTGATAAATCAGCCACAGCGGCAGTAATCCGACCACGGCCGCAATAATAAATGCAAGATGCCATGCCCTTTCACCGGGAAAATAGTGGCTCAGTAACGCCAGCAGCAGCGTAAACAGCGCGGTACCCAGGCTGAACGTCAGCTGGCGGTTAATATTCCACAGCGTACTGCCCCGGCTCATCTGCTGCTCGTTCAGCTCAATTAATGCCGTGGTCTGCGCACAGTTCGCCGCGATCCCACCCCCGATCCCCATCAGCAGATAGGCCGCACACAGCACCTCCCCATCCCCCGGATGACCGACCAGAGAAAGCAGCGCAATGCCGCCGCTGTGCAGCAGCAGACCGCAGCAGAATAAGCGAGGCGCGCCTACCCGGTAATAAATTCGCCCGGCGACCAGCATCGCCACCAGCGCTCCGGCACCGTAGAGCATCATAAAGCTGCCGGTATGCCCGGCGCTGAAATGCAAAACCTGCTGCATGTAGAAAATAGTCAGCAGGTTAACGCCGGTAAATACGCCCGGTACGGCATAGTAAACGGCGATGGACAGGTTAAGTTGACGATTTCGCAGCAGGCTGAGGTCAAGTATCGCCGACGGCTGGCGACGATAATGCCGCAGATACCCCCACGCCAGCAGCAAAGCCGCAGCCAGCCACAGCGTGGCATACAGCAACGACTGCTGCTCGCTGAACAGGGACAGGCTCCTCAGCAGCGCACCCAAAGCCCCGCAGACCAGGATAATCCCGACGATATCCGCCCGGACACGCTCCGTTTCCTGAGGACGGATCCAGATTGCCGCCAGCAGTGCGGCCAGCAGGCTGAAGGGAATGTTACTGTAGAAGATCCAGCGCCATGAGAGTACATCCACCAGCAGGCCGCCCAGCAGAGGGGACAGCGCAGGCGCGATCAACGCGACGCACATAATCAGCGTTGAGATAGCGGCGCGCTTTCGTCCCTGAAACAGATTAAAGGTCAGTGCCTGCCCCACCGGGATCAGTAACCCGCCGCCCGCGCCCTGAATAAAGCGCCAGGCAACCAGCGTGGTAAAGGAGTCGGCCCGCGCACAGCCCAGCGCCGCTGCGCTGAAAATCAGCATCGACGCGACAATCATCTGCCGGGCACCAAAGCGCGAAGCCAGCCAGCCGCTCAGCGGCACGATCAGCGTCAGGCCCAGAATGTAGCCGTTCGCCACCCAGCTGATGGACTCAGTCGCCACGGACATCTGCGCCGCAATCGACGGCAGCGCAATGGCCGACATAAAAATATTAATACAATCAATAAAAAAGCCGAGCAAAAAAATTGCCGCAACCCGATAACCATAGTGCATTGTCATACCTCCACGCGCAGCATAGCGGCGGTTGACCTGACAAATAAAGACGCATAAATTTAAATGATTGTTTGATTAAACTGAATAATCTGATGCACGCACATCTTGATAAGATCCACACCTTCTTTGCGATTGTGGACAGCGGCAGTTTTACCCGTGCCGCCAGCAATCTCGGTATCAGCCGGGCCATGGTCAGCCTGCATATCAAAAACCTTGAACAGCTGCTTGGCGTCACGCTGCTGATACGTAACACGCGCAGCGTGGCCCTGACCGGGCACGGCCAGCAGTTTTATCAGGACTTTCAGCGGATTTTTACGGATATTGACCTCGCGGTCGCACGGGTGACCACGGAGCATCACTCCCTCTCCGGAGAACTGCGCATCACGTCAACGTGGGAATACGGCCAGCGGTTCGTGATGCCGCTGGTCAGTGAATTCTGCCAGCGCCATCCGTTGCTGAAGCTGAACTACAGCGTCGGGGCTTCACTGGATGATTTAGTGAGTAATAAGCTGGATGTGGCGATACGGCTGGGGGCGCTGCGCGACTCTTCACTGAAAAGCCGCAGGCTGGCAGACTATGCCATTTTACTGGTGGCGGCGCCTTCGCTGGTCAGCCGCTGCCGCCCACAGCAGCTGCAGGATGTCTCCGCCATGCCGTGGATCCACAACAGCAACCTGACGCACCCCGGCCGCTGGACCTTTCACGGAGCGGATAATCACCGGTCAGAACTGAAGTCCCAGGCTGCTTTTACCGCCAACGCCGCGGAAATCGTTCGCCAGATGGCACTGGCCGGGATGGGCGTTGCCGTGCTGCCGGAGTGGTTAGTTCGCGAGGATATTGCCGCAGGCAGGCTGGAGCATCTTTTTCAGGGATGGCGGTTACCGGAGCAGCCGGTCAGCGCCGTGTTTGCCGGACAGGGGGACATGCAGCGAAAAACCCGGCTGTTTATCGACTTTCTCTCTCAGAAACTGTCGACGCAGCCGGGCCAGATCGTCCCTACAGGGGCATAACATGCTCCGTCCGGCTGAAGCGCTTACCGTCCGCGCTGCGGGTTCGCACCCAGACTTCGCCATTAATCCGTGGGCGACGGCTGTCGCTGTAGCGCTGCCAGTGTTGCCCTTCATCGACGGAGTATTCCACCATAACGCCCGGCAGTGCCGTATTCGCCTGCAGGTAGCTATCGACAATCACCGCACCCGGCTGGGGTAAACGATAAGCAATCCCGGCCAGCTCAAGCTTCGCCAGTTCACGCTGGCCCATCAGGTTCGCAAAGCGCTGCCAGTCCTGGTGCAGTTCCTGCCGGTCAACGTGATGCGTTTTACCGCCCTGATATGCCCTTCCCTGCTGATAATCCTGCTCCCAGGCGGCGCGGTGCCAGCTGCGCTCCGCAACCGCCATGACCCGAGGGAAGATCATCGACTCAACCTGCCCGTCGGTGCGTACCGTTTCACTCCACAGCTGCGCCGAAAGCCCATAAGCCCCCGGCCACGGGCGATCGGATTGCGTGTCGAACGGATTGCCGTCGCGGTCAACTGACGTTTCCGCATTCTGCGGCAGGTTATCGGGTGCAAAGCTGAAGATCTTACGTTCATCGTTATAGCGGGTGCCCCAGTAATAACCGCGCTCCAGCGGATTAACCTCAGAAGGGAAATCCAGGTAGACATAATCCGGGTTAGAGATCACCACCTGATAGCCCTTATTCGCCCAGTCGTTCACGCTGGAAGCACCGCCCCAGAAAAGGGTATCCCAGAAATTCACCCGCACATGCTGCGTTGCGAAATCCGCCGCGCTTCTGGCATCTTTCAGGCCGTCCTGCCAGGCCTGCATATCGCCAATGCCCTTCTCTGCGACGATCCTGCTGACCTTCAGGCCGAAATAGCTGGGAAGATGTGAGAGATCCTCAACCTTGCCATCCCTGATTATGCGCTGACAGACCTGGGATTTTGCCCAGGGCTTGTCTTCCCGGCTCATCTCCTTCATGCCCTTACCGGCTTCAGGATGCCTGATGTCGGTATAGCCCGGACCGAAGCGGATATTTTTCGCTTCATCCCCACCAAAGTGCCAGGTGGTCAGCGGAACGCCGGCCTCACGATGCATTAAATCGAATTCCGTGACGATCTTGTCGGCAAAACGCAGCGACGAGTCGAGGCAGGGGTTCAGATAGCTGGTGCGGTCGTAAAACTGTACCGAGGTGGTATTTGAGCTGTCGCTGGGATCGCGCAGACGATACTCGCTGGCCGCTTCCGGCTTACCTTCCCGCATCAGCCGTTGATAGCGGGCTTCCATGGCGATCACCGCCGCACGCGCATGGGCTGGCATATCAATTTCCGGGATCACCTCAATATTTCTGGCCCTGGCATACCTGAGGATTTCGATGTAATCGGCACGCGTGAAATAGCCGCTGCCATTGTTGTCGCTAAACGGACCGGAGCCCAGCTGCGGCAGCAGGCACTGCTGCTCGGTGAGATCGTGACAACGCTTAGCCCCGGTCTGCGTCAGCTCCGGCAGGCCGGGGATTTCAATACGCCAGCCTTCGTCATCGGAGAGATGAAAATGGAATTTATTCATTTTCATCGCCGCCATCTGATCCAGCATCGTGAGTACAACCTGCTTACTGTGGAAGTTGCGCGCAACATCCAGGAACAGACCGCGATAGGCGAAACGCGGCGCATCTTCCACCCTCAGCGCCGCGATGTTCTGCGCCCCGGAAGCGGGAACCAGGGACAGAATGGACATCAGCCCGTAGTAAATACCGGCGCTGTCATAGCCGACAATCTTTGCTCCTCCCGGCTGAATATCCAGGCGGTAGGCACCGGATACCGCCATGCTGCCGCTAAATCCACGGGAATCAACTCGGGTAGAGATGGCGTATCCGCGAGGATTAATCTGAACGCCCATCAGTGCAAAGCGCTGTTCGGCGGCGCGCGCCTCTTGATCGTTTAATCCTGCCGTATGCAGCGATACGCCCCGGCTGAGATCTGCATTTCCGCCTGAGCGGTTCGACTTCAGCGGCGTTGGCAGGATTTCAGTACGCAGGGAGGCGGCCGGCAGCATAGTCACATCCGCATTTTTCGCAAAGCGGCTTTCCGCCGTCATCAGCACGTTGTTATCTGCGGCACTGCGCTTCCAGTTGTCACCAAACGGCGCGACAAACGCCGTCAGATCTTCCGTATTGGTGCTGGCGATAATTTCCGGCTTCGCCTGACCGGCGGTGACATACCAGCGCGGCATAATGTCAGTGATAAACAGCTGCCAGTACTCGTTAATAATCGGGATTTCAACGGATTCACCGGCGGCAAATCCCCTGAACTGAGCGGTAGGTTCCAGACGACTGAGATCGCCTACGATGTGTACAATGCGGAATTGATCGTTATCGACTTTGAGGGTCTGATGAACATTGCTCATCCAGATCGCCCAGTTTTTACTGTTAAGCGCCGGGCCGGGATTCGTCAATGTGATAGTGGCTCGATTACAGGCAGCCCAGTCGGCCCCCAGTGCGGCACAGTCAACGCCGTGTGCCGCGGCATCATTCTGCGTCACCTGATAATTGACGCCAAACTGGCTGATACGATGCACCGTCTGCTGGTCGTTATTACCGTTGCTGCATCCCGTCAGACCCAGAGTGGCTGCCGCGATGGCTGTTGCAATCAACTTCATCCTGTTCCCCTTTGATGTTGTCATATCCATGAGTGCACTGCCGCCGTTTAAAAAAGGGTAAACGGGGCGGTGACAATAAACTTCACGTCCTTTTCATCCTGAAAAATATTGCCGTAACCCCCTTCATAGCTTGGGATCGTGCTGTGGTTGTCGTAGTGGGTGTAGTGCAGCTTAAACTGCGTCCCCTTTCCCCAGCCCTGCTGGAGGGTATAGAGAAGGTCCAGGTTCCACGCGGATTCACGCAGCCTTTGATTTTGATTGAATGCCGGGTTACTGCTGGGTTTAGCATCCCACCCCCAGGCAAATGAGGTGCCTGCCTGCCATCCGGGAAGGTGCAGACCGTCCAGGTCAGCCATCACCCCGGCGAACACCGCTTTCTCGCCGTTCGCATTCCAGTCGGAACGGGAGTCCCACCAGACATCGAGGCGACCGTTTGAACTGGCATAAGAGGGCGTCATACGCTGCAAAAAATATCCCTGATTGCCATCGGCTTTGACCCAGGTGCCTTCCAGCCGAAACTGGAACGGGCCGCTGCGGTAACCCAACGTCAACGCCTGTAGCCAGGCCAGCCCGGAATACACATCATTGCTGTTCGCGGCGCCGC
This sequence comes from Erwinia sp. SLM-02, assembly GCF_037450285.1. NCBI lineage: Bacteria > Pseudomonadati > Pseudomonadota > Gammaproteobacteria > Enterobacterales > Erwiniaceae > Erwinia > Erwinia sp. SLM-02. Next base: position 442,519 of record NZ_JAQISN010000001.1, on the reverse strand, counting down.
CGTGTTCGCGATCGTGTGCGCCATAAAACTGCCAGCTGGTTTCAAGATCGTTCCCCAGCAGCGGGACGGCATAGCTGGCCTTAGTAAAAAACTGGTCCATATAGCTGTCCGCCTGCCCCACAGCCGCTTCCAGCTGCCACTTATTTTCCGACGAGAATTTAGCACCCAGCGAATGCATGTAGTCCAGTTTCGTCTTCCCGTCCGCCTTGCGGAAGTCGTACATATGCTGATACCACGGTGCCTTGTATTTATCGGACCACATATAAGAAACGGACAGTTCGCCTGCGGACGTAAAGTGACCCGCCGTTCCGATCTCCACTCCACGATAGGTACCGGGCAGTAAACTCCAGTGGGGTGACATCAGGGTTTGTCCGCTGGGCTGCAGATATCCGGTCCGTAACCAGCTGTCGTTATACTTCAGTTTTAATGCGGCTTTATAGAGGCTCAGGCCATTTCGGTCCCCGCTCCACGGCTCGTCCCAGCGGCTGTCGCCGTCGCTGAAACCTATTTCGTTCGGTGCTCCCGGGCCTTTATTCGAGATTTCCAGGGCGGTAAAGGCAGCCAGATCGATCCCAATCCAGTCACCGGCAAAGCCCGAGGAGAAATCAAGATTGGCATTGATTGTGGAGTGGTGAAGGTTTGACGTGTAGTGATTATATTTTTCGCTATCAGGCTGCAGATCTTTGCGTTCGCGATGGCGCTGCCAGTAATACACTCCGCCAGACAGGGAGGAATCATCAATAAATCCGCTGGCCGCAGCGGGCAGAGTTATCAGAGTTGCACTTAACCCTGTATAAACGGCGAAAAAAGTCGTCAATGCCCGACTGAGCACTCGCTTGAGCTGCATAAAAAATCCTTTTATCCCAGAAAAAATCCATTTCTGTCAGCTAATTACGACAGGAAAATCTCACGCAGATAAATTCTTAACTGCGTCATTATCCGACCAGAATATTTTTCGCGTCGCGAATTATCAATCACTAAATAATGCATAAAGTGCAAAGTATGATCGACAGCACATTTAAGGAATGTAAAAGGATTTGCAGAGTGATAAGGCGAAAAAAAAGGGCGAATCATCGCCCTTTTTATTAAAGATTAAACGGTATCGGTTTATTCGCCGATTTTAGCCCAGGTGTCGCGCAGGCCAACGGTGCGGTTAAATACCAGATTGCTGGCTGAAGAATACACGCTGTCAGCGCAGAAGTAGCCTTCACGTTCAAACTGAAACGCCGCTGAAGCTTCAGCACTCTGCATACCCGGCTCCACGAAACCGTGGCGAATCACCAGCGACTCAGGGTTGATGCTGGCGAGGAAATCCTCCGCCGCCGCCGGATTTGGCACGCTGAACAGCCGGTCGTAAAGACGGAACTCGGCCGGTAGCGCGTGTTCTGCGGAAACCCAGTGGATAACGCCCTTCACTTTACGACCGTCGGCCGGATCTTTGCTCAGGGTGTCTACGTCGCAGGTACAGAACAGGCAGGTGATGTTCCCTTCCTCATCCTTCGCCACGCGCTCTGCCTTAATCACATAGGCGTTACGCAGGCGGACTTCTTTACCCAGCACCAGACGCTTGTACTGCTTGTTGGCTTCTTCGCGGAAGTCAGCACGATCGATATAGATTTCGCGGCTGAACGGCACTTCACGTGTGCCCATTTCCGGCTTGTTTGGATGATTGGGCATGCTGATCGTTTCTTCATGATGAGCAGGCAGATTTTCAATCACCAGTTTAACCGGGTCCAGCACCGCCATGGCGCGCGGCGCGTTTTCATTGAGATCGTCACGAATACAGGATTCCAGTGCGGCCATCTCAACGTTGTTGTCCTGCTTGGTCACGCCGATGCGGCGGCAGAACTCACGGATGGACTCCGCGCTGTAGCCACGACGGCGCAGACCGGAAACGGTCAGCATGCGCGGGTCGTCCCAGCCCTCAACCACTTTCTCGCTCACCAGCTGGCTCAGCTTACGCTTGGACATAATGGCGTATTCAAGATTCAGACGGGAGAATTCGTACTGGCGCGGATGAACCGGGATAGTAATGTTATCCAGCACCCAGTCATACAGGCGACGGTTGTCCTGGAACTCCAGCGTACACAGGGAATGGGTGATCCCTTCCAGCGCATCGGAAATGCAGTGGGTAAAGTCGTACATCGGATAGATGCACCACTTCGAACCGGTCTGGTGGTGGTCAGCGAACTTAATACGATACAGCACCGGATCGCGCATCACGATAAAGTTGGAAGCCATATCGATTTTGGCACGCAGACAGGCCTTACCTTCTTCGAATCCGCCGCTGCGCATTTTCTCGAACAGGGCCAGGTTCTCTTCCACGCTACGATCGCGGTAAGGGCTGTTTTTACCCGGCGCGGTCAGGCTGCCACGGTATTCGCGGATTTGCTCAGGGGAAAGTTCATCCACATACGCCAGCCCTTTTTCAATCAGCTCTACCGCATAGTGATGCAGCTGGTCGAAATAGTCAGATGAGTAACGCACCTCGCCGCTCCACTCGAAGCCGAGCCACTGCACGTCACGTTTGATTGACTCAACGAACTCCAGGTCTTCCTTCACCGGGTTGGTGTCATCAAAACGCAGATTGCACTGGCCCTGGTAATCATTTGCGATACCAAAGTTCAGGCAGATCGACTTAGCGTGGCCAATGTGCAGGTAGCCATTTGGCTCAGGCGGGAAGCGGGTATGCACGCTCTTGTGCTTACCGGACGCCAGATCTTCGTCGATAATCTGACGAATAAAGTTCGTTGGGCGGGCTTCAGCCTCACTCATCTCAATTTCCTCAATTAATGCCTGGAATAAATTCGCTACGAAATAACGGAGTATGATCCACAAAGCGGGGGACTGAGACAACCGTTTGTTACGGAAATCCAATAAAAAAAGGGCGGGAATTGCTCGCCGCCCTTTCTGCTACCGTGAGTATCGTATTTTAGCCATTGATCTCGTAGATACGGCTCTCACCGGCAACCACGGTATCGCCCGCCAGCAGCGTCAGTCCCGAGAAATCCTCGATGTTGCTGACCACAACCGGGCTGATCATCGAGCGGGCATTGGCCTCAAGGAAGGCCAGGTCCATCTCCAGCACCGGCTGACCGGCCACCACCTGGGCACCCTCTTCCACCAGTCGGGTAAAGCCTTTACCCTGCAGCGCCACGGTATCCAGCCCCATGTGCACCACAATTTCCGCGCCTTTTTCCGTTTCCAGACAGAACGCGTGATTGGTGTTAAAGATTTTCACCAGCGTGCCGCTTGCGGGAGCCACGACGGTGCTGCTGGTCGGTTTAATCGCCAGGCCGTCACCGACCGCTTTACTGGCGAAGGCTTCATCAGGCACCTGGTCAATCGCCACCACGGTGCCGCTTACCGGCGCCACCAGCGTTCCGACAATACCTTTGCTGGCATTCGATACCGCCTGCGGGGCCGCGACGGGCGCAGCAGGAGCAACCGGCGCCGCGGAAGGCGCTGCCGCCGCGATTGGCCCTTTGGCAATCAGTTTTTTCATGCTTTCAGCGATAGATTCTGCTTTCGCACCGACGATCACCTGAATCGTCTGTTTGTTCAGTCGGACAATGCCCGAGGCACCCAAACGCTTACAGGCCGCATCGTTGACCAGTCCCGCATCCTTAACCGACAGGCGCAGACGGGTAATACAGGCATCAATCACGTTAAGGTTATCGGAGCCACCAATCGCCACAATGTACTGGCGGGACAGCTGATCCATCCCCTCTTCGGTGTTGCTGTTCGCTTCGTCGTTTACCACCAGGTCAGCGGCATCCTCGCGGCCCGGCGTTTTCAGGTTCATCATGCGAATAACCGCGCTGAACAGCACGAAGTACACCACAAAGGCAACCAGGCCCATCACCAGTAGCACCCAGACATTCTGGCTGGCTGCCGGCAGGTTATACATCAACACATAGTCGATAGCACCCGCCGAGAAGGAGAAGCCGGCATGGATACCCAGCAGGGTTGCCACAAACAGGCTGATACCGGTCAGCAATGCGTGGATCAGGTACAGCATCGGAGCCAGGAACATGAACAGGAATTCAAGCGGCTCGGTCACACCGGTCAGGAAAGCGGTCACCGCAACGGACAGCAGCATCCCGCCGACCATCGGACGACGCGCTTTAGGGGCAGCCATATACATCGCCAGCGCCGCACCCGGCAGACCGAACATCATGATCGGGAAGAAGCCCGACATGAACATCCCTGCGGTGCCGTCACCGGCGTAGAAACGGTTGATGTCGCCGTGGAAGACGGTACCCGCCGCGTTGGTGAACTCACCAATCTGGAACCAGGCAATGGTATTCAGCACCTGATGCAGACCGGTTGGGATCAGCAGACGGTTAACGAAGCCGAACACACCCGCACCAAAGGCACCTTCAGCAACAATCCATTCGCCACCGGCATGGATGGCGTTCTGCACCGGCGGCCAGATGTAGCCAAAAATAGCGGCCAGCACCAGACAGAAGAAGCCGGTCGCGATCGGCACAAAACGTTTGCCGCCAAAGAAGCTGAGGAAATCAGGCAGTTTGATATCGGCCCAGCGGTTGTAGGTTGCACCCGCCACCAGACCGGTGATGATCCCCGCCAGCACACCCATATTGATCGCGGGATTGATGGTGACCATCGCTTTGGTAAGAATGAAGTAACCGACTGCACCGGCCAGTGCAGCCGCACCGGCATTGTCTTTGGACCAGGTAGACGCCACGCCGATAGCAAAGATTAGCGCCAGGTTATCGAAGATGGCACCGCCGCCCTGAGCAATGAACGGCATATTCAGTAAGTCAGGCTGACCAAAGCGTAGCATCAGCGCTGCAACCGGCAGTACGGCTATGGGCAGTTGTAATGAGCGCCCCAGTCGTTGAAAGAATCCTAAAATATTCACCTTTTCCCCCTTTGAACCCGTTAAGGTGCCAGAAATCGTTTGTTTTTTTACGGTCTTCTGCAGTCTGAGTGACAGTATACACCACAGTCATAAGTGTAAAAAAAAATTAATTCGCTTCGCAAATTATATCGCTACTTATGTGACCATAATCACCAAAAAAAGCATTTTCTCTACTGTCATACTGGTCAACAGAACAAACTTATTTTATGATACGAAAAATCAAAACGGACTTATTCCTCTGTTATCTGTTCGTAATCACGTTACGATTATTCTTAGTTAGCAGAGTGACGTTTTAGACCCCTTTTATATTGCTCAATTTACGAGGTTCATCATGAGACTGATTCCACTGGCAACATCTCCTCAGGTCGGCAAATGGGCGGCACGCCATATCGTTAACCGTATCAACGCTTTCAAACCCACCGCAGAGCGTCCGTTCATTTTGGGTCTGCCGACCGGTGGCACGCCGCTGGAAGCCTACAAGTACCTCATTGAGATGCACAAAGCGGGCCAGGTTAGCTTTAAACATGTCGTCACGTTCAATATGGACGAATATGTTGGCCTGCCCAAAGAGCACCCGGAAAGCTATCACAGCTTCATGCACCGTAACTTTTTTGATCACGTTGATATTCAAAGCGAAAACATCAACCTTCTGAATGGTAATGCGCCGGACATTGACGCAGAATGTCGTCAGTATGAGGAAAAAATCCGCGCCTACGGCAAAATCCATTTGTTTATGGGCGGCGTGGGCAACGACGGGCATATCGCCTTTAACGAACCCGCTTCCTCTCTGGCTTCGCGTACCCGTATTAAAACGCTGACCCACGATACCCGTATCGCCAACTCCCGTTTCTTTGGCGGTGACGTTGATCAGGTGCCTAAATACGCACTGACCGTGGGCGTCGGTACGCTGCTTGATGCGGAAGAAGTGATGATTCTGGTTACCGGGCACCTGAAGGCCCACGCTCTGCGTGCGGCGGTTGAAGGTAACGTGAATCATATGTGGACCATTAGCTGTCTGCAGCTGCATGCTAAATCCGTTGTGGTATGCGATGAGCCCGCCACCATGGAACTGAAAGTGAAGACCGTGAAGTACTTCCGCGAAATGGAAGCGGAAAATATTACCGGTCTGTGAGGCCGGGAGGTTTCTCCCCCTTCACCGATCGCCTCCGGCCGGGTAACGTTTTTACGCCGGTCGGATGGTATCAGTAACAAAAGTCAGGAGAATGACTATGTATGCGTTAACTCAGGGTCGTATCTACACCGGCCATGAAGTCCTCGACGGGCATGCGGTGGTGATCGCAAATGGCCTGATCGACCGTATTTGCCCACAGGGCGAGCTGCCTGCCGGCATTGAAATCCGCGACGTCCGCGGCGCCATTATTGCGCCGGGTTTTATCGACCTGCAGCTTAACGGCTGCGGCGGCGTGCAGTTTAATGACGACCCTGCGGCAATCAGCGTAGAAACGTTGAGCATCATGCAGAAGGCCAATGAAAAATCCGGCTGTACCAGCTTTCTGCCGACGCTGATCACCAGCACCGACGAGCTGATGAAGCGCGCGGTTGAAGTCATGCGAGCCTGGCTGGCGCAAAACAGCAATCAGGCGCTGGGCCTGCACCTGGAAGGGCCATGGCTGAATCCGCTGAAAAAGGGCACGCATAATCCGGCCCTGATCCGTGCCCCGGATAAAGCGCTGGTCGACTTCCTCTGCGAAAATGCGGACGTCATTACCAAAATTACGCTGGCCCCTGAGAAAGTGGGAGCGGAAGTCATCCGCCAGCTGCGCGCGGCCGGGATCGTCGTTTCCGCTGGTCACTCTCATGCCACCTATGATGAAGCCCGCAGCGGCATCTCCGCGGGCGTCAGCTTCGCCACCCACCTTTATAACGCCATGCCAACTACCTCCGGTCGTGAACCCGGTTTAATTGGCGCGCTGTTTGATTCTCCGGACGTCTGGTGCGGCGTCATTGCCGACGGTTTACACGTTCATTTTGCCAATATTCGGAACGCAAAACGCATCAAAGGCGACAAGCTGGTGCTGGTCACCGATGCCACCGCGCCGGCTGGGGCTGATATTGACCAGTTCATTTTTGCTGGTAAAACAATATACTATCGTAACGGGCTGTGCGTGGATGAAAACGGAACACTGAGTGGTTCTGCATTGACAATGATTGAAGCTGTTGAGAACAGCGTCGAACATGTTGGCATCGCCCTGGATGAGGCACTGCGTATGGCGACGCTTTATCCGGCCCGTGCAATGGGGGTTGATAACCAGTTAGGTTCAATTGAAGCCGGAAAAGTGGCTAACCTGACGGTATTCACCCGCGATTATAAAATCACCCGGACCATCGTTAACGGTAACGAGGTCTTTAGCGAGTAGATATTTAATGACCACTGGCGGCCAGGCCCAAATTGGGAATGTTGATCTTGTTAAACAACTGAACAGCGCGGCCGTTTACCGGCTTATCGATCAGCAGGGACCCATCTCGCGCATTCAGATTGCTGAACACAGCCAGCTTGCACCCGCCAGCGTAACCAAAATCACCCGACAGTTAATTGAGCGTGGGCTGATTAAAGAAGTTGAGCAGCAGGCTTCCACCGGCGGTCGCCGGGCAATATCCATTGTGAGCGAAACCCGCGGATTCAATACGATTGGCGTTCGCCTCGGGCGCAATGATGCCACGCTGACCCTGTTTGATCTCAGTGGAAAATCCCTGGCGGAGGAGCACTATCCTCTGCCAGAGCGCAGCCAGGAAACGCTGGAGCACGCGCTGTTTAATGCGATTGCCAGCTTCCATGAGCAGCATCAGCGCAAGCTGCGCGAACTCATCGCTATCTCGGTCATCCTTCCCGGCCTGGTCGACCCGACAAACGGCGTTATCCGCTATATGCCGCATATCAGCGTCAGCCACTGGCCGCTGGTTGCTAACCTTGAAAAACGCTTCAACGTCACCAGCTTTGTGGGCCATGACATTCGCAGTCTGGCGCTGGCAGAGCACTATTTTGGTGCCTCTCGCGACTGCGCAGACTCCATTCTGGTGCGCGTTCATCGCGGAACGGGGGCGGGGATTATTGCCAACGGCCATATTTTCCTCGGCAGCAACGGCAACGTCGGCGAGTTGGGACACATTCAGGTTGATCCACTCGGAGAACGCTGCCACTGCGGTAATTTCGGCTGCCTGGAAACTATCGCCGCTAACAGCGCGATTGAAAATCGCGTACGTCACCTGCTCACGCAAGGTTATCCCAGCAGCCTGAGCCTGGATAATTGCCAGATCCAGCATATCTGCAGTGCCGCCAATCGGGGTGATGCACTGGCCGCCGAAGTGATTGAGCATGTGGGCCGCCACCTGGGTAAGGCGATTGCGATTGCGATTAACCTGTTTAATCCGCAGAAGGTGGTTATCGCCGGTGAGATAACCGAGGCCGATAAAGTTCTGCTGCCCGCTATTGAAAGCTGCATTAATACTCAGGCGCTGAAGGCGTTCCGCAAAAACCTGCCGGTCGTGCGTTCAGAGATCGATCATCGCTCGGCAATTGGGGCTTTTGCGCTGGCAAAACGGGCCATGCTGAATGGCATCCTGCTTCAGCGACTTTTAGAAGCGTAATGAAGGACAGTAAGTGCATGACGATTAAAAACGTAATCTGTGACATTGACGGCGTATTAATGCATGACAATACCGCCGTGCCCGGTGCGCGCGAGTTCCTGCTGCGGATCATGGAAAATCATATGCCGCTGGTGGTGCTGACTAACTATCCTTCTCAAACTGCGATGGATCTGGCCAACCGCTTTGCGTCTGCCGGGATCGACCTCCCGGACAGCGTGTTTTACACCTCCGCCATGGCGACCGCCGATTTTCTGAAACGTCAGGAAGGGAAAAAAGCCTACGTCGTGGGCGAAGGTGCGCTGATCCATGAGCTGTACAAGGCAGGTTTTACCATTACCGATATAAACCCGGACTTTGTGATCGTGGGAGAAACGCGCTCCTTTAACTGGGACATGATGCATAAAGCCGCGTTCTTCGTGGCCAACGGCGCGCGTTTCATTGCCACTAATCCGGACAGCCACGGTCACGGCCACTCCCCTGCCTGCGGCGCGCTGTGCGCGGGGATTGAGCGCATCTCCGGGCGGCAGCCTTTTTACGTGGGTAAGCCCAGCCCGTGGATTATGCGCGCCGCGCTGAACAAGATGCAGGCCCATTCAGAGGAAACGGTTATCGTTGGCGACAACCTGCGCACCGATATTCTGGCCGGATTCCAGGCCGGGCTGGAAACCATACTGGTCCTTTCCGGCGTGTCCAGCCTGAGCGATATTGATGCCATGCCGTTCCGCCCTACCTGGGTTTACCCCTCCGTTGCGGATATCGACATATTTTAATCCTCAGCCCGGCCAGCGCCGGGCTTTGTCTTCCTGCACCGCGCAAAATTCAGCCGATTTTTGCCACTTTTTGATGATTCATCAATAAAAACGCCAATTTATTGCATATTCTCTAAAGATCCAGCCAAGTCGACGGGCAATTTTTCAGGTATTGGCTAAATTGCTTGCATAGTCTGCTCTGTTAGCGCATTTTCTTATACATCAGGCGGCAACTCTCGCCTCAAACCAATATCAATACCGCAAGGTAGTCGTTTAGGGAGCTGTGTATGTGTTCTATTTTTGGTGTACTCGATCTGAAAACCGATCCTACTGAACTGCGTAAGAAAGCGCTGGAGCTTTCTCGACTGATGCGCCACCGTGGCCCGGACTGGTCCGGCATTTATGCCGATGACTATGCCATCCTCGCCCACGAGCGTCTGTCGATCGTTGACGTTAACAATGGCGCACAGCCACTGTACAACGCCGCGCACACCCACGTACTGGCGGTTAACGGCGAAATCTACAACCATCAGGCACTGCGCGCTGAACTGAGCGATCGTTACGAATTCCAGACGGATTCCGACTGTGAAGTGATCCTTGCCCTGTATCAGGAAAAAGGTATCGACTTCCTGGATGAACTGCAGGGAATGTTCGCTTTCATTCTGTACGACACTGAGAAAAAAACCTGGCTGATCGGCCGTGACCACATCGGTATCATTCCGCTGTATATGGGCAACGATGAGCACGGCAACCTGTATGTTGCTTCTGAAATGAAGGCGCTGGTGCCGGTTTGCCGCACGATTAAAGAGTTCCCGGCGGGCAGCTATATGTCCAGCACCGACGGTGAGATCAAACGCTACTGGCAGCGCGACTGGTTTGACTATGCCGCCGTGGCTAACAACACCACCGATGCAGCGGCTCTGAAAAGCGCGCTGGAAGAATCCGTGAAAAGCCACCTGATGTCAGATGTCCCTTATGGCGTGCTGCTGTCCGGCGGTCTGGACTCCTCCATCATTTCAGCGGTAACCAAGAAATTTGCCGCCAAGCGCGTAGAAGATCACGACAAGAGCGAAGCCTGGTGGCCACAGCTGCACTCTTTCGCTGTGGGTCTGGAAGGTTCACCGGATCTGAAAGCCGCAAAAGCGGTGGCCGAACATCTGGGTACCGTGCACCATGAAATTCATTTCACCGTGCAGGAAGGTCTGGATGCGATTCGCGATGTGATTTATCACATTGAAACCTATGACGTAACGACCATCCGTGCCTCTACCCCAATGTATCTGATGTCACGCAAGATCAAAGCGATGGGCATCAAGATGGTATTGTCTGGCGAAGGCGCAGATGAGGTCTTCGGTGGCTACCTGTACTTCCATAAGGCACCGAACGCGCAGGAATTCCATGAGGAGAACGTGCGTAAACTGCATGCCCTGCACATGTTTGACTGTGCGCGTGCTAACAAAGCGATGTCCGCATGGGGCGTTGAGGCTCGCGTACCGTTCCTGGACAAAAAATTTCTGGATGTGGCGATGCGCATCAACCCGGAAGACAAAATGTGCGGTAGCAACGGCAAAATGGAAAAACACATCCTGCGCGAGTGTTTTGAATCCTACCTGCCGGCAAGCGTTGCATGGCGCCAGAAAGAGCAGTTCTCTGACGGTGTGGGCTACAGCTGGATTGATACCCTGAAAGAAGTGGCCGCAGAGCAGATTACCGACCAGCAGCTGCAAACCGCGCACTTCCGCTTCCCGTACAACACGCCGACCTCTAAAGAAGCGTATCTGTACCGTGAAATCTTTGAAGAGCTGTTCCCGGTCCCAAGCGCGGCTGAATGCGTGCCTGGCGGCCCATCAGTAGCCTGCTCGTCGGCTAAAGCCATCGAATGGGACGAAGCGTTCAAAACCATGGACGATCCGTCAGGACGTGCCGTTGGCGTGCATCAGGCAGCCTACTAATCCTTACCGTTTCACAACGACTTACGGGCCTTAATGGCCCGTTTTTTTTTGCCAGAATGCTGTTTAGCCTCAGAATTTGTTGATTTTATCGACATAATGGTCACAAGCCATGCAAACAACACGTTTATGGCAAAAAACGGGAAAAAACCAGTTGACGCTTTTGGGCTAACTCCGCATAATGCGCCCCGCAACGCCGATGAAGGTTACGCAAAAAAAGAAGGCTACTTAGCTCAGCTGGTTAGAGCACAGCACTCATAATGCTGGGGTCACAGGTTCGATTCCCGTAGTAGCCACCACTTCTTTTTGCGCGGGAGTGGCGAAATTGGTAGACGCACCAGATTTAGGTTCTGGCGCCGCAAGGTGTGCGAGTTCAAGTCTCGCCTCCCGCACCATTTCCGACAAAGGTTTGCAGCAAGGATGGGGTATCGCCAAGCGGTAAGGCACCGGTTTTTGATACCGGCATTCCCTGGTTCGAATCCAGGTACCCCAGCCAGTTTTTGTAGTAAGATGTTTAGTTCTGACTGTCACGTTATCGTGATGCGGACATTGGGATATCGCCAAGCGGTAAGGCACCGGTTTTTGATACCGGCATTCCCTGGTTCGAATCCAGGTATCCCAGCCAGTCAGAAAGTAGTAAAGCAGTAAAGTACGGCTACTTAGCTCAGCTGGTTAGAGCACAGCACTCATAATGCTGGGGTCACAGGTTCGATTCCCGTAGTAGCCACCAAATTTTTGGGGTGTCGCCAAGCGGTAAGGCACTGGTTTCTGATACCAGCATTCCGGGGTTCGAATCCCTGCACCCCAGCCATATAAAGACGGCTGGTTGTTATAAGTCGCAAAGTAAAAGTCGCCTGGTTCGCCAGTCGCAGTAAAAATTGGGGTGTCGCCAAGTGGTAAGGCTCTGGTTTCTGATACCAGCATTCCGGGGTTCGAATCCCTGCACCCCAGCCACATAGTAAAAAAGCCCGCTAAAGCGGGCTTTTTTACGTCTGCTTATTATCTCATTCCAGTCACACACCCCGGAATCAAAACGGGCCGCGCCACGATCCTATCGGGCAGGCTGTTAACCTACCCGGTTTTGACCTACAGCCCCAGCGCGTAACGCAGGGCCTGACGCTTCAGCCCGCCCGAATGCTGTGCCGCCATCAGGCCCAGATTGCGAACGATTTTTAACGGAGCCAGCTGATTGCTGAAGGCGAAATAGAACAGATCCATCCCGCTCTGCATCAGCAGATTATCTTTCTGGCGCTGACGCTGATAGCGCAGCAGCACCGCTTCAGAAGCCCAGTCCTCCGCACGCAGCCGCGATGCGCTCAGCACGTTAGTCAGCGCATCGACGTCACGATAGCCGAGATTCACGCCCTGCCCGGCCAGCGGATTAATGGTGTGGGCCGCATCGCCCACCAGCGCCAGGCCGGGCTTAACGTAGTCGATGGCGTGCCTGCGCACCAGCGGGAACGATCCGGCAGCCACGGCGGTCACTTTGCCTAATCGCGCCGGGAAATGTGCAGCAATTTCTTTTTGCAGCTGGGGGAGCGGCATCGCCTGCAGCTGGCGAATACGCGCCGGGCTGTCATACCAGACCAGCGATGCCCAGTTATCAAACAGCGGCAGGAAAGCACGCGGTCCCTGTGGGGTGAACTGCTGCCAGGTGGTATCACCCGCATCCTGTTCACAGCGCACGCCGATCAGCATACACGACTGGGCATAGTTCCAGCCGCGAATCCCTATCCCGGCCATCTGGCGAACCTGCGAATTGGCCCCGTCGGCGCCAATGACCAGGCGCGCATTCAGCCGCTGGCCATCGTCCAGCGTCAGCTGCCAGCCCCCGTTGACGGATTGCAGACCCTGCAGCCGTGCAGGGCACATCATCCGCACGGGCTGCTGCTGCAGACGCTGCCACAGCGCACGCTGCAGCACGTTGTTCTCCACCATATAGCCGAGCTCCGGCAGCCCGAGTGAGGCGGCATCAAACGAAACCTGAGCCGCCTGCCACTCCCAGGTTTCCAGCCGGCGATAAGGCACGCAGCGCATAGCGCTGACCGCAGGCCAGACGTCAAGCTGCCTGAGTAAGGCGACGGAGGCAGCACCGATGGCCGAGATACGTAAGTCAGGAGGGCTGGCCGGGTCAAATGCCGCAGGGGCTTCCTGCTCCAGTACCGCTACCTCAAATCCATGCTGCGCCAGACCACTGGCCAGCGCGGCCCCCACCATGCCACCACCGACGATGGCGACATCTACCCTCTGCTCATTTTCTGTCATTATTTTTCCTTCACCGACGTTGCCAATCATGCTCTACGGCTACACCTCGCCGGGCGAATTCTGGTATCCTGATAGTTAGTAAGTGTACCGGATTTTAACCCCGTTACCTCAGTTTCACTGGTCGCGAAACAACAGGATACGCGCCCAGCACTCTTTTCTGCATGACAAATGGCAAGTCGATGACAAAAAAACTGCATATTAAAACCTGGGGCTGTCAAATGAATGAGTATGACTCATCCAAAATGGCAGACCTGTTAAACAGCACCCACGGTTACACCCTGACCGAAGAGGCGGAAGACGCTGACGTACTGCTGCTCAACACCTGTTCGATTCGCGAAAAGGCTCAGGAAAAAGTTTTCAATCTGCTTGGCCGTTGGCGAAAGCTGAAAGAAGCCCGTCCTGACGTCATTATCGGCGTCGGGGGCTGTGTGGCATCGCAGGAGGGCGAGCATATTCGTCAGCGCGCCAGCTGCGTGGATATTGTGTTTGGCCCGCAGACCCTGCACCGCCTGCCGGAAATGATCAACACCGTTCGCGGCACCAAAAGTCCGGTCGTTGACATCAGCTTCCCGGAAATCGAGAAGTTTGACCGCATGCCGGAACCGCGCGCGGACGGCCCTACCGCGTTTGTGTCAATTATGGAAGGCTGCAACAAGTACTGTACCTTCTGCGTGGTGCCCTATACGCGCGGTGAAGAGGTTAGCCGCCCGTCGGATGATATTCTCTTTGAGATCGCCCAGCTGGCCGCGCAGGGCGTGCGGGAAGTGAATCTGCTGGGGCAAAACGTTAACGCTTACCGGGGCGAAACTTACGATGGCGGAATCTGTACTTTTGCCGAACTGCTGCGTCTGGTAGCGGCCATTGATGGTATCGATCGCCTTCGTTTTACCACCAGCCACCCGATCGAGTTCACCGACGATATTATTGACGTCTACCGCGATACGCCGGAGCTGGTCAGTTTCCTGCACCTGCCGGTTCAGAGCGGTGCGGACCGCATCCTGACGCTGATGAAGCGTTCACATACCGCACTGGAATATAAGGCGATCGTGCGTAAACTGTTGGCCGCCCGTCCAGATATTCAGATGAGTTCCGACTTTATCATCGGCTTCCCTGGCGAAACCCAGGCCGATTTTGAGCAGACCATGAAGCTGGTTGGCGATATCAACTTCGACGTCAGTTTCAGCTTTATCTACTCTGCGCGTCCCGGTACGCCCGCCGCCGACCTGCCGGACGATGTATCGGAAGAAGAGAAGAAACAGCGCCTGTATATTTTGCAGGACCGCATTAACCAGCAGGCGATGGCGTGGAGCCGCCGCATGCTCGGCACCGTTCAGCGGATTCTGGTGGAAGGCACCTCGCGTAAAAATGTGATGGAGCTGTCCGGCCGTACGGAAAACAACCGAGTGGTCAACTTTGAGGGCACGCCTGAACATATCGGCAAGTTTGTCGATGTTGAAATTGTCGATATTTACGCCAACTCTCTGCGCGGCGTGCTGCTGCGCAGTGAAGAACAGATGGGCCTGCGCATCAATGAGTCCCCTGCCTCGGTCATTGCCCGTACCCGCAAAGAAAACGAGCTGGGCGTAGGATCTTTCCAGCCCTGATCCCCTTCTTAAAATGCGGCGAGGCTTCCAGTTCGCCGCATTATTTCATGCAACGACGGTTGGTTTCTGAA
This sequence comes from Erwinia sp. SLM-02, assembly GCF_037450285.1. Classification (NCBI taxonomy): domain Bacteria; kingdom Pseudomonadati; phylum Pseudomonadota; class Gammaproteobacteria; order Enterobacterales; family Erwiniaceae; genus Erwinia; species Erwinia sp. SLM-02. The sequence goes on along the minus strand of NZ_JAQISN010000001.1, from coordinate 427,387 downwards.
ATCTCAGCCCAAATATCGGTTGAGACGCTTGCACCTTTGCGCCTCGCCATAAATAATTCCCTTATGGCACTGGCGTTTAAGTCGGTGAAATCCACTTTTCTCAACCTGGCCCTGAGTGACCCAAAGGATTAGTTTGAATATTGAAACACGTGAAATTACCTTAGACCCGGCCGATAACACCCGACTGCTGAGCCTCTGTGGCCCATTCGATGACAATATTAAGCAGCTGGAGCGCCGTCTTGGGATTGAAATAAACCGCCGGGATAATGCCTTTAAGCTGGTAGGCCGGGCACTCTGCGTTAATGCCGCCGTGGATATCCTGCGCGATCTGTATGTGGATACCGCCCCCGTGCGTGGCCACATCCCGGATATCGACCCGGAACAGATTCATCTGGCAATTAAAGAGAGCCGGGTGCTGGAGCAGACCGCGGAGAGCGTACCCGATTTTGGCAAGGCGATTCACATTAAGACCAAGCGTGGCGTTATCAAGCCGCGTACGCCTAATCAGGCGCAGTACATTGCCAACATTCTTGACCACGATGTGACCTTTGGCATTGGCCCTGCGGGTACCGGTAAAACCTACCTGGCGGTGGCCGCTGCGGTAGATGCGCTTGAGCGTCAGGAGATCCGCCGTATTCTGCTGACCCGTCCGGCAGTGGAAGCCGGCGAGAAGCTGGGCTTTCTTCCCGGCGATCTCAGCCAGAAGGTCGATCCCTACCTGCGTCCGCTGTATGACGCCCTGTTTGAGATGCTGGGCTTTGAGCGCGTAGAGAAACTGATTGAGCGCAACGTTATCGAAGTGGCTCCGCTGGCCTACATGCGCGGCCGTACGCTCAACGATGCCTTTATCATTCTGGATGAGAGCCAGAACACCACCATCGAACAGATGAAGATGTTCCTGACCCGTATCGGCTTCAACTCGCGAGCGGTGATCACCGGTGACGTTACGCAGATCGACCTGCCGCGTAATCTGAAATCCGGCCTGCGCCATGCGATTGAAGTGTTATCTGACGTACCGGAACTGAGCTTCAACTTCTTCCACAGCGAAGACGTGGTGCGCCATCCGGTCGTTGCCCGCATTGTTATTGCCTATGAAGCCTGGGAAAGCGCCGATCAAAAACGACGCGATGCCCTGGCAGAAGAACGTAAACGTGAAGCGCTTGCCCTGCAGCAGGCCGCTTCACAGGAGAGCAAATGAGTACAGTCATTCTTGACCTGCAGTTAGCCTGTGAAAGCGAACAGGGATTACCGGCTGAAGCTGATTTCCGCCGCTGGCTGGAAGCGGTGCTGCCGCAGTTCCAGCCGGAAAGTGAAGTCACCATTCGCGTGGTGGATGAAGCGGAAAGCCATGAGTTAAACCATACGTATCGCGGTAAGGACAAGCCAACCAACGTGCTGTCTTTTCCGTTTGAAGCGCCGCCGGGCATTGAACTGCCCCTGCTGGGCGATCTGATTATTTGCCGTCAGGTTGTTGAGCAGGAAGCGCAGGAGCAGGAGAAAGCGCTGGAGGCGCACTGGGCGCACATGGTGATCCACGGCAGCCTGCATTTATTAGGTTACGATCACATCGAAGATGATGAAGCCGAAGAGATGGAATCGCTGGAGACCGAGATAATGCTTGCTCTTGGCTATCCCGATCCGTACATTTCGGAGAAAGAATAAGTCCTGGCGTATCCAGCTTGCTGTACGCCTTGCCCCTGCGGGGGCAGCCGATCCCTTAACAGAGAGACTAACTCAAAAACGCCATGAGCGATGACCATTCACAGAATAACGACAGTCCCAGTAGTAAAAAGGGATTTTTTAGCCTGATCCTCAACCAGCTGTTCCACGGTGAGCCTAAAAACCGTGATGACCTGCTTGAGCTAATCCGCGATTCCGAGCAGAACGAACTGATCGATCCGGATACCCGGGACATGCTGGAGGGGGTGATGGATATCGCCGAGCAGCGTGTACGCGACATTATGATCCCCCGTTCCCAGATGGTCACCCTGAAGCGCAATATGTCGCTTGAGGAGTGTCTGGCGGTGATTATTGACTCAGCCCACTCGCGCTTCCCGGTGATCAGTGAAGACAAGGACCATGTTGAAGGCATCCTGATGGCCAAGGATCTGCTGCCATTTATGAGCAGCGAGTCCGAGCCGTTCAGTATTGAAAAAGTCCTGCGCCAGGCCGTTGTGGTGCCGGAAAGTAAGCGTGTTGACCGCATGCTGAAAGAATTCCGCTCCCAGCGCTACCATATGGCCATCGTCATTGACGAGTTTGGCGGCGTTTCCGGCCTGGTGACCATCGAAGATATTCTCGAACTGATTGTCGGTGAGATTGAGGATGAATATGACGATGAAGAAGATCGTGATATCCGTCAGCTGAGTCGTCATACCTATACCGTTCGCGCGCTGGCCCCGATTGAAGATTTTAATGAAGTCTTCGGCACCCACTTTAGCGATGAAGAAGTGGATACCATTGGTGGGCTGGTGATGCAGGGCTTCGGCCACCTCCCGGCACGCGGAGAGAGCATCGAGATAGACGGCTATCAGTTTAAAGTTGCGATGGCCGACAGCCGCCGCATTATCCAGGTCCACGTCAGGGTTCCGGAAAACTCGCCACAGCCCACTCTGGAAGAGTAATGACCTTATGGCAATTGCTTCAATTTTCCAGCGCCAGCGGGTTCGCCTGCTGCTGGCGCTGTTAACGGGTGCCGCTGGCACCCTTTCTTTCTCCCCATACGACTTCTGGCCAGCCGCCCTTGTGTCCTTAATCGGACTGCAGGCACTGACGCTGAACCGCACCACGCGCCAGGCCTGTGCAATTGGTTTCGTCTGGGGATTCGGCCTGTTTGGCAGCGGGATTAACTGGGTCTACGTCAGCATCGCCACCTTTGGCGGTATGCCCGGCCCGGTCAATATCTTCCTCGTGGTTCTGCTGGCGGCCTATCTGTCGCTGTACCCGATGCTGTTCACCACCCTGCTGAATCGCCTGTTCCGTCAGGCCACGCTGCTGCGTCTGGTGCTGGTGGCACCGGTTCTGTGGCAGGCAACGGAGTTTTTGCGCGGCTGGATCTTAACCGGCTTCCCGTGGCTCCAGTTCGGCTACAGCCAGATCAACGGCCCCCTTAAAGGGCTGGCCCCGCTGGTCGGCGTGGAAGGCATCACCTTCCTGCTGATGGTAATTGCAGGCCTGCTGGTCTTCGCCGTCCATCAGCGCCGCTGGAGTGCCGGCATTATCGCGCTGGCTCTGCTTTTACTGCCGTGGCCGCTGCGCCTGATCAACTGGTTCCAGCCCTTACCGGAGCGCGCTGTCGATGTTGCGCTGGTGCAGGGTAATATCGAGCAATCGATGAAGTGGGATCCTAACCAGCTGGTTAATACGCTAAAAACCTACACCGCGCTCAGCCGCCCCTACGTTGGTAAAGCGCCGATTATTATCTGGCCTGAGTCGGCCATTCCCGATCTGGAAACGCGCCAGCAGCCGTTCCTGAAAGAGGTTGACGAGCAGCTTCGCAGCGGGGGCAGCAGCCTGATTACCGGCATTGTTGACTCTCGGCTGGAAAATAATCGCTACCACGACTACAACTCGATTATCGTGCTGGGCGGACCGGAGCCTTACAACTACTTCAGCGGCAACCGCTACCAGAAGAACCATCTGGTGCCGTTCGGTGAGTTCGTCCCGCTGGAATCGCTGCTTCGCCCGCTGGCTCCGTTCTTCGACCTGCCGATGTCCTCTTTCAGCCGTGGCAGTTACGTTCAGCCGCAGCTCAAAGTGGCGGGCTTTAATCTGACGGCCGCGATTTGCTACGAGATCGTACTGGGCCAGCAGGTGCGGGATAATTTCCGGCCGGATACTAACTTCCTGCTAACTATCTCTAACGATGCCTGGTTTGGCCATTCCATTGGCCCATGGCAGCATCTGCAAATGGCGCAGATGCGTGCGCTGGAACTCGGTCGCCCGCTGCTGCGCAGCACCAATAATGGCGTAACGGCCATCGTTGATGCCAAAGGGAATATCAGCCAGATGATTCCTCAATTTACCGCTGAGGTGCTGTCTGCCAACGTCACGCCGACTTCCGGCCTGACGCCTTACGCGCGTATTGGTAACTGGGGCGTGTGGTTTATCTCGCTGCTCTTCGCCGCGGTGGGTGGCGTGTGCTGCTTGCGTGCTCGCCGATCGGTGCGTTAACCCAGTCCGGAGCCAGCCTGTGCGCTGGCTCCTTTTTTTTGCCTGATTCAGGCCGCTCTCTTTCTTTGCCCTGCTCCCTACCCCCTGCCCCTGCGTCCTTCACGCGGTTCGCCGTTTATGCTGCAGTTTTGTTAAAAAGCCGCCGTTGGCACGATGATTGCAAAATATTTCCGTGAAAACGTGCGTCGCCCTCAGTGAAGTCATGATGAAACACCGAATGCACCATAATGGCGCACCTCGCGCACCTTTACGGGGCGAGTGGAGATATTCAGCGTCATATTGGTGCGGCATGACTCGCAAAAAGAAAACTTTTTCGTATCCTGCCGTTAACATTCGGCTATGTTATTTGAGAAAGACCACGTTAACCGCTGTACAAAAAACAGATAAACAGCTGGAAATACACACAACATCACGCAGGCGTAGTGTAATTAACGCCACAACAGCAAAGGAGTTGGAACATGAAATTACGGAAACTGGGGCTTTGCCTTGCACTGGCGGGTTTCGCCTCCGGTATTGCCCAGGCTGAAGAAGCTGCGGCACCGCAGGCAGCAGATGCACAAACTCAGACCCTGGAAAAAATCGCTAAAAACGGCGTGATCGTCGTGGGCCACCGTGAATCATCCGTCCCGTTCTCCTACTACGATAATCAGCAAAAAGTGGTGGGTTATTCTCAGGCGTATTCCGACGCCATCGTTGAAGCGGTCAAAAAGAAACTCAACAAGCCTGACCTGCAGGTTAAGCTGCTGCCAATCACCTCTCAGAACCGCATCCCGCTGCTGCAAAACGGCACCTATGACTTCGAATGCGGTTCAACCACCAATAACCTGGAACGTCAGAAACAGGCCGCCTTCTCTGACAGCATCTTCGTTGTCGGTACCCGCCTGCTGGTAAAAAAAGGTGGCCCGATTAAAGACTTCGCCGATCTGAAAGGGAAAAGCGTCGTAGTCACCTCCGGCACCACTTCTGAAATTCTGCTGAACAAGCTGAATGACGAGAAGAAAATGGAAATGCGCATCATCAGCGCCAAAGATCACGGCGACTCATTCCGTACGCTGGAAAGCGGGCGTGCCGTGGCCTTTATGATGGATGATGCTCTGCTGGCCGGTGAACGTGCGAAAGCCAAGAAACCGTCTAACTGGGAAATTCTCGGTACACCGCAGTCACACGAAGCCTACGGCTGCATGCTGCGCAAGGGTGATGGCGAATTTAAGAAGCTGATGGATGACACCATCGCGCAGGCGCAGACTTCCGGCGAAGCGGCGAAATGGTTCGATAAATGGTTTAAGCAGCCAATCCCACCAAAAAACATGACCATGGACTTCGATTTGTCAGACGACATGAAAGCGCTGTTCAAGTCTCCTAACGACAAGGCAATGAATTAATAACGAAAATAAAGGGCAGCCTGCTGCCCTACGATTGTTGAACACAGGCCCGGACAGACACGGCCAGCCCGATGTGGCAGTTAAGCCACGCGGCCTGGTTAAGGTATAAAACGGTCGTTCCCCGTCGCATACATCAGGGCCTCTCATCAATCTTCAGGGTAGCAGTCGCTACCCTTTTTTTACCGGAGTCGTTTATGTCTATTGATTGGAACTGGGGAATCTTCCTGCAACAGGCCCCGTTCGGTAATACCACCTACCTTGGCTGGCTATGGTCTGGTTTCCAGGTCACCGTCGCCGTCTCAGTCTGCGCCTGGATAATCGCCCTGCTGGTGGGTTCACTGTTTGGCATTCTGCGCACCGTGCCAAACCGCTGGCTGTCTATGCTGGGCACCTGCTACGTTGAGCTTTTCCGTAACGTACCGCTGATCGTTCAGTTCTTTATCTGGTATCTGGTTATTCCGGAACTGCTGCCCGAAAGCATCGGCATGTGGTTCAAGTCGGAGCTGGACCCCAATATTCAGTTCTTCACCTGTTCGGTCCTCTGCCTGGGGCTGTTTACCGCCGCGCGCGTCTGCGAGCAGGTTCGCGCCGCCATTCAGTCCTTGCCGTCAGGGCAGAAAAACGCCGGCCTCGCCATGGGGCTGACGCTGCCGCAAACCTACCGTTACGTCCTGCTGCCTAATGCCTATCGCGTCATCGTGCCGCCAATGACCTCTGAGATGTTGAACCTGGTGAAAAACTCGGCGATCGCATCAACCATCGGACTGGTAGACATGGCGGCGCAGGCAGGCAAGCTACTGGATTACTCCGCGCACGCCTACGAATCCTTTACGGCGATCACCCTGGCCTACATCGCGATTAATGCGGTCATTATGCTGCTGATGAGTCTGGTTGAACGTAAAGTGCGCCTGCCCGGCAACACGGGAGGAAAATAATGTACGAATTTGACTGGAGCACCATTGTTCCTAACCTGCCGTATCTGTGGAACGGTATGCTTGTTACGCTAAAAATCACCGTGACCGCGGTGATTTTTGGCATCATCTGGGGCACGCTGCTGGCGGTGATGCGGCTGTCGTCTATTACCGTGGTCAGCTGGTTTGCCCGTCTGTACGTCAACCTGTTCCGTTCAGTGCCGCTGGTAATGGTGCTGCTGTGGTTCTATCTGGTTGTGCCGAGCTTCCTGCAGCAGGTGCTGGGGCTGTCGCCAAAAACGGACATCCGTCTGATATCCGCGATGGTGGCCTTCTCCCTGTTTGAAGCCGCGTACTACTCTGAAATTATCCGCGCCGGTATCCTCAGCATTGCCCGTGGTCAGGGCAACGCCGCACTGGCGCTGGGGATGACAAAATGGCAGTCAATGCAGTTGATCATTCTGCCTCAGGCGTTTCGCGCCATGGTGCCGCTGCTGCTGACTCAGGGCATCGTCCTGTTCCAGGATACCTCGCTGGTTTACGTTCTGAGCCTGGCCGATTTCTTCCGTACCGCGGATACCATCGGTATTAATAACGGTACGGAAATTGAAATGGTGCTGTTTGCCGGAGCGGTTTATTTCGTTATCAGCCTCAGTGCTTCGCTGTTGGTCAGTTATTTAAAGAAAAAAAGGACTGCTTAAATGATTACCCTGAAAAATGTTTCTAAGTGGTATGGTCAATTTCAGGTGCTGACCGACTGCTCAACGGAAGTGACGAAAGGTGAAGTGGTGGTGGTCTGTGGCCCATCCGGCTCCGGCAAATCTACCCTGATTAAAACCGTCAACGGTCTGGAACCTATCCAGCAGGGTACAATTGAAGTCAACGGCACGGCGGTGAATGATAAACGCACCAATCTTGCACAGCTGCGTTCGCGCGTTGGCATGGTGTTCCAGCACTTCGAGCTGTTCCCGCATCTGTCCATCGTTGAAAACCTGACTCTGGCGCAGGTAAAAGTGCTCAAGCGTAATAAAGATGAGGCGCGTCAGAAAGGGCTGAAGCTGCTGGAGCGCGTCGGTCTGGGGGCTCATGCCAACAAATTCCCGGGACAGCTCTCCGGCGGTCAGCAGCAGCGCGTGGCCATCGCCCGTGCGCTCTGTATGGATCCCATCGCCATGCTGTTTGATGAACCCACCTCGGCACTGGATCCTGAAATGATCAACGAAGTGCTGGATGTGATGGTTGAACTGGCTAACGAAGGAATGACGATGATGGTGGTGACCCACGAGATGGGCTTTGCCCGCAAAGTGGCCAACCGGGTGATCTTTATGGATGAAGGTAAAATTGTGGAAGATTCACCGAAAGATGACTTCTTCAACAACCCACAGTCTGAGCGCGCAAAAGAGTTCCTGGCGAAAATCCTGCATTAAGCTGGCTTCTCATCAGTAAACAACGGTATCCGGAAAACGCTTTTAACTTTATCCGGATACCGCCCTGTCCCCGTTCAGGCCGGCGCTTATGGCTCAAAAGGCTGGCGCTGGAACTGATCGTGCCCACACGACGAACAGCGGGTTAACACCTCGGGAGTATAAATCGCGCGGGTAAAATGGCATTTCTCACAGACCAGATTTCCCAGCCCGACCACTTCACCACTTTGATAAACCCCGTGGTGATTCAAATCCTGGAACACCTCACGCCACTCAAGCTGGCTTTTATCGGTAATATCGGCCAGCTCTTTCCACAGGCTCTGCCGGATCACCCGCATAAACACGCTGTCGCCAAGCTCCTGCTCGTTTTCAGCGTAGCTGCGGGCAAACTCCTCCAGATCGCGGCGAACCGCACGCGTCACGTCATCAATTTCGCTGCGGGTCAGTTCGCCACGGTTATTCATCCGCTGCCGCGCGCTGTCTACCAGGGCGTCAATGTCTCGCTCGCCCTGCTCCAGACGCTTTGTTAAGGATGAAATAAACTCGCGATAGTACTGAGCAACCTTGTTCATAGACTCTCCTTATTGATAACGAAAGCATTTCCCTATCATTCTAGTTCCTGTACAAAGGATCCGGCTTTTCATTGTACAAATTTGCCGCAGCGCTTCCAGCTTAAAGAGAAATGCCGCCTCGCCGCTCGCTTACTGTTGTTGCGTTGGGGGGGGATCAGCTATGCTATGCGGATCTTAATGAAATCAGAAATAAGCTTAGCGCTATTCAAAAAGGACCACTGGCAGCCATGCAAGAGCAATACCGCCCGGAAGAGATAGAATCCCACGTCCAGAAACACTGGGATGAGAAGCAAACGTTCAAAGTGACCGAAGAGGAAGGTAAAGAGAAGTATTACTGCCTCTCAATGCTGCCCTATCCTTCTGGCCGCCTACATATGGGCCACGTGCGAAACTACACCATCGGTGATGTGATTTCTCGCTACCAGCGCATGCTGGGTAAAAACGTGCTGCAGCCGATCGGCTGGGATGCATTTGGTCTGCCTGCGGAAGGCGCAGCGGTAAAAAACAATACCGCCCCGGCTCCGTGGACCTACTCCAACATCGATTACATGAAGAACCAGCTGAAGCTGCTGGGCTTTGGCTACGACTGGAGCCGTGAACTGGCAACCTGCCAGCCTGAGTACTACCGCTGGGAACAGTGGTTCTTCACCAAGCTGTACGAAAAAGGTCTGGTCTATAAAAAGACCTCGGCAGTGAACTGGTGCCCGAACGATATGACGGTGCTGGCCAACGAGCAGGTGATTGATGGCTGCTGCTGGCGCTGCGACACCAAAGTTGAGCGTAAAGAGATCCCGCAGTGGTTTGTGAAAATCACCGCCTACGCTGACGAACTGCTGAACGACCTCGACACGCTGGAAAGCTGGCCTGAGCAGGTTAAAACCATGCAGCGTAACTGGATTGGCCGCTCTGAAGGGGTGGAAATCGAGTTTAACGTTGCGGACAGCGAAGAGAAACTCAGCGTTTACACCACGCGTCCTGATACCTTCATGGGTGTGACCTACCTGGCCGTGGCCGCGGGCCATCCGCTGGCGGCTGCAGCAGCGGCCACTAACCCGGCGCTGGCTGACTTTATTGCTGAATGCCGTAATACCAAGGTTGCCGAAGCGGATATGGCCACCATGGAGAAAAAAGGCATGGCCACCGGCCGCTTTGCGGTGCATCCACTGACCGGCGAGCAGGTTCCGGTATGGGTGGCAAACTTTGTGCTGATGGAATACGGCACCGGTGCGGTGATGGCGGTCCCCGGCCACGACCAGCGCGACTGGGAATTTGCTACCAAATACGGCCTGACCGTGAAGCCGGTCATTCTGGCTGCAGACGGCACAGCGCCGGACCTGAGCGCGGCGGCAATGACCGAAAAAGGCACGCTGTTTAACTCCGGCGAATTTGACGGTCTGTCGTTTGAAGACGGTTTTAACGCCATTGCCAACAAGCTGGCTGAGAAAGGCGTCGGCGAGCGTAAAGTGAACTACCGTCTGCGAGACTGGGGCGTCTCCCGTCAGCGTTACTGGGGTGCACCAATTCCAATGGTGACGCTGGAAGACGGCACCGTAATGCCAACTCCGGAAGATCAGCTGCCGGTTATCCTGCCGGAAGACGTGGTGATGGATGGCATTACCAGCCCAATTAAAGCGGACCCTGAGTGGGCCAAAACTACGGTTAACGGCCAGCCTGCGCTGCGTGAAACCGACACGTTCGACACCTTTATGGAATCGTCCTGGTATTACGCACGCTACACCTGCCCGGACTATGATAAAGGCATGCTGGACCCGGCCGCTGCCAACTACTGGCTGCCGGTCGATCAGTACGTTGGGGGGATTGAGCACGCTATCATGCACCTGCTTTATTTCCGCTTCTTCCACAAGCTGCTGCGCGATGCGGGTCTGGTGACGTCCGACGAGCCGGCCAAACGCCTGCTGTGCCAGGGTATGGTGCTGGCCGATGCCTTCTACTACACCGGCAACAACGGCGAGCGTAACTGGGTTTCTCCGGTCGATGTGACCGTTGAGCGCGACGAAAAAGGTCGTATTACCAAAGCATCGGATGCCGCAGGCCGCGAACTGATTTACGCGGGCATGAGCAAGATGTCGAAGTCGAAAAACAACGGCATCGACCCGCAGGTGATGGTTGAGCGCTACGGTGCGGATACCGTTCGTCTGTTTATGATGTTTGCTTCTCCGGCGGATATGACTCTGGAATGGCAGGAATCCGGCGTTGAAGGGGCGAACCGCTTCCTGAAGCGCGTCTGGAAACTGGCCTTCGAACACAGTGAAAAAGGCGCCACCGAAGCGCTGGATATCGACTCACTGAACGACGATCAGAAATCGCTGCGTCGCGATCTGCATAAAACCATCAGCAAAGTCAGCGATGATATCGGTCGTCGTCAGACCTTTAACACCGCGATTGCCGCAATTATGGAGCTGATGAACAAGCTGGCTCGCGCCCCGCAGGAAACGGCACAGGACCGCGCACTGATGCAGGAAGCGCTGCAGGCCGTTGTTCGTATGCTGTATCCGTTTACCCCGCACGCCAGCTTCGAACTGTGGCAGGCGCTGGGCGGTGAAGGCGAAGTGGACAATGCCCCGTGGCCACAGGCTGATGAGTCAGCGATGGTTGAAGACTCGCTGCTGGTGGTTGTGCAGGTCAACGGCAAGGTTCGCGGTAAAATTACCGTTGCCGCCGACGCAACCCAGGAGCAGGTGCAGGCGCGTGCGGCACAGGAACATCTGGTGGCGAAATATCTCGACGGCGTTACCATTCGTAAAGTTATTTACGTCCCGGGTAAACTGCTTAACCTGGTTGTGGGTTGATGTCAGGAGGAATTGTGCGACATCCGATAGTCTCTCTGCTTGTTGGCCTGGCGGTGTTAATCACCGCTGGCTGTGGCTACCATCTCCGCGGTACCACATCGGTTCCGGCGGAAATGAAAACGCTGGTGCTGGATACGTCAGATCCTTACGGTCCGCTGGCACGTTCGGTGCGCGAACAGCTGCGTCTGAATGATGTTAAGATCCTGGATAGCACGGACAATAATACCGAAGTGCCGTCGCTGCGACTTCAGGGTGAACGCATCACTCGTGATACCGCGTCTATCTTCCAGGACGGTAAAACCGCTGAATACTCGATGATGATGGTCGTGAGCGCTCAGGTACTGGTACCGAATAAAGGTATCTACCCGATCAGCACAACCGTTTATCGTTCATTCTTTGATAACCCGCTGGCCGCACTGGCAAAAGATTCAGAACAGCAGATTATCATTAGTGAAATGCGTACTCAGGCATCTCAGCAGCTGGTTCGCAAGCTGCTGACGGTCCATGCGGCGGAGAATGATTCATCGATTAACACGCTGGATCATACGCCGTCATCGGTTGATCACCTGCATTCCAATAATGCAGTGTCGGACGATTCCTACACCCGATGATCAGGATTTATCCTGAACAGCTTGGCGCGCAGCTCCGTGAAGGGCTGCGCGCCTGCTACTTATTAAGCGGTAACGAGCCGCTGTTGCTGCAGGAGTCGCAGGATGTCATCCGTGACGCCGCGCAGCAGCAGGGCTTTACCGAGCACCACAGTGCTACGCTGGATACCAGTACTGACTGGCAGGCAATTTTTGCCACCTGTCAGGAACTCAGCCTGTTTTCTACCCGCCAGACGCTGCTGTTGATCCTGCCGGAGAACGGTCCCAATGCGGCGATGAACGAGCAGCTACTGACGCTCTCGGGTCTGCTGCACAGCGATATATTACTGATACTTCGCGCGGCAAAACTCACCAAAGCGCAGGAAAACAGCGCCTGGTACAAGGCATTAAGCCACCAGGGTGCCACGATCCCCTGCCAGACGCCGGAACAGGCGCAGCTGCCGCGCTGGGTCAGCGCCCGGGCAAAAAAAATGCAGCTCACGCTCGACGAGGCCGCCAGCCACCTGCTTTGCTACTGCTACGAAGGCAATCTGCTGGCGCTTTCGCAGGCGCTTGAGCGGCTGGCCCTGCTGTGGCCGGACGGAAAGCTGACGCTGCCGCGGGTTGAGCAGGCGGTGACCGATTCGGCGCACTTCACCCCTTATCACTGGGTTGACGCCCTGCTTGCCGGGAAAAGTAAGCGCGCACTTCATATTTTGCGCCAGATGCGCAATGAAGACAGTGAGCCGGTGATACTGCTGCGTACCCTGCAGCGCGATCTGCTGCTGCTGGCAACGCTGAAGCGCCAGATGGCGCAGACCCCGATGCGCACGCTGTTCGATCAGCATCGCGTGTGGCAAAACCGCCGGGCGCTGTTCAGCGAGGCGCTACAGCGGCTGTCACCCGCAACCCTGACTCAGGGCATTCATCTGCTGGCGCGCATCGAACTCACGCTCAAGCAGGATTACGGCCAGTCTGTGTGGTCCGAACTGGAAACGCTGGCGCTGCTGCTTTGTCATCCGGCCTTCCCGACGAGCTTTTGTGATGCCGGATAACAGTCAACTTCATGCGCTGTACGGCGGCACGTTCGACCCGATTCACTACGGTCATCTGAAGCCCGTTGAAGCTCTGGCGGCACGGGTCGGGCTGCAAAACGTGACGCTGCTGCCCAACAACGTTCCTCCCCATCGCCCGCAGCCGGAAGCGTCTCCCGCGCAGCGAATCGAGATGGTCAGGCTGGCGATTGCCGGCAATCCGTTATTCAGTCTCGATCTGCGGGAAATGCGGCGGGATACGCCCTCGTTTACGGTTGATACGCTGGACGAACTTCGTCAGGAGCGCGGACCTGACCAGCCGCTGGCCTTCATCATCGGACAGGATTCCCTGCTTTCCCTGCACAAGTGGCATCGCTGGCAGGATTTGCTGTCGCTGTGCCATCTGCTGGTACTAAGACGCCCGGGATACAGTCAGACAATGGACACGCCGGAACAGCAGCACTGGCTGGAGCAGCATCTGACCGACCGGCCAGAGGAACTACACCAAAAACCGGCGGGTCACATTCTGCTTGCCGACACGCCGCTGGTTTCCATTTCCGCGACGGAAATCCGCGAACGGCTCCATCAGGGCCGGTCGGATGCCGATTTGCTACCGTCGTCGGTCAGTGAATTTATCATGCGCGAGGGTTTATATCGGAACCCGAATCCGCATGCTATACTTCGCCGCTAATTTTTCAGGGCATCAGCCCAACCCGAACTCAATCCCAAGGGGGAACCTTTTGCAAGGTAAAGCACTCCAAGACTTCGTCATTGATAAAATTGACGATCTGAAAGGCCAGGACATCATTGCTATCGACGTCCAGGGCAAATCCAGCATCACCGACTGCATGGTGATCTGCACCGGCACCTCAACCCGTCACGTGGTTTCCATTGCAGAACACGTTGTGCAGGAAGCTCGCCTGGCAGGTCTGCGCCCGTTCAGCGTTGATGGCCGCGCCGCAGCCGACTGGGTCGTTGTCGATCTGGGCGAAATTATTGTTCACGTTATGCAGGAAGAGAGCCGCAAGCTCTACGAACTGGAAAAGCTCTGGAGTTAAGCCGTGAAGCTGCAGCTGGTTGCCGTCGGCACAAAAATGCCCGACTGGGTACAGACTGGATTTATGGAATATCTGCGGCGTTTTCCGAAAGATATGCCGTTTGAGCTGGTCGAGGTTCCTGCCGGGAAGCGCGGTAAGAATGCCGACATCAAACGCATTCTGGAAAAAGAAGGTGAAATGATGCTGGCCGCTACCGGTAAAGGCAACCGCATCGTTACGCTGGACATACCCGGCCAGCCGTGGGAAACCCCACAGCTTGCCAGTCAGCTGGAACGCTGGAAGCAGGACGGACGCGATGTCAGTCTGCTGATCGGCGGACCGGAAGGCCTGTCACCCGCCTGCAAGGCTGCGGCGGAACAAAGCTGGTCACTCTCAGCGCTGACCCTGCCCCATCCGCTGGTACGCGTTTTGGTTGCAGAGAGTTTGTATCGTGCATGGAGCATTACTGCGAACCACCCCTATCATCGTGAATAACGAACTGGGTTAACCGGACAAACAAAGCAGCGGATGAAATTACAACGTAACTCCTTTCGTGACTATACCGCCGAACAGACGCTGTTTGTTCGCCGTGCGCTTATCGCATTTTTGGGCATCCTTGTGCTCTCCGGTGTGCTGGTGGTGAATCTTTACCACCTGCAAATCGTCCGCTTTGAAGATTACAGCACCCGTTCTAATGAAAACCGCATCAAGCTGGTGCCGGTCGCCCCCAGCCGCGGCATCATTTACGATCGCAACGGCATTCCGCTGGCCCTGAACCGCACCATTTATCAGATTGAACTGGTGCCGGAAAAAGTTGATAACCTGCTGCAGACGCTGCAGGCGTTAAAACCAATCGTTGACCTCACCGACGACGATATCGAAGCCTTCCAGAAAGAACGTAAGCGCTCGCGGCGCTTTACCTCTATTGCCCTGAAAACCGGGCTGAACGATGTCCAGGTGGCACGCTTTGCCGTAAATCAGTACCGGTTCCCCGGCGTTGAGGTTAAAGGCTACCAGCGCCGCTACTACCCGTATGGTTCGGCACTGACGCACGTACTCGGCTACGTTTCCAAGATTAACGATCGCGATGTCGAGCGCCTGGATAAAGAGGGCAAGTGGCCAAACTACGCCGCGACCCATGATATCGGCAAGCTGGGTATCGAACGCTATTACGAGGACGTGCTGCACGGAAAAACCGGTTACGAAGAGGTTGAGGTGAACAACCGTGGCCGGGTTATCCGCCAGCTTCACGAACAGTCGCCGCAGGCCGGTCGCGATATTCATCTGACTATCGACCTCAAGCTACAGCAGTACATTGAAACGCTGCTGGCGGGAAGCCGAGCTGCGGTCGTGGTGTCCGATCCGCGCAACGGTGAGCTGCTGGCGATGGTCTCCATGCCGAGCTACGACCCTAACCTGTTTGTCGACGGCATCTCCAGCAAGGACTACAACGGCCTGCTGCATGATGAAAACCGTCCGCTGATTAACCGGGCCACCCAGGGTGCTTATCCTCCGGCCTCAACGGTGAAACCTTATATTGCCGTATCGGCGCTGACCGCAGGCGTGATTACCCGCAATACCAGCCTGTTTGACCCCGGCTGGTGGCAGCTGCCCGGTTCTGAAAAACGCTTCCGCGACTGGAAGCGCTGGGGCCACGGTCGCCTGAACGTGACGAAATCGCTGGAGGAGTCGGCGGATACCTTCTTCTATCAGGTTGCCTACGATATGGGCATCGATCGCCTGAGCGAATGGATGAGTAAATTCGGCTACGGTCATCTCTCCGGCATTGACCTGGTGGAAGAGACGGCGGGCAATATGCCAACCCGCGACTGGAAAATGAAACGCTTTAAAAAACCCTGGTACCAGGGTGATACCATTCCGGTCGGTATCGGCCAGGGCTACTGGACCGCTACGCCGGTGCAGATGAATAAGGCTCTGATGATCCTGATTAACGACGGGGTGATTAAGACGCCGCATCTGATGATGGATACCATGCAGGGTGAGACGAAAGTTCCCTGGCGGCAGCCCGTTCAGCCTCCCATCGCCGATATTCATACCGGCTACTGGGAAATCGCCAAAGACGGTATGTACGGCGTGGCAAACCGCCCGAACGGAACCGCACGTAAAAGCTTTGAAGATGCGCCGTATAAGATCGCCGCTAAGTCCGGTACGGCTCAGGTCTTCGGCCTGAAGGCCAATGAAACGTATAACGCCCATAAGCTGACCGAGCGTCTGCGCGACCACAAGCTGATGACCGCCTTTGCCCCTTACGATCACCCCCGCGTTGCGGTGGCTATGATCCTGGAGAACGGCGGCGCAGGACCGGCCGTCGGCACCATCATGCGCCAGATCCTCGACCATATTATTCTGGGCGATAACAATACCAACCTGCCTGACGCTGCGCCTACGCCGCCGGGCTATGAAGGTGAATAACCGGTATGAATGATAGCCGTCAGAAACGGTCAATCTGGACCCGAATCCATATCGACCCAACATTTTGTCTGATTATTGCCGCGCTGCTGATTTACAGCGCGCTGGTGATGTGGAGCGCCAGCGGCCAGGATCCGGGCATGATGGAGCGTAAAATCGGCCAAATCGCTATGGGCATCCTGGTGATGCTGGTGATGGCGCAGATCCCTCCGCGCGTTTACGAAGGCTGGGCACCCTACCTGTATATTGTCTGCGTGATCCTGCTGATAGCCGTGGATGCGTTCGGCCATATCAGTAAGGGCGCACAGCGCTGGCTGGATCTGGGCTTTGTGCGCTTCCAGCCCTCTGAAATTGCGAAGATTGCCGTACCGCTGATGGTGGCGCGGTTTATTAACCGCGACGTCTGCCCGCCCACGCTGAAAAATACCGCTATCGCGCTGGTGCTGATTTTTATGCCCACGCTGCTGGTTGCCGCTCAGCCTGACCTGGGGACATCCATTCTGATTGCGGCTTCCGGACTGTTCGTGCTGTTCCTTTCCGGAATGAGCTGGCGTCTGATTGCTATTGCGGTTCTGCTGGTCGCGGCCTTTATTCCGGTACTGTGGTTCTTCCTGATGCATGACTATCAGCGCGATCGCGTCATGATGCTGCTGGACCCCGAAAGCGATCCGCTTGGGGCCGGCTATCATATCATCCAGTCGAAAATTGCTATCGGCTCCGGTGGCCTGCGCGGCAAAGGCTGGCTGCACGGCACCCAGTCACAGCTGGAATTCCTGCCCGAACGCCATACTGACTTTATTTTTGCCGTGCTGGCAGAAGAGCTGGGACTGGTCGGCGTGCTGGTCCTGCTTATACTCTACGTACTGCTGATCATGCGTGGGCTGATGATGGCCGCCCGGGCGCAGACCACCTTTGGTCGCGTGATGGCAGGAGGATTGATGCTGATCTTCTTTGTCTATGTTTTTGTTAACATTGGCATGGTCAGCGGTATTTTACCGGTGGTAGGGGTACCGTTACCGCTGGTAAGCTACGGGGGATCGGCCCTGATTGTATTGATGGCCGGGTTCGGGATCATTATGTCGATTCACACCCATCGAAAACTGTTGTCGAAGAGCGTTTAAGAGGCATAGACATGCGTAAGGATTGGCTTTGGATTGCCCTGGCATCAGCCATGCTGGCAGCCTGTACTACCGATACAGAACAGCAGGCTCCTGCCCCACAACAGCAGGCTTATAATGGTCCGGTGGTGGAAATCGGCGGGGCAGAACCTCGCTATGAACCGATCAATCCCGGCACCAGCCAGGACTACTCGGTCAATGGCAAAACCTATAAAGTGATCAAGGATCCCTCCAACTTCAGCCAGGTCGGACTGGCCACCTCCTATGGTGAAGAAGTCGGGGGCAATCGTACCGCAACGGGTGAAACTTTTGATCCCAACGCGCTCACCGCGGCGCATCCCACGCTGCCGCTGCCGAGCTACGTGCGCGTAACCAACCTGGCAAACGGCCGGATGATCGTGGTGCGCGTTAACGATCGCGGCCCTTACACTGCCGATCGCATTATCGACCTGTCGCGTGCGGCGGCCGATCGCCTGAATACCTCGAATAATACCCGGGTTCGCCTCGACTACATCGCCGTTGCCCCTGATGGCACGCTCTCTGGCCCGGGTACCATTGGTACCACGGTGGCAAAACAAAGCTATGCCCTGCCTGCCCGTCCGGAAATTGGTGCGGGCATGACGATGGGTGGTGGTGCAGCGATGTCGCAGCCGCAGACCTCTGTCGCGCCGGTGGAGCAGAACGAGCAGCAGAATGTTCGCGCGGTGGATAACAGCACGCTGAGCAGCGACGACACTATCGGTGCGCCGGTGCGCGGCGGTGGTTTCCTGGGTGCCGCCCAGCCACTGCGTAACGGCGTACTGGAAGGCAGCGAACCGGTTAGCGCTCCGGTCGCGTCGTCTGCGTCTTCAGCCCCTCCGGCCATTGTCGCCGCCGCGGCTGCCTCACAGCCCGCCGCTTCCGGCAGCGGCAGTTACGTGGTGCAGGTAGGCGCACTGAGCGATGGCACCCGCGCCCAGCAGCTTGCTAACAGCCTGGGCAAACAGTTTGGCGTCCGTGGCTCGGTTGACAGCCGCGGCAACGTTTATCGCGTACAGCTTGGACGCTTCAGTTCACGCCAGCAGGCCGCCGCACTGCAGCAGCGTCTGGCGAATGAAGCGAACCAGCAGTCGTTTATTACCGTCGCACCCAATGCAATGTGATTCTGCCCGACCCGCAACAATTAGCGCGGGTCGCTGCCAGAGGATTTTGCTATAGTGAGTCACTTTTTTTAACTTAGCCAGGATGTTGTCGTTCTTAACATGCGCAATCTGACCCCTTCTCGACTGATCAAACGCCTGACGGTAGGATCGCTAATCGCCCTCAGCCTCAACGTTGTCGCCTATGCTGATGATGTAAACATTAAAACCATGATCCCGGGCGTACCGGAGATTGATGCTGAAGCCTACGTCCTGATCGACTATAACTCCGGTAAGGTGCTGGCGGAGAAAAACGCCGATACGCGTCGCGATCCGGCCAGCCTGACCAAGATGATGACCAGCTACGTCATCGGACAGGCCGTTAAGGCGGGTAAAATCCATCAGGACGATATCGTTACCGTCGGTAAAGACGCATGGGCCACCGGTAATCCGGTGTTCAAAGGCTCTTCGCTGATGTTCCTCAAGCCCGGTGACCGTGTGCCGGTTTCCCAGCTGACCCGCGGCATCGTGCTGCAGTCGGGTAACGATGCCTGTGTTGCCATGGCCGACTACGTTGCCGGTAGCCAGGATGCGTTCGTTGGCCTGATGAATAACTACGTTAAGGCGCTTGGCCTGCAGAATACCCATTTCCAGACGGTGCACGGTCTGGATGCGGAAGGTCAGTACAGCTCTCCGCGCGACATGGCACTGATTGGACGCGCGCTGATCCGCGATGTACCGGATGAGTATGCGGTTTATCACGAGAAAGAATTCACCTTTAACAATATCCGTCAGATGAACCGTAACGGTCTGCTGTGGGATACCAGCCTCAACGTGGACGGCATCAAGACCGGCCACACCGATGCGGCAGGCTACAACCTGGTGGCTTCAGCAACCGAAGGTCAGATGCGGTTGATCTCTGCGGTGATGGGTGGCCGTACCTATAAAGGCCGTGAAACCGAAAGTAAAAAACTGCTCACCTGGGGCTTCCGTTTCTTTGAAACCGTCGCACCGCTGAAGGCCGGGAAAGAGTTCGCCTCCGAGCCGGTCTGGTTTGGTAACAGCGATCGCGTCCAGCTGGGCGTGGAAAAAGACGTTTATCTGACCATCCCACGCGGCCGGATGAAAGACCTGAAAGCCAGCTACACGCTCACTAACACCGAGCTGCATGCGCCATTACAGAAAAATCAGGTGGTAGGTAGCATTAACTTCCAGCTCGACGGGAAAACCATTGAGCAGCATCCGCTGGTGGTGCTCAATGAGGTACCGGAAGGTGGCATCTTCGGCCGCCTCGTGGACTACATCAAACTGATGTTCCACCACTGGTTCGGTTAATTCCCCACGTTGAGGGGCCGATCGTCGATCGGCCCCTGCGGGACAGCAGTCTGGTCATACGCTCGTCTCTTGAAATTATCCCACAATATCCCCATATTATAAGTATCTGTGAACTCCCGCAGCGACGGGGTTCCTTGTATGTGTTACCGGAGTCCATATGAAAACCAACCTTAAAGACCTGCTCGAATTCCCAACCTCCTTTACCTACAAAGTAATGGGGCTGGCACAGCCAGAGCTGGTCGATCAAGTGGTTGAAGTCGTGCAACGTCACGCGCCGGGCGACTACTCTCCGGACGTTAAACCGAGCAGCAAAGGCAACTTCCATTCCGTTTCTATCACCATTACCGCCACGCATATCGAGCAGGTTGAAACGCTGTACGAAGAGCTGGGCAAAATAGAAATTGTTCGGATGGTGCTGTAACCCCATATCTGGTGCGGGCATACTGGTTCTTGCCCCGCACCAGCGCTATACTGCCCTCCTGCTTTTCTAACCGGATCGTGCGTTTTGTCTCCTGATACTCTGATTATTCGCCAGCTGGGCCTCCAGCCCTGGGCGCCTGTCTCCCACGCTATGCATCAGTTTACCGACCAGCGCAGTGAAAACACGCCCGATGAAGTCTGGCTGGTAGAGCATTCGCCGGTCTTTACTCAGGGGCAGGCAGGGAAAACTGAACATCTGCTGATGCCGGGCGATATCCCGGTGATGCAGAGCGATCGCGGCGGCCAGGTGACCTATCACGGCCCGGGTCAGCAGGTGATGTATGTGATGATCAACCTCAAACGCCGCAAAGTCGGTGTTCGTCAGCTCGTCACCGCGCTTGAAGAAACGATAATAACCACGCTTGCCCACTTTGATATCGTGGCCAGCGCGCGCCCTGATGCGCCCGGTGTGTATGTTGACGGCAGAAAAATTTGCTCCCTGGGTCTGCGGATCCGCAATGGCTGCTCTTTCCACGGCCTGGCGCTAAATGTTGATATGGACCTCACCCCCTTCCTGCGGATCAATCCCTGCGGCTACGCTGGCCTGGAGATGACGCACATTCACGCGCTGCGCCCGGAAGTCAGCCTGGAATCGGTTCAACCGCTGCTGATTGACAATTTTGCACGCCAGCTGGCAATTAGCGACGTGCAGTGGAGCAAAGAGTGCGATTTACCGCTAAAATGTGCGCTCTGATTTACAATTCTGTAACGCTTTCTCGCACTGGCAGGCTGTTTCTGTAAACGAGAGATGATATAATTTTTATGCTTTTTCAAAAAAAGTTGAATTCACCCAAACAATTTTACGTCGGAGCAGACGGTCAGACAGGCTGATGTCCGAAAGTTAAAAGGGTGTACCACAAACTCATTTAGTGTTTAGCGGGTATTTTCGCCGCAATCCAACCTGGAACTAGCAAGACTATGAGTAAACCGATTCTGATGGAACGCGGTGTTAAATACCGCGATGCAGACAAAATGGCGTTGATCCCGGTGAAAACCGTGATGACCGAGCGTACTGAAATACTGCGTAAGCCAGAGTGGATGAAAATCAAACTCCCTGCAGATTCCAGCCGCATTCAGGGCATTAAAGCCGCAATGCGTAAAAATGGTCTGCATTCCGTCTGCGAAGAGGCTTCCTGTCCCAATCTTGCTGAATGTTTTAACCACGGTACCGCGACCTTTATGATCCTCGGGGCAATCTGTACGCGCCGCTGCCCGTTCTGCGACGTTGCCCACGGTCGTCCCGTCACCCCGGACAGCAACGAGCCGGGTAAACTGGCCCAGACGATTGCCGATATGGCGCTGCGCTACGTGGTGATTACCTCCGTTGACCGTGACGATCTGCGCGACGGCGGTGCCCAGCACTTTGCCGACTGCATCACGGCCATCCGTGAAAAAAGTCCGAACATCAAAATCGAAACGCTGGTACCGGATTTCCGCGGTCGTATGGACCGTGCGCTGGAGATCCTCAACACTTCCCCACCTGACGTGTTCAACCACAACCTGGAGAACGTGCCGCGCGTTTACCGCCAGGTTCGTCCGGGGGCGAACTATGAGTGGTCACTCAAGCTGCTGGAACGCTTTAAAGAAGCGCATCCCGATATTCCGACCAAATCCGGCCTGATGGTCGGACTGGGTGAAACCAACGAAGAAATCGTTGAAGTGATGCGCGATCTGCGTCGCCACGGCGTAACCATGTTAACGCTGGGCCAGTATCTGCAGCCAAGCCGTCACCACCTGGCGGTTCAGCGCTACGTCAGCCCGGCTGAGTTTGATGAAATGAAAGCCGCCGCCATGGATATGGGCTTTACCCATGCCGCCTGTGGCCCGTTTGTACGTTCGTCTTATCATGCGGACATGCAGGCAAAAGGTCTGGAAGTGAAGTAATTCCGGCAGGCATAAAAAAAACGGATGACCGTCGTCATCCGTTTTTTTTCGCCTAAGCCCAGCCTACTCTTTACGGGCGGGCTGACCGGCAGAGTTCTCATCGGTCGTTGAGGGTTTCGCCGCTGCATCATCATCATTCATCGCTTTTTTAAAGCCTTTGATAGCCGCCCCTAAATCACCGCCCAGCGTGCGTAATTTATTGGTGCCAAAAAGCAGAACGATCAGCGCGCCGACAATCAGCAGTTTGCCGATACTTAAACCTTCCATATCTACCTTCTTTGCGTTAAATAGCAGGGTAACCTACCCCAGTTCCACTTATTTTAACGCGCGTGGAAGCCCGGAGTGCAGCGGCAATCTGTAACAGGATAAGAACTTTCAGTCACGTTTAGCGGAAAGCTCGGGGCGACAAAAACGGCGGTTTTCCAGTACCGGCAGGGCCTGGCGTACTGCGGCTATGCGCTGCGGGTCGACCTCCGCCGTTAACAGTGCCGGGACTTCAGCGGCTCGGGCAATCGCCATTCCTAACGGGTCCACCACCAGACTGTTGCCAATATTGCGCGGGCCACACTCCCCTACCGCCACCACGTAGCAGGTATTTTCCAGCGCCCGGGCGGTCACCAGAACGTCCCAGTGCATCTCCTTGTGCGGGCCTCTGACCCATGCAGCGGGCAGAACCAGCAGCGAAGCACCGTCCAGTACCAGCCTGCGCGCCATCTCTGGAAAACGGAGATCGTAGCAGGTCATCAGTCCAACCCTGATGCCGTCGATATCAAGCAGCGGCGGCAGCTCATCTCCTGCACTGACGTTACGCGACTCCTGCATGGCAAAAGCGTCGTACAGATGCAGTTTGTTATAGCGCGCAATGATTTGCCCGTTGCTGATGGCGATCAGCACATTGAATACCCGCCCTTCGCCATCCGGCACGTGCAGCGTGAGAATAGTCGTCAGGGTATTTTGCCGGCTGGCTGCCAGCAGCTGGCTGACAAACGGACCGTCCAGCGGCTGCGCGGAGCGTACCCCCCAGTCGGGATCGCTGTTGTCCCGGGCCAGCACGGCCTCCGGTAAAACCAGCAGGCGAGCGCCTTCACGAGCGGCATCCATCATCAGGCCGATACATATAGCCGCGTTTTCCTGCCATTCGCGGCGCACGGCAAACTGCCCGGCAGCAACTTTCATCCGTCAGTCCAGCTCCTTAATATGATAACGCGGTGATTCGGTGAATCCTTCGCGCAGATAAAACGCGTTAGCTTTCTCGCGTCGCTCGTGGCAGTGGACTTCCATCCGGTCACAGCCGCGATCGCGGGCCAGCTTCTCAGCATAGGCCAGCAGCTGCTGACCGGCTCCTTTACTTCGTTCTCCTTCAGCAATACAAAAATAGCTGATACGGGCGAAATCGCCGGACAGCGCCAGCTGAGGAATAAAATGCAACGACAGGAAACCCAACACCGTGTGTCCATGTTCTGCCATCAGCAGGCGTTCCGTATCATCTGCTATCAGCTGCGCCAGACGGCGTTCAATAAACGGGGCGGTGCCCTCATAGCCAAGCTCCGCCAGCAGCGCGCTCAGGGCAAAAGCATCTCTCGATTCGGCAAGACGAATATTCATCCACACTCTCCACACAGGCCAGCGGTTAATACGATCAACGCGAACAGAAATAATTCCTGTCATTGTTTATAGCCTCAGCCAGGCTATCCTCGCAAGGGGCCAGATCACACGGTAATGTTACAAATGCTGATAAGTGTAATCCTAAGTGAATTCACTCACGTTTATTGCCGGCGCGCCGTCAGATTAATGTTTCCTTAATACTCTTACGGCAGACTCAGTTTATCCCACAGTAAAAGGCGCTCAAGATGAACTGGCTTCCCCGCACTCCCACTGAAAGCTTCGCTACGCTGCTGACCTTTACCGCTGCTGTCGCCTGGCTGGTACTGTTCTTCGCGCACTAACATAGTGGCCCGCGGCATGATGTTCCCCCGGCCGGGGTGCTGTCAGAGTGCCTGTGCCGCTGCCTGAGACGTGATTCACGTTTTTCAGGCGAAAAAAAACCCGCCTCACGAGGCGGGTTTTAAAAATTCTGTCTGATAACTTAAATAGCGGCAACGTTAGCAGCAGATGGGCCTTTGGCACCGTTGGTGATTTCGAACTCTACGCGCTGACCTTCAGCCAGAGTTTTGAAACCATTGCTCTGGATGGCAGAGAAGTGTACGAACACATCTTTGCTACCATCTTCAGGAGTAATGAAACCGAATCCTTTGGACTCATTAAACCACTTAACGCTACCTTTGATCTTAGACATCTATATTACCTTTACATGAAAAATGGACACTAAACTGTGTCGGTATCTAGTACAGCAATTGCGGAGGCTTTTGTCCAGTGGACAATGATGAAAAAGTGATAAATATCGACTTTTTTTATCCTCCCTCATTTTTTTCGCACTTTTCTTCCATTAGAACTGCCAGCGAAGCCAGGCAAAATAAACATTACCGTTATTGTAGGTACCAGGAATATAGGTCATCTGAAATGTTGCGGGTCCATAACCTACTGATGCAAGGGGTAATACCAGCGGAATAGGAATATAATTCCAGTTGTCACGCATCGTGACGCCCGCCGTAAACCCGGCACCCAGATGGAAATTGTCATCGGCCAGTGGCCGCCAGGTTTTCTCCCAGCCGTATCCCCCAATGGGTTCCCACTTGTTATAGGAATCTTTGAATGCCATCACGTAGAGGCCGTTCCAGTTTCCCTGCTCGTTGTAGTGACTGATCCCAAAACCCGCCCCCCACGGCCGTTCGTTATAACGATCGGTTTTCTCTTTGTCGTAGGTCCAGCGGTTATGCCAGGTAATCGCGGGTATGTAGAGGTCCACCGTTTGCGGATCGTGCCAGGTCTGGCTGACGTTATCAGTAAGCGATTGCCACCCTTCCGCTACCGCATCGTTCAACTTTGAGGCCTGCACACCTGTCGAAAGAAGGCCATTGAGCAGCAGTAAAAAGAGATATTTCTTCAGGCTTGCCATAATAATTCTCACTTCTCCCCGGGAATGATTAAGAATCAACTTCCTGTAAGGGCCAAAAACTTCGGCCAGGTCAACGTTAGACTAATAATGCTAATTATAGCGTTTCCGCTTAAACACTTCATTAACTCCGGTTTTTTCTTACTTTATGGCTCTTTTTCGGTATCACAGATAAATCAAACCCTATGAAAATATTGATGAAAAAAAACCGCCGAACGTTCAGCTCAAAAAATACTCAAAGATGAAAAGACCCGTAAGAGACGTCGTAATTGACATTCACCCTCGTGATTTCCCATCACTTTTATTGCCAAAATGAACAAAATTTATGCCAAATCATATAAATCTCAATTAATTTACGAATCGACATCTTACACTGGGGCAAAAAACACGCAAAATAAATAATTTATTGATATTTTTCAATTATTTACATTTAAATTACGCAACTTGAAAACAGTTAATATTATTTATGGATCTCCGGTGTGAATTTGATAAGATAATTCTTACCCATGAGGAAACAGGGAGGCTGTGGTGATTAAAATGTTAAGGTGCGGACAATGTGGAAGTACAAAGTTCATCTTTACTATGGGAAACAACGGCGGTGGGCATCACGGTGCC
This sequence comes from Erwinia sp. SLM-02, assembly GCF_037450285.1. Lineage (NCBI taxonomy): Bacteria > Pseudomonadati > Pseudomonadota > Gammaproteobacteria > Enterobacterales > Erwiniaceae > Erwinia > Erwinia sp. SLM-02. Next base: position 401,464 of record NZ_JAQISN010000001.1, on the reverse strand, counting down.
ATTTGTGCCTGCTGTCGTAAAAGGCTTAACTGCCACGATGCGCGGACAGGCTTATCCGCACTTTCTAACGCACTACCGGCCGTGATTGCTGAAAAAATTCTCAACCGTATGAGAAAGAAATAATCCTCCTTCCAGGTTATCCCCGTGCGGTAAGGACTGGATGGGGCGTTAAGATTTCAGGCTGGCCATGCTATTCCCACACCCGCGTTTCGTCACGCACGGAAATTATCATTCCAAACTTCTCAATCCGCTCCCACTAAAAATGCAATTTGTGCCTTTTGACGCGTGATTCTGCGGGGAAGAGTTAATGCCCGGACTCCGTTTACATCTTATTTATCTTATTCCTTATAAAATAACCTTCTCATTATATGTTGAAATTTGCCATCCTGTTTAATGGCTTATTTCGCTACTCACTCGTCGGACGCTATATATGGAACAGCAAGGATTATCCGGCATTATCAAGCACGCAGATTCACGCTGGATTATTGTATGTGATTTTGACGGCACAATTAGTTGTGCCGATGTCACTGATACATTAATGGAAGAGTTTGGTCATCCTGACTGGAAATTACTGGAGTCGCGCTGGGAAAAAGGAAAAATAGGGTCCCGTGACTGCCTGAGTGGTCAAATATCATTACTTGATGCAACACGCCAGCAACTGGATGCCTGCCTGGATCAGATTAAAATTGACCAGGCATTTTGTGATTTTGCTCGCTGGGCTAAAGCTCAGTCAATCCCACTTTATATCGTTAGCGATGGCCTTGATTACGCCATCGAGCGAATTTTACGCAACAATAATATCGCAGGCCTGCCGGTGATTGCGAACCATCTCGAACAGGTCGGTGAACGACGCTGGCACATCAGCTTTCCGCATTTTAACCCCGACTGTCGGTTTGCAAGCGGCACCTGCAAGTGTCGGGTGGCAGAGAAACTTAACCCGCACGCTTTTTTAGTCATCGGTGACGGGCGCTCCGATTTCTGCGTTGCCTCCAGGGCTGACCACGTACTGGCCAAGAAAGGGCTGTTGGCGCAGTGCCGCAGGGCCGGTATTGCTCACACGCCTTTTGAAAGTTTCGCTGAGGCCCGTTCCTGTCTTGAAAAACAGATCGCGAAAGCCGTGCGTGTTTCATCGCAGGAGACGTTATGAACGCGCGTCACGACTATCTGTTGCCCGGTGGGCGTATTGGGGTGCTGCTGATCCACGGACTGACGGGAACGCCTAACGAAATGCGGGGCGTGGCGCGTGAATTTCATCGCGCAGGATGTACCGTCTACGCACTACAGCTAGCCGGGCACTGCGGCAGCGTGGAAGATCTCATCGCGACCCGCTGGCAGGACTGGTACCAGAGCGTGGTAGACGGTGCGGAAAAACTTCTAAAGCAGGTTGATTCGCTTTTCGTTTGTGGTCTCTCGATGGGGGCCGTTCTTGCCCTGAAATATGCCGCCTCCTGGCCCGATAACGTCGCCGGCGTGCTGGCTTATAGCGTCACCTTTCGCTACGACGGATGGAGCATCCCACCGCTGTCACGCTTTGCTGCACCCTGGCTGCTCCCTCTGGCCGGTATGTTAAATGTCGGCCGTCGTAAGATGTTTAATGAAGAACCGCCTTACGGCATTCGAAATGAGCTGCTGCGCAAAAAAATAGCCGACAAAATGCTCAGCGGTAACAGCGCCGCCGCCGGACTGCCCGGCAACCCGTGGCCTTCACTCAACGAATTCCTGCTGCTGTCGCGCAATGTCCGACGCAAGCTGCACCACATTCACACGCCCTGCCTGCTGTTACATGCTGCCGATGACGATATTTCGCACCGTCGTAATGCCGAACTGGTGCGTGACAGGGTTGGCGGTCCCGTCGAGATGGTCCTGCTGGCCAACAGCTATCACATGATTACGATCGACAACGATCGCCAGGAGCTGTTTGAGCGCTCGATTGCCTTTATCCGCCGCTACAGTTCCGGCATCGAATCAGACATTTTCCCCGCACTGAGCGAGGCGCTATGAGCAACCTCACCCTGCTACTTTGGCTGCTAAATGTGATCGTTGACAGCCTTGGCCAGCTGTCATTTAAGGCTGCGGCCAGCGGCAGCGCACACTATCAGGGAATGCAGCAGTGGCGGTACATGCTGCTGAGGCCGTGGATATGGCTGGGGATGGCCTGTTACATCCTGGAGTTTGTGCTCTGGCTGGCTTTTCTCACGCTCGTTCCGCTCTCGGTGGGCATGCTGCTGGGCTGCACCAGCATCGTGACGATCATGCTGGCAGGCCGGATCTGGTTTAAGGAATCACTCACCCGCTGGCGTCTGACCGGCATTTTGCTGATTACGCTGGGCGTAGGGATCATAGGGATTAACTGATGAAGCGTTTTTATCTTGTTGGTTTTCTGACGTTAATGGTATTTGATACGCTGGCGCAAATCAGCTTTAAATCGGCCGCTATTCACGCATTGCCGCTGACGATGGACGCTGCGTGGCTGTCACGCGTATTCAGCCATCCGTGGATTTATGGAGCATTCGTGGGTTACATCGGCGCGTTTTTCACCTGGATGACGCTGCTCAAGTACGCTCCGATCGGCCCGGCATTTGCCGCCTCACACCTCGAAATCATCAGCGTCACGCTGCTTTCAGTCTGGCTCTTTGACGATACCCTGACGCTGACCAAAATGATGGGCGGGCTGCTGATCCTTGCCGGTATCCTCTTCCTGGCAAAAGGTGAAATGACGGCCGTTGCGGCTGAGAGTGAGGCGGGCGCGGAGAGTGGGCACCCGAACCGATGACGCTCTTCTCCGCCCGACGCCAGCTCCCACCGACTGCCGGATTAACGCTGCAATGGCGCGACCTTGCAGGCAAACGCGCGGATTTTTCGGCTTGCCTGGCGCAGGAACTCGGCATTCCTCCCCCGCTGCTGACCTGCTCAGGCACCGCTGCGCTGATTATTGCCCTGCGAACGCTGCAGCAGCGGCAGCCCGATCGGTGCCAGGTTATCGTCCCCGCATGGACCTGCCCGCTGGTGGCGCTGGCAGCCCATCATTGCCCGCCGCTTAAAATTGTTCCCTGCGATCTGGCGTTCGGCAGCATCAATTTTGACCGGCAGCAGCTTTCGCAGCTCTGCGGCCCACAAACGCTGGCGGTAGTGGTGACTCACCTTGCCGGGCGCATTGCCGACACGGAAGCGGTTCTCAACATCGCAAAGCCTCAAAGGGCTGCGGTGATTGAGGATGCGGCGCAGTCAATGGGGGCTAAAAATGCGGGGAAAAGTGTCGGCCTGGCGGGAGATATGGGGTTCTTCAGCCTGGCAATGGGTAAAGGCCTGACGACGGTTGAAGGGGGCGTCCTGTTCAGTCATTCTGCCGAAATACAGCGCGCTATGGCCCGGCAGATCGCCGACGATTTACCCTCGCACAGGGGCTGGGAACTCCGCCGCATCGCTGAACTCTGGGGATACCGGCTGATGTACCACCCCGATCGGCTGGACTGGGTGTATGGCCGCCAGCAGCGCCGTGCTTTGAGCCGGGGGGATGCGGTTGCCGCCGTTGGCGACGACTTCACCGTCAACGATATTCCTCTGCATACTTTAGGCGGCTATCGCCAGAACGTGGCCGCCGCCGCGCTGGCACGATTCCCCGCCTGGCAGCAGGAGAACCGCCTGCGCGCGCAAAGCCGCATCGGTGAGCTCGAACAGCTTCCGGGCGTAACGGTACTGCAGGATGGTCCTCAACAGCAGGGGGTGTGGCCGTTTTTGTTGGTGCTGATGCCTGACAGCACCACACGAGACTACGCCATGCAGCGCCTGTGGTCTGCCGGTCTGGGGGTCACCCGATTGTTTATTCATGCGCTGTCCGGTTATCCGACCGTTCTGCCCTTTTGCCTGCCAACAGCCACACCCAATGCGGAGGATTTCGCCGCACGTTCACTGAGCATCAGCAACAGTCACTGGGTTGAAGACCGTGATTTTGAGCAGATTATCGCTGTGTTAAGGGATGCATTATCGCGCAGCGTGTCGCGCAGAAAGGTTAACAGCTGCTGATTGAGCCGATTTTGTTCCCGCTGCCATTCGCCAGCCTCACGGGCAGAAACCAGCGGCTGGCCGTCGGCTGCACTCAGCCAGCGTTTGAAGCGACTCTGATAGTTGCAGGAGGAGACTTCCCCGGTCACGTCCATCCCTACCAGCCGGTCGGCACAGGCCTGAATCAGCAGTTCGAGATGTTTCACCTCGAAACTCCCCTGATCCCAGTTGGTTTGTACGACACGGGGGCTGAGAACGTCCTTATCCAGCGAAAGATAAACAGGATCCCGCCCCAGCTGGCGTAAAAACGCCGACATCAGGCCGTCGGCATTATCAAAGCGATGGTTACATTCCCGCCCCCCCAGCCAGTTGAGCCAGCGGGTATCCACACCAATACTCCAGTAATGGAGCTTTTTTGTCAGCAGGGGCCGCAGATGATTTTCCCACGCGTGCCCCAGTCCAATGTCCGGTGAACCAATGCCAAGCACGTGAATTTTATCAATCTGCGGCAGCCGGCTGGCATGGTAAACCCATGACCCACAGTGAATGCCAAACGGGTAGATCATATTGTCCGGATGATTATCACAAACAATCAGCTGCACCGGCCGATCCACCTTCAGGCGCTGCAGCAACAGATAACTGAGGTGATGGTAATCGCCGCTGCCGGTAAACACGCAGCCGTAGCGTTCCGGCAGCAGTTTTTGACTCTCGGCCGTTAACTGTCGCCAGTGCGGCCAGCGGGCACCAAAGCGAATACGCTGCTGCCAGAGGGAAAGCGGCAGTACCGTTGCGCCATCAAGATCCGCCACCGAACCATCAAAGTCCAGCACCAGTGGCGGATCGTCAGCCGTCAGGTAGGGGGAGAACCGGCCCATTTGTTATCGCTCTCCAGATAATGGCGGAAATAACGCACGGCCCCCCGAATAATCGGATTACGCACGCGAACCAGATGACGAGTAAAGGTGAAACTGGCCCCAAGACTGGCTTTAACTTCCGGGTCGGTCCACCCCGCAACGTACTCCTGCAACCCCTGTTCGATGGCGTACTCCAGATTGACAAACCAGCTGACAAAATAGAGGTTAAATTTCAACGCCAGCGAATAATCGAAGCCGATGTATTTATCAACCAGACGGCCCTGATACTGGTAGCAGAGATTAAAGCCCACCAGGCGTTCGCCATGCCAGTAACAAAACAGCTTGCCCGCACTGTGTTTATCCAGCAAAAGATGGTCAAAGAACCCGGCGCTTAGCAGATCAAAATGCACTTCACTTTGCTGCCAGACGGAAAGGTAAAACTGATACAGCTGCGCTCGCCAGCCGGCATTGGCCAGACGATCGTCACCGCAGGGGATCACCTCAACCCGCAGCGCATCCCGGCTGCGAAGTTTACGGCGGAGGTTTCGCCGCCGGCTGCGGGACATGCGCGCCAGAAACTCATCGGTGCTGGTAAAATCGATGGGCACCACCGCCAGCGCCTGGCCTTCCACGCTGATATAACCCCGAGCCTCCGCCGCGTCAATCAGACGACGGCTGTAGTCGTTATCGTCCGCCGACAACAGAGGCGAAGCGACAGGCAGGTCTTTAATAATGGTCAGCGGATGCCTGTCGCCACAGTGGGTTTCAATCCAGTGCAGCAGAGCCGCCGGATCCTGCTGGCGCGGCAGGCAGGCGTATTCGCTGGTCGTCGCGCCGATAAAGCAGGTTTCCAGCGTCAGCCACTTCCGCCAGCCCGGATAGCCGGGCCAGCGGGCCAGCCGCTGGCGCAGCGCGGGATCCACGGTGGTCAAGAGATCGAACTGGGTGGTGAAGAGCGGCAGCCCATTCTCGGCAATCCGCACGTCGAATCCCTCCGGCGGATGCATCGCAAACGCTGCGATCAGTCCCGCCGGTTCCAGTTGATTAACGTAGCCTTCCGTCATTCTGTGCACGAGATTACAGCTCACGTTTTGCGCGAACCAGCAGCTGGTCCAGCAGGACTATGGCCTGATCGATCTCTGGCCGGCTGATCTCCAGCGATGGCGCGAAGGTGATCACATTTTTGTAGTATCCACCTACGTCCAGCACCAGCCCGGTTTTCTGGCCCTGATATTCAAGCGTGCCCGAAAGCCCAATATCGACCATCTTGTCGAGCAGTGCTTTATCCGGCGTAAACCCATCCGGTCGGCACAGCTCGGCGCGCAGCGCCAGCCCCAGGCCATCCACATCGCCAATCTCTTTATGCTGGCGCTGCAGCGATCTCAGCCCGTCAAGGAAGTAGGCACCGCTGTCCATGACCTGCCGCTCGTAGTCCTTCTCGGCCAGCATGTGCATCACCTCCAGCCCGACGGCCGTGCCCAGTGGGTTTGAGGCAAAGGTTGAATGAGTGGAGCCGACGGGGAACGTCGTTGGGTTAATCATCTCTTCGCGCGCCCAGATACCCGCCAGCGGGTTCAGACCGTTGGTCAGCGCCTTGCCGAATACCAGCACGTCCGGTTTGATATCGAAATGCTCAATCGACCACAGCTTACCGGTGCGGTAAAAGCCCATCTGAATTTCATCGACCACCAGTAAAATGCCGTGCTGATCGAGCACCTTTTTCAATGCCGGATAGAAGTTACGCGGAGGAATAACATAACCCCCGGTCCCCTGGACGGGTTCGATATAAAACGCGGCGAACTCAGCCTGCTGGGCCTTGGGATCCCATAATCCGTGATATTCGTTTTCAAACAGGCGGGCGAAATCAGCCACCAGCTTGTCGGCATACTCTTCCGGAGTCATCCCCTTCTGGCGGCGGAATGGATAGGGGAACGGAATAAACTGCGCGCGCTCGCCAAAATGACCAAAGCGACGGCGATAGCGATAGCTGGAGGTAATGGATGAAGCCCCCAGCGTGCGTCCGTGATAGCCGCCCTCGAAGGCAAACATCCGGCTTTTGCCGTTGCAGAAATTACGCACCAGCTTCAGGGAGTCATCAACGGACTGCGATCCCCCTACGTTGAAGTGCACTCTCCCCGGCAGGCCGAACTTGCGCTCCATATCCTGAGCAATCACTTTCGACAGTTCAATTTTCGTGGGATGCAGGTACTGACTGGCCAGCTGCGGGAGCTGGTCTATCTGTTTTTTTAACGCATTATCAAGCCGGGAGTTGGCATAACCGAAATTAACCGCCGAGTACCACATCTGCAGATCGAGATAGGGCGTGTCCTGGGCATCAAACAAAAAGCTGCCCCGACAGCGGTCAAAAATTTTGGGTGGATTAACATAATGAACCGTATCGCCATACGAACAATACTTCGCTTCATCCTGCAATAGTTGTTCTTCATAAGACGTCATCATTTCTCCTTGGCACGTAACTCCATATATGTTCTGCGAGTATATCCTGCAGAAAAAATATTTCATTGCATGCTGAGGGTATGTTGACGTTCAGTTGATAATAAAAAGACAGATATTTATTCAGACACAGGCAGTGGACAAAAACCTGATAAAAAATAAAAGAAGTTACACTTTATATTAATACAAAGCATTATTGCTCAAGACGAATAAATCATTTTGGCCACTTGCAACAGCGCGAGTGGCCGAAATCAAAATCAAAAAATGAGTTTAAATACACCGGTAACCGTTAACAGGCCGACGATAAATATAATTGCGATGATCCAGAGAATAATTTTCATTTTCCATCTCCTTTACAGGTGAAAAGCCACAGAACTCATCAGTAAGTTCCTGTGGCTTAAGTATAGAAGAAGATTTTCAATCCGCCGGGCAGCGCGTTAAAGCACCGCGGACAGCAGCCATACCAGCACAAAACCGGTCAGGCCCATTGCGGTGGTTAATACCGTCCAGGTTTTCAGGCCATCGGCAACCGACAGGCCTAAATAGCGCGTCACCACCCAGAAGCCGGCATCATTCACATGGGAAAGCCCCAGGCCGCCAAAACATGCCGACAGCGTGACCAGCACCAGCTGCATCTCGCTCAGCCCGGTGACGGCCTGGGTTAACAGGCCACTGGTAGTCAGAATGGCGACGGTGGCTGAACCCTGCGACGCACGCAGCGCCAGAGACAGCAGGAACGCAGCCGGGATCAGTGGCAGATTAATCGTTTCCAGCGACAGCGCCAGCGCCTTACCCACGCCCGACTCCACCAGCACCTTACCAAACGCGCCGCCCGCACCGGCCACCAGAATCACGCCCGCCGAACTGGGGATCGCGCGGTCCAGCAGGTCGCTCAGCTTGTCACGGCTCCAGCCGCGACGCAGCCCCAGCAGCCAGGCGGAAAGCGCCAGCGCAATCAGCAGCGCAATGGCCGGCGTCCCCACCAGCGTTAACAGCTGGCGAACGCCGTTACCTTCCGGCAGCACGCTGTGCGCCAGTGTGCCCACTACAATCAGCACAATCGGTACGACGATCAGGGAAGAAATCAGCCACGCGCCGGGAGCCTGCTCGCCTTTCAGCGGATTCTGGCCGCCTTCCGGCCTGGCCAGCTGCAGCTGCTCCAGCACGCTGACCGAAAGCTGATAGTGGCGGCGATTCATGGCTTTCGCCACGAAATAACCCACCACGCCGACGGGGATGGAAACCGCAATCCCCAGCAGCATCAGCCAGCCCATATCGCTGCCTAACAGCCCTGCCGCGGCGGCGGCACCGGGATGGGTCGGCAGCGCCACGTGCACCGTCAGCATCACACCGGCCATCGGCAGGCCATACTTAAGTGGAGAAACGCGGGCCACCTTGGTAAAGCCATAAATCAGCGGAATAACGATAATAAAGCCAACTTCAAAGAACACCGGAATACCGAGAATAAAGGCCGCCATCGTCAGCGCCGCCACGGTGCGCTTAATGCCCAGCGCCTGGGTAAAACGCTGCGCCAGGGATTCCGCGCCTCCGGAGCATTCAATAATCGCCCCCAGCATCGCCCCCAGCACGATAATAATGGTTATCGACCCCAACAGGCCGCCCATTCCGGCGGAAATCACCTTCATAATATTATCGGCAGGAATACCGGTAGCCATCGCCACCAGCAGGCTGACCACCAGCAGGGCGACAAAGGGATGTACTTTGGCTTTGATCACCAGCAGCAGCAGTATCAGCACGCTGGCAACGGCAATCGTTAATAACAGGGCGGTAGACATCAGTAAGCCTCAATGTTTTTAATTTCAGCGCTTTAGAGCGCCGTTATCAGCAGCGTTTCCCTGGCGGACAGCCAGATGCAGGCAACAGAAACCCGACGCTGTGCAGCAATTGCACAGCGCGGTGAGCGCTAAAGTCAGATTATTTCCAGGCGTCGAGCCAGCCCAGGCCTGCCAGAGTGGTGGTTCGTGGGAAATACTCGCAGCCGATCCAGCCCTGATAACCGCTACGGTCAATCAGATTGAACAGCCACGGATAATTCAGCTCTCCCTCGTCCGGCTCATGACGGTCGGGCGCAGAAGCGATCTGGATATGCTGATACTGACCCGCGTAGTCGACGATCAGGTGGCTGAGGTTGCCATCCACCAGCTGAGCGTGGAACAGATCGAGCTGGATGAAAACATTGGGCCTGTCGACGCGCTTAACGATATCCAGCGTCTGGTACTGGCTGGAATAGAGATAGTTCAGCTTGGTTTTTGGATTCAGCGCTTCAAGCAGCACGCGAATACCGTGCGGCGCAAAGCGGTCAGCGGCGTAGCGTACGTTGTCGATAAAGGTCTGGCACCAGGCTTCGCGATCGGCTCCCGGCGGCACCACCGAGGCCATCACGTGGACCTGGCGACAGTCCAGCGCCAGCGCGTAGTCCAGCGCGCGGTCGATGTCACGGCGGGCATCTTCCTCCCGCCCCGGAATGGCGCAAACGCCCCACTCTCCCGCCGCCGCGTTCCCCGGTGCGGTATTAAACAGTACCAGCTCCAGGTTGTTGCGCGTCAGCGCCTCTTTCAGCACCGCCGCGTCGTATTCATAGGGAAACAAAAACTCCACGCCCTTAAATCCGGCCTTCGCCGCCGCATCAAAGCGCTCGAGAAAAGGCAGTTCGTTAAACAGCGTCGAAAGGTTTGCAGCAAACTTAGGCATGATTTCAGCTCCGTAATTCAGCCACTTCGTCATCGGTCAGATAACGAATCGGGCGATCGCCCAGGGTAAATATCAGTCGGGCAGTCTCTTCCAGTTCTTCGGTGTTGTCCGCCGCTTCACGCAGCGTTTTCCCCACCACCACCGGTCCGTGATTCGCCAGCAGGAATGCCCGGTAGTGCGGCGCCAGCTTCGCCAGATCCTCGCCGAGACGAGGGTCGCCCGGACGATAATAAGGAACAACCGGCACATCGCCAACGCGCATCACCACATACGGGGTGAAAGGACGAATGCAGTTTTTGCTGTCCAGCCCTTCCAGACAGGAGAGCGCGGTCAGATACAGGCAGTGCAGATGCACGATAGCGCCGCATTCCGGGTTGTTCTGATAAATTGCACGGTGGAAGCTGATCTCCTTTGACGGTTTATCGCCGCCGATCCACTCCCCTTCCTGGGTCACCTTCGACAAACGCTCCGCCACCAGCTCACCGAGGCAGGAGCCGGTCGGTGTCGCCAGCAGCGTGCCGTCGTCGAGGCGCATGGATAAATTTCCTGCCGAACCGGTGGCATAACCTCGCTGGAAAAACGAGGCGCCCAGCCGGACCATTTCTTCACGAGCCTGCTGTTCAGTCATACTGCGAACTCCGTCTGCGCGCGGGCAAAAAAGTTTTCATCACCAAAATTACCGGATTTCAGCGCAAGGGATACCGGCTGCGTGACCGAGCGGACCCACGGAACGCCGGGGGAAATCGCCGGTCCGATGTGGAAGGCATCAATATTCAGCGTCTGCGCCACCACGCCGGACGTTTCTCCTCCGGCGACGATAAAGCGCTGCCAGCCGCGCTGCTGCAGTTCGCGCACCACGCTGGCAAACAGCTGTTCAACGGCCTCGCTGCTCTGCTGCGCGCCGTACCGCTGCTGGATCCGCTGCAGCGTTTCCGGTTCGGAAGTGGCAAACAGCATGGGTGCCAGCGGCTCATCGGCATGCTGCGCCACCCAGTCGCACAGCTCGTGCGCATAGGCCTCACGCTGCTGCAGCGCGCGCTCCACATCCACGGGCTGCGAAGCGGCCTGCTGGCGGTAGCAGGCGACCTGCCGGTTGGTCATGGTTGAACAGGAACCGGAGATCACCACCGCGCGGCCTCCCTGCGGTTTGCCTGCTGCCTGCGCCTGCGCGCCGTCCCAGCCGTGCGTCGCCCACTGACGCGCGAGGCCAATCGCCAGACCGGACCCGCCGGTGACCAGCGTCATTCCACGCAGCGCCTCCCCCTGGGTGAGCAGATGCTGCTCGTTCAACGCATCCAGCACGACATAGCGCACGCCCTCCGCCGCCAGCGCAGCCAGTTCGTTCTGCACCGCTTCAGCGCCGCGATCCAGCGTCGGGCTGGCAATCAGACCGGCCTTGCCCGTCGCCTGCGCTTCCATCAGCCGCAGCAGATTGCTGTCGGTCATCGGCGTGACCGGATGATGACGCATACCGGAATCGGACAGCAGCTGGTTCATAACGAACAGATGCCCCTGATAAACGGTGCGGCCATTGACCGGCAGCGCCGGAGAAATCACCGTCTGCGTCTCACCCAGCGCGGCCAGCAGCGCATCGGTCACCGGGCCGATATTCCCTTTTGCGGTACTGTCAAAGGTTGAACAATATTTAAAGTAGAACCGCTCACAGCCCTGCTGTTGCAGCCACGCCAGCGCCGCAAGAGAATCCGCGACGGCTTTTTCTGCCGCGCACGAGCGCGACTTGAGGCTGACGACAATCGCTGCGGCGTCCAGCTGGCGCTCGTCCTGCGGCACGCCGTTCACCTGAACCGTTGACATCCCGTTCTGCACCAGAAAACTGGCGATATCGGTCGCACCGGTAAAATCATCTGCTATCACACCCAGGCGCATTATTTTTGCTCCTTTTTTTCCGGCAGCGTAATGCCGCTGAAGATCTTGATCACCGCACTGTCGTCTTCACGACCAAAGCCGGCATTACTGGCGGAGGTAAACATGTTAAACGCCGTGGAAGCCAGCGGCAGCGGGAAATGCAGCGCCTTCGCCGTGTCTGCCACCAGTCCGAGGTCTTTCACAAAGATATCCACCGCTGATTTCGGCGAGTAGTCGCCGTCGACAACGTGACGCATGCGGTTTTCGAACATCCAGGAATTGCCTGCCGCATTCGTTACCACGTCGTACATGGTATCCAGCGGAATACCGGCCCGCGCCGCCAGCGCCATGGCTTCCGCACCGGCAGCGATATGCACCCCGGCCAGCAGCTGATGGATAATTTTCACCGTTGAGCCGAGGCCGATCTCACTGCCGATGCGATAAACTTTACCCGCCACCGCATCCAGCACCGGCTGCAGGCGCTCGAAGGCGGCATCGCTACCGGAAGCCATCACCGTCATCTCGCCCGCGGCCGCTTTGACTGCGCCACCGGAAACCGGCGCATCCAGCATGATCAGCTGATACTGTGCCAGCTGCTGCTCAATACTCTGCGCATCGGCGGCGGAAATTGTTGAGGAAACCATGATCACCGTTCCGGGCTTGAGGCGTGAAGCCAGACCGTTTTCCGCAAACAGAATGGCGTTAACCTGCACCGCATTCACCACCAGCAGCAGCACCGCGTCAAGCTTATCGGCAAAATCATCAGCGCGGCTCTCTGCCGCCTGTGCGCCGCTGTCGCGCAGGGTTTTTAACGCCTGTGGATTGAGATCCACCCCCCAGGTCCGCAGGCCTGCCTTAATACAGGATTGCGCCGCACCCATCCCCATAGAACCGAGGCCAACGACACAAACCGACATTGATGCTGCGTTTGACATACGCTCTCCGTGTTAATTTTGGTGATAATTTGTTTTCTTGTGTGAAGTATAGGCGTTATTAGCGGCAAACTTGGTGACGCATATCACAATAATTAACAAAGAAGACCGACACATTCACACAGATTAACAACACCCCGACACAAGCAAACTCCAACAAAAACAAACATATTCAGTCAGATAATCAATTATCCAGCGTGAAAAGCTGTGACGATAAATCTACAGCGTGATAAATTGGTAAAAATTGTGGTGTTGTGTCGTCAGCCGATCGCCTCCACGCCCATGCCTGTTACTCCGCCCACTCGCAAGGAGGGTTCATGATCCCCGTTGAACGCCATCAACAAATATTATCGCTGGTGCAGGAACGCGGCGTCGTCAGCATTGCCGAGCTGACGGAGCGGCTGGCCGTCTCGCATATGACGATACGCCGCGATCTGCAGAAACTGGAAGAACAGGGAGCGGTCATGCTGGTTTCCGGCGGCGTGCGTTCAACCGAGCGCCTGTCCAGCGAGCCTTCACATCTTGATAAAACCAGCATGTTCAGCCTGGAGAAGCAGGCTATCGGTGCGGCGGCGGCGCAGCATATCCCCCGCAACAGCTGTATTTATCTGGACGCGGGTACAACCACCCTGGCGCTGGCGCGCGAACTCAGCGTGCGTGACGATCTGCTGATCGTGACGAATGACTTTGCGATTGCCAACTTTCTGATTGATAGCAGCCAGTGTCGGATGATCCACACCGGCGGTACGCTGTGCCGGGACAACCGTTCCAGCGTCGGGGAAGCCGCTGCGCAGGCGCTGCGCGGGCTGTCTGTCGACATCGCCTTTATCTCCGCTTCCTGCTGGGGAACACGGGGAACCTTCACGCCGGATGAAGAGAAAATTGCCGTTAAGCGCGCCGCCGGCGAGGTCAGCCGCAAGCGGGTGCTGCTGGCCGACAGCTCTAAATACAATAAAATCGCCACCTTTCTGGCCCTGCCGATCGACCAGTTTGATGCCATCATTACCGATCCCCATCTTTCTGCCGCGGCCAGCCGTGAATTAGCGGCGATGGATCTGGATATCACCCTGGCCAGCTAGCCCCACTGAGAGCAGCGCGATGACGCTTTTCCCGGTCATAATCAGCGCTGCGGATCTTTACAAATCCATTCGTTAAATAGCGATTGTCATCACGAACCCCCACTTTGGCTCACAACCTCCTCACCCGAACGGTCATTTTCTGGCTACACTTATAACGTCATTCTAAGGACTTACTTGTTACCAACTTTAACCTGACCGTTATACCCACTCTGTTCAAGTTCAGATAAAGGGAGCGGATTGTCCGGTAATCAGCAAACAGGGGGCTTGAAAGATACCAGGTATACAAGGAGATCCCGATGAGCACAATCCATACCAGTCTGGGCCGTTACAGCCTGACTGCCAAAAATGCAGCCAGCCACATTTATTCGCCCTCAGCGGTGATACACCCGCTTCTGTAACAGAAAATGTTCACCTGTTGCTGTAATCGATTTATAAGATCGATATTTGCGAATCGATCTATATAACCAATTATATTTTCTACAGAAATCGTGCGACTATCCCCCTGTACCATCTAATGGTAAAGTCGAGAAATAGATTTATTTGCCCACGTTCAGTGGGCTTTTTTTTAAGAAACGCTACGCATTCCTGCAACAAGCCGGATAGGATGAAGGCGCAATAATACCCGCCACTCACCGGTTAAAGCATGGAGCACAGCTATGGATGAAGTACGTATTGCCCCCGACAGCCTGCATCAGATGGTAGAAAGCCTGTGGCAACATGCAGGCAGCAGTCAGGCCGAAGCAAAAAAAATCGCCGACCATCTTGTTGCCGCGAATCTCGCAGGCCACGACTCCCACGGCGTGGGTATGATCCCTACCTATATGACCTCCCGTGCGCTGGGAAATTTGCAACAAAACCGTCAGTTACAGATCGTGAAAGATGCCGGTGCGGTGTTAACCGTTGATGGCCAGCAGGGGTTTGGCCAGGTGATGGCCGCAGAGGCCATGGAACTGGCAATTGGCCGCACGCGTGAACTGGGTATGTGCGCGATTGCTCTGCGTAATTCTCACCACATCGGACGTATTGGCCACTGGGCCGAAATGTGCGCCAGCGCCGGACTGATTTCATTCCATTTTGTCAACGTGGTCGGCGATCCGCTGGTTGCCCCCTTCAACGGCAGCGACCGTCGGTTCGGCACCAATCCATTCTGCGCCGTCTTTCCGCGGCCGGGCCAGGCGCCATTATTACTGGACTTCGCCACCAGCGGCATCGCCTACGGGAAAACCCGCGTGGCATGGAATAAAGGCGCGGCGGTGGCCGACGGCAACCTGATAGACAGCCACGGTCTGCCGACCTGCGATCCCGGCGTGATGCATGAAACACCCTACGGGTCACTGCTGGCCTTTGGTCTGCATAAAGGTTATGCGCTGGCGGTGATGTGTGAAATTCTTGGCGGTGCCCTGTCCGGGGGGAAAACCACTCACCGGGAGTCGCTGCAAACCTCACCGGCGGCGATTTTCAACTGCATGACCAGCATCGTGCTGGATCCTGCCGCCTTTGATGCCCCGGAAATGCAGCAGGAAGCGCAGCGGTTTATCGACTGGGTTAAAGCTTCGCCGCAGGCCGGTGAACAGGCTATTAAAGTTCCGGGAGAGTGGGAAGAAGAACAGCGGGCAGCGCGTCGCCGCAACGGCATTCCGATTGACGCCAACAGCTGGCAGCAGCTGTGCCAGGCGGCACGCGAAGCCGGAATGCCTGAAGCCGAACTGGCGGGCTATCAGCCCTGAGCACCACACGGCGGCGGAGACGCGGTCTCCACCGCCGATATGTCAGCGGGAAAACAGCAGCTTAAGGCCTGCCGCAGTGAAAAACAGCGCAAACACCCCTTCGATACCGCGGCGGCATTTCTGATAGCCCCGGCTCATCACCTGGGTCGAAAACAGCAGCGCGTAGCTACTGAACACCCCGATGCCCAGCAGCGCGCAGCCGCCAACAATCAGCGGAAGTAGCCAGGGAGATGCGTCCGGGTGGATCCCCAGAGACATAATCGCCATCCATACCATAATCGCTTTCGGATTGCTGAGATGCAGCAGCAAACCGCGACGATACAGCGCACGATAAGACAGCGGCATCGCCACCGCGGCACTATTAGCCAGCGGTTTGCTCTGCGCAGCGCTGCGTGCCGCTTTGAACGCCAGCCAGAGCAGATAGATACCGCCGACGATCTTAATCACCGTCACCGCCTGCGCCCAGGCCAGCAGCAGCGTCGATAATCCGGTGGCCACCAGCAATGCCCAGCACAGCGATCCGCTGATCACTCCGGCAGCCAGCATCAAAGCGGGGATCCGCCCCTGGCTCATTGCCACCCCCATGATCGCCATATTACTGGGGCCAGGGCTGGCCGTACCCAGCAAATAGGCCGCATAAACCGGCAACAATGCGAACAACATTTCCATCTCATTCCCCTGTAAACAGCCGAAAAATGGCTTTCACTGGCTGTTATAGCATGGCGCCTGCGCCAGGGCTAATGCGCATATTTCACTCAGGTAAATTTTGATTTTTGACAATCATTGGACAGATAACCGCCACTAAAATGTAATAATTTATTTCATTTTGCGTGTTTTTATGTATTACATTATTAACATTTACAGAAGGGGATTTAAGAATAACGCGGGCGTAGTAGAAGAATAAAAAGAAGTACAGGGTAAAAAAACCAATCACCCCCTAATTAGCAACATCGGGTTTACATATTTCACTAAACCTTTATATTTTCTGTGGTTATTATATCCTTTACGTACTTTGAAGGTATTTTTATATCTCCTCAGGCTATAAAGATGCCTGGAATACGGCGGGCAGTTTGATGCCTTACTGGCGAGATGGATGCATTTTTTGCCGAATAAGCCCGATGTAAAAATGCTTACCCATCATAATGATACAGTAATTTTACATCTCGTCAGCATTTCACTAGCCTGCTTTAACAAATTCCGCCAGTGATTTAACCTGTCAGCGTAACACTTCATCGTAATAATGATTTCTGTTATACCCACGATCAATATTACTGTTACTACTCCTTCACCTGATTTGGTCTTAGGATCAATCCGTCGTAGATGAGAAACCCGCAATTAGCAACCTTCACTTTTTCATAATGTAGTCTATTTGTTAATTGTGGGTAAAAAAATAAAAGGCAGTATTATGCTAGATCGAGGTAAGCAATGTTCGGATTAGATGCGTATCACCTGGCGAGGATACAGTTTGGCTTTACCGTAGCCTTCCACATCCTTTTCCCCGCTATCACCATCGGGTTAGCCAGTTTCCTTGCGGTACTGGAAGGCCTGTGGCTGAAAAGCAAAAACGAGGTTTATCGCGACCTCTATCATTTCTGGTCAAAAATCTTCGCCGTCAACTTCGGAATGGGCGTGGTATCCGGACTGGTCATGGCCTATCAGTTTGGTACCAACTGGGCCGGTTTCTCGCAGTTTGCCGGCAGTATTACCGGCCCGCTGCTGACCTATGAAGTGCTGACCGCATTCTTCCTTGAAGCGGGCTTCCTCGGCGTAATGCTGTTTGGCTGGAACCGCGTCAGTCGCGGGCTGCACTTCTTTGCCACCTGCATGGTGGCGCTGGGCACTATCATTTCCACCTTCTGGATCCTGGCGTCTAACAGCTGGATGCAAACGCCGCAGGGCTATGCGGTGGAAAACGGTATCGTTGTCCCCGCCGACTGGATGGCCATCATCTTCAACCCGTCTTTCCCTTACCGACTGCTGCACATGTCCGTGGCGGCCTTCCTGGTAACCGCGTTCTTCGTGGGTGCCTCGGCGGCCTGGCATCTGCTGCGTAAAAACGATACGCCAGCTATTCGCAAAATGCTCTCCATGGCGCTGTGGATGGCGCTGATCGTGTCGCCGATTCAGGCGATGATTGGCGATGCCCACGGCCTGAACACGCTCGAACATCAGCCCGCGAAAATTGCGGCCATTGAAGGCCACTGGGAAAACCCGCCGGGGGAAGCCACGCCGCTGATCCTGTTCGGCATCCCGGACATGAAGGAAGAGAGAACCCGCTACGCGCTGGAAATTCCTTACCTCGGCAGCCTGATTCTGACCCACAGCCTGGATAAACAGGTTCCGGCACTGAAGAGCTTCCCGAAAGAAGATCGCCCTAACTCGCTGGTGGTGTTCTGGTCGTTCCGCGTGATGGTGGGCTTGGGCATGCTGATGATCCTGATGGGCGTGGTCAGCCTGTGGATGCGTCGAGGCCAGCGTCTTTATACCTCGCGTCCGTTCCTGTGGTTTGTCCTGCTGATGGGGCCATCCGGGCTGATCGCGCTGGTTGCGGGCTGGATCACCACGGAGATGGGGCGTCAGCCATGGGTAATCTACGGCCTGCTGCGCACCCGTGACGCCGTTTCGCTGCACAGCACGCTGCAGATGGCCATCTCGCTGATCGCCTTTATCCTGGTTTATATCTCGGTGTTCGGCATCGGCTATACCTATCTGGCGAACCTGATTAAAAAAGGCCCTCAGACAGGAGAAGGTGACCACACGCCAGAAGGCGGACCGGGTACCTCGCACACGCCTTCTCGCCCGCTGTCGGCGGTGCAGGAAAAACTCAATTCATCGGAAGAGGGAAAATAAGATGGGAATCGATCTCTCCATTATCTGGTTTACCATCATCGTTTTCGCCACCCTGATGTACATCATTATGGATGGCTTCGATCTCGGCATCGGCATCCTGTTCCCGTTCAATAAGGATCCCGTTGAGCGCGATATGATGGTCAATACCGTCGCCCCGGTGTGGGACGGCAACGAAACCTGGCTTATCCTGGGCGGCGCTGCGCTGTTTGGTGCCTTCCCGCTGGCCTATGCGGTGATCACCACCGCACTGGCCGCCCCGCTGACGATTATGCTGATCGGCCTGATTTTCCGCGGCGTGGCCTTTGAGTTCCGCTTTAAGGCAACAGAAGAGCATCGCCCGTTCTGGGACAAAGCATTTATCGGAGGCTCGTTTGTGGCCACCTTCAGCCAGGGCGTGGTGCTGGGCGCGGTGATTAACGGTTTTGAGGTCACCAACCGGACCTACAGCGGCCCGGCGCTGGCGTGGCTGACGCCGTTCACGCTGTTCTGCGGCGTCGGTCTGGTTCTGGCCTATGCGCTGCTGGGCAGCACCTGGCTGATTATGAAAACCGAAAACGAGCTGCACCGCAAAATGACCGCGCTGACCAAGCCCCTGCTGCTGGCCCTGCTGGTGGTCATTGCTATCGTCAGCGTCTGGACGCCGCTGCTGCACGAAAACATTATGCACCGCTGGTTTAGCCTGCCTAACCTGTTCTGGTTCCTGCCGGTACCGGTGCTGGTGCTGGCCGCGGCTTGGGGGCTGCTCAGCGCGCTGAAACGCCACGCGCACTACACGCCATTCCTGCTGACGCTGGCGCTGGTCTTCCTTGGCTTTACCGGTCTGGGTATCAGTATCTGGCCGAACATCATTCCGCCGTCCATCACCATCTGGGATGCGGCTTCTCCGCCACAGAGCCAGGGCTTTATGCTGGTCGGCGGATTAATGATTATCCCGGTGATTCTGGTTTATACCTTCTGGAGCTATTACGTCTTCCGCGGAAAAATTAAGCCGGACGAAGGCTACCACTGATATTAACCATCAGGGGGGATCGCAGGATCCCCCCTTTTTTTACATTCAGATCATCGTAAATTCATATTTTTATACAAATTCCGACAATCTTCCGCCACCAATGGTCTACGATTAATATCGCACATGAGGAAATCATGCCATTAAAGGAGGCAGTATGAGTCTGTTTGATAAAGCGAACGATAAAGCGGAAGAAGCTCTCGGCAAAGGCCAGGAAGAGTTTGGCAAAGCCGTCGACTCTCCTGAGCATGAATTCAAGGGGAAAGTCCGTCAGCAGGCAGCGAAGGCATCCTATGCTATTGATGATGCGCTGGACTGTGTGAAAACCAAAACCCAGGATTCACCGCTGGTTTCACTGGCCATTGCCGCCGGCGTCGGTTTTCTGGCGGCTAAAATACTTGGCCGCAGATAAGTCTGCCGTATTGAAGAGTTCGTCACTATAATTAAACGCCCGCGAACGGGCGTTTATTTTTTCAGGCCTCTGCATGATGCTGCATCGACCACACTTCATGACAGGTCATAATAGCTAATACCAGCGACAACCCACTTCCTGAGAAATAGAGCCACCGGGTAAAGGCTGCATCACCGGTCATCGATAAAAGTTCGAGAAAATTTTCCAGCATTTCACGCGGGATAATATTTATTTGAATAAAAGTAATCAATAAAAAGAATATCAAAAAAGACAAGACAAAAGAAAACACACACCATATAGCAAACAATAGTCTTCTCATAGACTCTCTCCCTGATCAATACCTACTAAAAACTCCCTTCAATTGCTTTGCGTGCATCTTACCTTAACCTTCCGCAAGGTGAAAATCAGTTGATGCGGTATGCAGCCATTATCATAAAAATGTCCGATAACCGCATTTTAAAGAGTAACCGTTATGGGATGACATGATGTAATGAGCACGAGAACGAAAGGATTATCCAACCAGCAGGATTTAGAAGGGGGTCAATTATGGAAAGATTATCGTCCTCGAAAATACTGCGCAATGCTCTTCTGGTCGGTGCCAGCACGCTGGCATTAGCGCTAGCCAGCGGCACGCTTTGCGCGAGTCAAAGACCGTACGACATTATGCCCGAGCAACAAACGCCCTCACCGATATCCCCAAGAGGTGCGAATCCACTGTCTTTACCGCAAAGTTCGCTGCCATCGGCGGAGTATCAAAGCAATAAGCCGCAGCCTCTCATGCACGGTGAGGGGTTTAATTACGACCTTTACTATAACTATCGCTTAACCCCTCATATTATTCTGCGCCCCAACCTGCAGCAAACCACCAAACCCGGTGCCGTTGAAGATAACTCCCAGCGCTTCGTTGGCGGTCTGAGCGCCGGAATTAAATTTTAAACCTCACCGCCAGTTTTTCTGAATCGTAAACTGGCGGTAATTTCCAGAAAACCCCACCGCAGAAACAATTGCTCACAGTACAAATTATTTACAAACAATAAACCCATTCTGCAAAGCATTATCCGCACAAAAATATAATCCCCACAACTTGTTTACATGTTGTCATACGGCAGTCGCAAAAACTTATTGCGGCAAAAACAAGCAGCAGCATTTTAGCTCTGAATACCTGACGATTAGCCACTCATGGAGTTGAGTGAATCGCGGCCGTGAGGAAATTATAAAAAAGGTCAAAATCATGCAAAGAAAAGCATACGCAGATTGGAAAATGAAAAAAATCGCGCTCCTGTGCAGTGGTGCACTGATGATGTTTTCCAGCGCTTCATGGGCTGATATGGCACCGTTGAGCGTTGATTCATCCTATATGTTTGGTGACTGGGGGGGATTACGCTCGCAGCTAAAAGACGACGGTGTGGATTTCCAGGTCAACTACACCATGGAGTCTGCCAGCAACCTCGCCGGCGGCTATAAAACCTCCAGCTCCGCCCGCTATACCGATCAATGGGCATTTGGTACCACCCTCGATTTAGAAAAACTGCTCAACTGGGACGATACGCAGTTTCAGTTCACCGTGACCAGCCGTAACGGCCACGATCTCACCGAGCATATTAACGACCCCCGTACCGGCGGCCTGTCATCGGTACAGGAGGTGTATGGTCGAGGCCAGACCTGGCGTCTGACCCAGTTCTGGATGAATAAAGGGTTCTTCGATCGTCTTATCGAAGTGAAAGCAGGACGCGTGACCGTCGGTGAGGATTTTGATTCGTTCCAGAGCAATTTCGAAAACCTGGCCTTCGGCAGCGGTCAGCCGGGAAACTGGCGCGGCGATCGCTGGTTTAACTGGCCGGTTTCCCAGTGGGGCGGACGCGTGAAGTTCAACTTCACGCCTGAAGTATTCCTGCAGGTCGGTTTCTACAACCAGACGGCCAGCAACTACGATACCGGGAATGGCTTCCGCCTGGATGGCAGCCCGACGCTCGGTAACATGGTGCCGGTAGAGCTGGGCTGGAAGCCGGTCTTCGGCCCTGACAAACTGCCGGGCAACTATCGTATGGGCGTCTACTACTCTTCGGTAAACGGCGATAAGTATTCCAGCTACCGTAATGGCGGCTATCACGATGATGCGCACGCGTACGGCGGCTATCTGTTACTGCAACAGCAACTGACCGCTATGGACGGGGATAATCAGCGCGGGCTGAACCTGACGGTTCAGGGGGTGATGAACGATCGACGTACCTCTAAAACCGATAACTATCAGGCGATGACCTTTGTCTGGAAAGGGCCGTTTGCCTCACGCGCACAGGATGAAATTGGCGTCGGTGCCGCACGCATTCACGTCAACAGCAACTACGGGCGCATGCAGCATCGCATCAATGAGGAAAACGGCGAAAGTCACTATGACAGCCCGACCTACCTGCCCGTCCAGCACGGTTCGGAGTATAACTATGAAATCTATTACAATGCCCGTGTGACCAACTGGCTGAGCCTGCGGCCAAATCTGCAGTACGTCGCCTCACCGGGAGCCGTCAGCGAAGTGAAAAACGCCTTTATCGGCGGACTGAGCGCTAACGTGAATTTCTAAAAATCGTATCTGGGTACTGTCATTCACGGTAACGACAGAAGGGCTATCAGGCTCCGTTTGGAGCCTGAGTGTTGTCCATAACATCGCCTGAACGACAGTGCAGAACAGGCCGGCAGCATCACCAACGGTGAGCCTGACGCCGCAATAACTTCAGGATTTTACCCCATCACGACTTCAGCTGAATCCGTGCCGTGTAGAAGCGGCGGAAAGACAGATACCCGGCCACGATGGTCGACAGGCTGGCGGTGCCCAGCAGCATAAACGTCACCATAATCTGATACTTAATCGCCTTCACCGGATCGATGCCGGCAAAAATCAGCCCGGACATCATCCCCGGCAGGCTGACCAGCCCCACGGTTTTAGCCGCATCCACGGTGGGGATCATCGCCGCACGAATGCTGTCGCGCACAATGCTGCCGGATGCCAGCCGCGCGCTGGCAC
This sequence comes from Erwinia sp. SLM-02, assembly GCF_037450285.1. Lineage (NCBI taxonomy): Bacteria > Pseudomonadati > Pseudomonadota > Gammaproteobacteria > Enterobacterales > Erwiniaceae > Erwinia > Erwinia sp. SLM-02. The sequence goes on along the minus strand of NZ_JAQISN010000001.1, from coordinate 378,554 downwards.
CCAGACTCAGCATCTCCTCCACCTTCTGCCGGTTATCGGCAAAACGCTGGTTAAGATTCGTGAAGCACAGCCCCACCGCCACCATCGCATTACCGGCGATCATGCCGGATATCGGGATCACCTGCATCGGCATAAACTCAATGGCCCCGCTGAGCACCAGAATGGTTAAGGTCAGGGTGGTGCCCAACGTTATCGCCACGAACGAAATCAGAAAGCCGTTATCAATGGCGCGGCTGCGCTTTTTGGCATTCAATGCGGCGTTAACGCAGATAAACAGCACCATCAGTACCGTCAGCCAGCCGTTATTCAGGTCGAAAATGTATTTCAGTACATAGCCGACGATCACCAGCTGCACGATGGCCCGCGCCACGCTCCAGACGATATCTTTTTCCAGCCCCAGCCGCTCTTTGCGGCTGACCACCAGGGCGATCAACACCAGCACCAGCGCCAGTCCCAGCGACTCGTTGGTAATATTATGCTGGTTCATGCTGGCCCCCGTTCTGCGGTGCCGCCAGCGTCAGAACCCGCTGCGCGTTATCGGTTTCATGGCGATCGTGGCTAATCCAGATCGCGGCCGTTCCCTGCCCAATCTGCGCATCAATCAGCTGATGTACCGCCTGTTTGTTTTCCTCATCCAGCGCGCTGGTTACCTCATCCAGCAGCAGAATATCAGGCGGGAACTGGAGATTACGCAGCAGCGCCACGCGCTGTTTTTCCCCGCCGGAAAGCTGGTCGATAGTACGGTCCAGCGCGGCCGCCGGCAGATTCAGCCGCTGCAGGCCGTCGATCATCGCCTGCCGCTGCGGCGGGCGCTGACGGATCTGATACGGCAGCGCCAGGTTGTCATATACCGTGCTGCCGAACAGCACCGGCGTCTGGAAAACGTAGGAAACCTGCTGCCGGTAGCGTTCCGGTTTTAACGCCGCCAGCGGCTGCCCGTTAAAAATCACCTCGCCCGATGACGGCTCCAGCAGAGAGGCGATAATTTTCAGTAACGTACTCTTCCCTGCCCCGGACGGACCGGTCAGCCAGAGAAACTCCCCTTTGCCCAGCGAAAAGGACAGCGGTGCCAGCAGAACCTTATCCCGCAGCACAAAGCTGACCTCCCGAACCTCCAGAAGGCGATCTTTATCCATCATTTTTAATGACCTGCTTATTAAGAAACCCTAAAACCCGGCAATCATAACGCCTTTAGCCGGTTAACGGTCTTTTTTGTCCGGCCAGACTATCAGCAGCAGGCCAGCGAGGATCAGCGCCCCGCCCGCCAGCTTGCCCCAGAGAAACGACTCGCTGAACGAAGGGATAAGCAGCGCAATACCCCAGACCAGCAGATAGCTGAGACTGAGCAGCGGATAGGCGCGGCTGAGCGGCATACGCTTCAGCGCCAGCAGCCAACAGAGCATGGAAAACGCGTAGGCCAGCAAACCGGCCAGCAGCGCCAGCACGGGCGGCGAAAAGGTGAGAACGGCGGCGGCGAAGTCCAGCGGCCTCTCGATAGCGGGCAGCTGGATCATCGCCCATTTCATCAACAGCTGCGCCGCGCTGACCAGCAGCACGCTGCACAGCGCACATAGCCAGCCCATCAGGTATACCCGCCCATGATCGCCACACCGCCCACGATCAGCAGGATGCCGCAACCGTGGCGGAGCGACAGCCGCTCCTGCCACAGCCAGCGGGCAGCCAGCGCGACAAAGACAAAATTCAGGCTGAGCATCGGATAGGCCACGCTGACCGGAACGCCCTGTAAAACCCGCAGCCAGAGCAGCATCGCCAGGCCCAGCAGCAGCACGCTCAGGCACAGCCACAGCAGCATATGCCGCCGGGGCCGGGCAACCCCGGTAACCGACGTTGCCTGCTTCTGGCAAAGCTGCCCGGCACAGCTCAGCAGGCTGACCAGGAGGATCAGCAGGATATTCATGGCTGCTGCCGGTAGTAGTAAAGCACCATGCGCTGCTGGCGATAAACCTCGTCCGGTGCCGGAAGGCCTGGGTCAACGTCGCGTGCACTGTCGGTCAGCTTGAGTACCAGCGACACGTTGCCGAGCCTGCGGTGCCCGGCCAGCCACTCGGCGAACCGGTCGCCCGCCACCAGCCGATCGCGGCTGTCAGGGTAGCTCAGCCCCCACGTCAGCTCGCCGGACTGATCGAACATATCAATATCACTGCGCCTGAGCTGCCACGCCACCGCCGAGGCCATCCCGCTGTTGTTTGACAGAATAAAGCGGCTTTCGGCCAGCTGTTTTTGCGTTGCCTGAATAAATTCCTGCGGCTGCTTGGAATTCACCACCTTGTCCGGAATGACCAGTGCAATGGTCAGCGCAATACCGAGCGGACACAGCGCGGCGAACGCCCAGTGTCTACCGCGACCGGTGAACGTGACGGCCCCCATCAGCGCCCAGAACAGAAATGCCAGGCCGCCCAGCGCCACCTTAATACCTTCCGTCGGTTGATAAACCGGACGATGGGACATTCCCCACGGCGATAGCACCAGCCACACCGCCAGCGCGGCCAGCGTGCCAAACGCCAGATTCACCAGCGCATTTGCCCGCAGCGCCCGCCCGCCGTTTTTCGCTGACTGCACGGCATAGTCAGCCAGCAGGATAGCCAGCGGCGCAAAGCACGGGAGGATATAGGTCGGCAGCTTCCCTTTCGCAATGCTGAAAAACAGCAGCGGCATCACGACCCAGCTCAGCAGATACAGGCCACCGCGATTCACGTGCCGTTCCCGCCCCGCGCGGATCAGCGCTCCCGGCAGCAGCCCCAGCCACGGCAGTGAACCGGCAATCAGCACCGGCAGGTAGTACCAGAACGGCGCACTATGCTGTGCATCGTTCTCAGCAAAGCGCTGAACATGCTCAACCCAGAAGAAATAAGACCAGAAATCCGGCTGCTGGCGGGCAATCGCTATTCCCCAGGGAAGAGAGATTAACACCGCCGCAATCACCGCCAGCGGTCCGTAAATCAGCACCTCGCGGAAGCGACGCTGCCAGATGGCCCAGGGCACGATAGCCACCACCGGCACAGCCAGCGCCAGAAAGCCCTTGGTCAGGAACCCCATACCGCAGGCCAGCCCCAGCAGCAGCCATGCCACCAGCGTCTGTTTCGTCGTCTCCGCCTGAACCGCCAGCCAGTAGCAGCACATCGCCGCTACCAGCCACAGGGTAATCATCGGGTCAAGCACCGCATAGGTGCCAATGCCGTAAACCAGCAGGCTGGTAAGGAAAACGATCGCCGCCAGCCATGCGGTACGCCGCTGCCCGACAATCTGCATCGTCAGCCACCCGACCAGTAGGGCACTCAGGGTAATTGAGAAGACCGAGCCAAACCGTACGGAGAAATTACTTTCGCCGAACAGCAGCTGGCTGAGGTTATTTATCCAGTAGCCCGCCACCGGTTTTTCAAAATAGCGCAGGCCAAGAAAATGCGGGGAAATCCAGTTCCCGCTGGCCAGCATTTCGCGGCTGATTTCCGCATAACGAACCTCATCCGGCTGCCACAGAGCGCGATATTCAAGCGGGATCAGATAGTAAAGGGCATACATCAGGATCAGGGACAGGGTAATGCGCCAGCTCTTCATCCGGTCTCACTCAATAAGTTGCTGGCATCCCAACCAGCCTTCGCGGCCGGGGAAGCTACCCCGGACAATACTGCCCATCGGCAGCTGTGTGACATCATCGGGCAGCAGCTCGCCGAGCGGGCAAAACCGAATACCCCGCTCCCGCGCCTGGGTCAGAAGCGCGTCAAACATCCCGCTCAGCGCGATGCCTTCCACTTCGGCGTGGATGGTGTACACCGGCACGCCATCCCGCTGCTCAACAATCCGATCGAGAATAAAATCATTCCAGGCCTGGTGGCTCACCGTGGTACCGGCCACTTCGTCCCAGGTGGGGAGCGTAACCGGGATCTGCACCGTTCCCGGCTGACCGTCCGGCAGGCGCGGCCTGAAGGGGCGCGTGCCCCGGCAGTCGCTGTTCCAGGCAAACCCAAAACGCTGCTTCGCCGCGACCACCCTGCCGTCTGCCCGCCAGCCCGCCACGGCGGAACAGCTGACCGGCCTGCCGAGGATTTCCGCCAGCGCGCGGGCACCGCGTTCAATCTCCGCGTGCAGCCTCTCCTTCGGCCAGACGCCTGCCCAGGTTTGCCAGGCAAAATGGTCCCAGGCATGCAGCCCGATTTCATGCCGCTGCGCCGCCGCGCGGATGAGTTCGGCATGCCCGCGGCCAATATTTCGCCCGGGCCACGCGGTTCCCGCCAGCAGAATATCCCAGCCGTAGAGCGATGCCGCGTTGGAGCGCAGCATCTTCCACAGAAAGCGCGGCTTCAGCAGCCGCCACAGGTGGCGGCCCATGTTGTCCGGGCCGACGCTGAAGAAAAAACTCGCCTGGGTCTGCTGCTGCTGCAAAATCTCCAGCAGACGCGGCACCCCGTCACGGGTCCCCCGCCAGGTATCCACATCAATACGCAGACCGACGTTGATCATTCCACCGCGTCTCCACCGTCCACAGAATTCAGGAAGAAGTCCAGCGTGGCGTCGATGGTCAGGCTCATCTGTACTTCAGGCTGCCAGCCGAGCAGCCGCTTCGCATTGCGGATCGACGGCTTGCGGTGCTCCACGTCCTGATAGCCCTTACCGTAGTAGCTGCTGCTTTCCACCTCGCGGAATCCGGCAAACGGCGGGAAGCGATCGCGCAGCGGATGGCGATCGAAGCTTTCCAGCAGCTGCTCCGCGAGCTGCTTAATACTGGCTTCATTGTCCGGGTTGCCAATATTAATAATCTGCCCGTCGCAGTTCTGCTGCCTGTTTTCAATAATCAAAAACAGCGCTTCAATACCGTCACGAATATCGGTAAAGCAGCGCTTCTGGCGTCCGCCGTCGATCAGTTTAATCGGTGAACCTTCCACCAGATTGAGGATCAGCTGAGTGATCGCCCGTGAGCTGCCGATACGGGCCGCATTGAGGTTATCCAGGCGCGGTCCCATCCAGTTGAACGGCCGGAACAGGGTAAAGCGCAGCCCTTCTTTCTCACCGTATGCCCAGATCACCCGATCGAGCAGCTGCTTGGACACCGAATAAATCCAGCGCTGTTTGTTAATCGGCCCGACCACCAGATTCGAATGGTCTTCATCAAAGGTATCGTCGGTGCACATGCCGTACACCTCAGAGGTGGACGGGAAGATGATGCGCTTCTGGTACTTCACGCAGTCGCGAATAATCTTCAGGTTCTCTTCAAAATCCAGCTCGAAGACGCGCAGCGGATTGCGGGTGTACTCAATCGGCGTGGCAATCGCCACCAGCGGCAGCACCACATCGCATTTTTTTATATGGTACTCAATCCACTCCGAATGAATGCTGATATCCCCCTCAACGAAGTGGAAACGCGGATGGCCAACAAAGCGGCTGATGGCGTCGGATCCGATATCCAGCCCGTAAATTTCAAAGTTATCATCCTGCAGCAGGCGCTCGGTCAGATGATTGCCGATAAAACCGTTCACGCCGAGAATCAGCACGCGGGTCAGTCGTTTAATCGCCGACACCGGCTGATTGTGCAGGATCGCCCCGCTCACCAGCCCCAGCGTCTGCGCCAGCTGCCTGCCCTGCATATAGACGCCGCTGTCGCCCTGGCCGGTGACGATCTCCAGCGCGCCGTCCCCACAGGCCACAATCAGCGGATTGACCGACAGCACGGTGCCCGGTTTCGCCGCCGGGAAATCGTGCCTGACCGCCGACTGCCAGACGATAAACCTGCCGGAACCCACGAAGCTGAACGCGCCCGGCCACGGATCGGTCACCGCGCGCACCAGATTGTGAAGACGATAAGCAGGCTGAGACCAGTCAATGCGCCCATCCTCCGGGGTGCGTCGCCCGACGTAGCTCGCCTGGCTTTCATCCTGTTCGCGCGCGGAAATATCACCATTTAACATGCCGGGCAGGCTGGCGGCCAGCAGCTCGGCGCTACTCAGACACAGCTTGCGGTGCAGGGTTAACGCATTATCCTGCGGGTCGATAGCCACCCGCTGCTGGGCCACAATTGCCCCGGCATCGGCGCGCTTCACCATACGGTGCAGCGTCACGCCGGTTTCCTCTTCGCCGTTGACCAGCACCCAGTTCAGCGGTGCGCGGCCGCGGTAGCGAGGCAGCAGCGAGGCGTGCAGATTGAACGCCCCTTCGCTGGCGCTGTTGAGGATTGCATCACTCAGCATCTGCCGGTAGTGGAACGAAAAAATCATCTGCGGTGCCATGGCTTTGATGCGCTCTACCCACAGCGGGTGATTCACATCCTCCGGCGCATAGACCGGCACGCCCAGCTCCGCCGCCGTGCGGGCAACCGAGGCGTAAAACTGATTTTCAGCGGCGTTATCCGCGTGGGTGAAAATGGCTTCGATCTCGAACCCGGCCGTGTGCAGCGCACGAATACCCGCGCAGCCAATATCATGGTAGGCAAAAACCACTGCTTTCATCATTGCTTATCCTGTGTGGAGTCGGCGTTGTGACTGACAACGCGCTGAATAAAATAGCGAGGGCGGGCGCGGACATCGTTGTAAATTCGCCCGATATACTCACCCAGCAGGCCCATACCCACGAACTGCGCGCCGACAAAAATAAACAGCACGGCAAACAGCATAAATACGCCTTCCGCCGACCACTCAGGCCCGAGGAACAGCCGCATCACCACCAGCAGAACGGCAATAGCAAAGCCCGACAGCGCGATAATGCTGCCGAACACGCTCAGCAGGCGCAGCGGCGTGGTGGTCAGGCAGGTAATCAGGTCGTACATCAGATTAATCAGTCGCATAAAGCTGTATTTTGAATCGCCGAATTCACGCTCGGCGTGCATCACCGGGATCTCCGTCGCCCGGCGGGCAAAGGTATTGGCAAGGATCGGGATAAAGGTGCTGCGCTCGTGGCAGTGCAGCATCGCATCGATGATATGGCGGCGATAGGCGCGCAGCATGCAGCCGTAATCCCCCATCGCCTTACCGGTGGTACGCTGGATCAGGCGGTTAATCATCTGTGAGGCAAATTTGCGGAACCAGCTGTCCTGACGGTTCTGGCGCACGGTGCCGACCACGTCGTAGCCCTCCATCGCCACCGCCACCAGCCGGGGGATTTCCTCCGGCGGGTTCTGTAAATCCGCATCGAGAGTGATAATCAGATCGCCGGATACATGGCTGAATCCGGCCATAATCGCCGAGTGCTGCCCGTAGTTACGGTTCAGCAGCACCGCCACCACCCTGCTGCCCGGCAGCTCAGCGGCGGCGGTCAGCATCTCTGCCGAACTGTCGCTGCTGCCGTCATCCACCAGCAGGATTTCGTAATCCATCGGCAGGGTATCGCAGGCGGCCTGCGTCCGGCGGAGAAGCTCGTTCAGGCTTTCCTGCTCGTTATAAACAGGGATCACCACCGACACCTTTTTAATATCCTGGTCTGTCATCTTATTTACCTGCAAGCTGACGCAGAGCACCAATCACGCGATCCGCATCGTTATCGGTCATGGTCGGGAACAGCGGAATGGAACAAATCCGCGCGGAGTTCCATTCCGTATTGGGAAGCGATAAATCGGGGAAACGTTCGCGGTAGTATTTTTGCGTGTGGGCCGCACGAAAATGCAACCCGGTGCCAATCCCCTGCGCTTTCAACGCCTGCATCAGTTCATCGCGGCTGAGGCCACAGGTCTCGGGATCGATGCGCAAAATAAACAGATGCCAGGCATGCTGGTGCGGCCAGTCGGGCTGTCTGAGCGGCAGGAACGGCGTATCGGCAAGTTCGGCCAGATAGCGGCGGGCAATCTGCTCGCGGCGCGCATTATGCTGTGCCAGCTTTTTCAGCTGTACCAGGGCTATCGCGGCATTCAGATCGGCCAGATTATATTTGTATCCGGGCGCGATCACTTCCGCCTGCGGCGCGCGGCCGTGAGTCTGGCGATCGTAGGCATCCACGCCCAGCCCGTGAAACTTGAGACTGCGCACGCGGTCAGCCAGCGCCGCGTCGTCGGTGACCACCATCCCGCCTTCGGCGCAGCTCATATTTTTAATCGCATGGAAGGAGAAAATGGCCGTTCCCGTCGCCCCGACGTGGCGCCCCTGATAAAAAGTACCGGCGGCATGGGCGGCATCGTCAATCACCGGAATGCCGTAGCGTTTCCCCAGCGCGTGAATCGCGTCGATATCGGCCGGTACGCCGGCGTAATGTACGGGAATAATCGCTTTGGTTTTTGGGGTGATCGCCGCTTCAATCCTTTCGGGCGTGACCATCAGCGTATCGCGATCGACGTCGATCATCACCGGCGTGGCGCCCAGCAGCGCGATCATATTCAGCGTGGAAACCCAGGTCATCGACGGCGTAATGACTTCATCACCCGCCTGAATGCCGAGGGCCATCAGCGTAACGTGCATCCCGGCGGTCGCCGAGCTGACGGCGATCGCGTGGCTGTTACCCGTCAGCTGGCAAAACTCCTGCTCAAGCTGCTGATTTTTAGGACCAGTGGTAATCCAACCTGAACGCAAAACCTCTGCCAGCGCGTCAAGTTCTTCGCTGCCCATTGCCGGGCGGGAAAAAGGTAAAAACTCCAACATTGATTAATCTCGCTAAACAGTTATCACCAATAAACTGGCAGAAATTAACCAGAGGGCGTGAAAAAACGCACCTCGGGAAAAGTGGATAAGTGTTGGGGTAGCCCCGTGAAAACGCCAACGGAAAAAAAATCGTTAGCCACGAAAACAGACCGAGAAAATAACCCATAAACAATAGGTGAGTTATCTTAAACTCGCGACTATACACAAAGCATAAATGAGTTTTCTTAGGGGAAGATTAAGAACATCTGTCAGGTGGGAAATTAAAACAGGTTGGTTGTCATGCCGTTTAGCTAAACATGGCAGAGTAAAAATTAACCCGCCAGGATAAAACTGAACTATCAAATAAAGTTCATGTTTTTGTCACAAAACATGAGTGATTATTACTACCGTGATAATTGAAAAAAACGGGGCCACCGGTTAAATCACGATGGCCCCGATCGTTCTTACTTACGCGCGTCCAGCAGCTGGGTGGCGTTTTCCGTGGTCACTTCGGTCCACGGCACGGAATAGCGTTTTGATTTCCCGTCATCCCAGGCCATTTTGCCTTCGTACTGTTTCCAGATGGTGGACTGCGGCTGGTAGCTGTCACCTTTTACCGCACGCAGCGCAACGTCAATAGAGCCCTGCATCTGCGCGTGCGCATCCTGCAGAATCGACACCATTTCACCCGCCTGCACCGCGCGGATGGCGTCGGAAACGCCGTCCACGCCGGCAATGGCGAAGTCCTTCACGTTCAGGTTAGCACCCTTGATGGCCTCAATCGCCCCCAGCGCCATTTCATCGTTCTGCGCGATCACGCCGTTAATCTGTCCACGATGCTTCTGCAGCCAGTTTTCCATCAGCGGCAGCGCTTCGGCACGCGACCAGTTGGCGGTTTTACGCTCCAGTACCTTCACGTTGCCCGCGCCGCATTCGGCGATGGCTTTATCGTTACCCTGGCCGCGCTGGATCTCACCGCTGCCGCCCTTCGGCCCTTCAATGATCACCACGTTGCCTTTGCAGTTCATTTTCTTCAGTACCGCTTTGGCTTCCAGATAGCCGCCCAGCACGTCATCGGAAACCACTTCAGAGGTCATCTTGTCGGTGTTCAGACGGGCGTTGGTAACAATCACGGGGATCTTCGCTTCATTCGCCATGGTCACCACGTCGATATTCGCTTCGTAGTCCATTGGGTTAATGATAATCGCGTCGGCGTGCGTCTGAATGGCCGTTTCCGCCTGGTTATTCTGCACCATCGGATCGTAGCGTCCGTCATAAACGGTTAACTGCACATCACCGCTTTTAACCGCCGGATGTTCTTTCCCGGCTTTTTCCATTAGCTGGACAAATTCCGCTTTCATGCCGTACATCAGCACGGCAATTTTCACCGGTGCGGCGTGAGCGGCCATGCTGCCCATTAACAGGCCGGAGGTCAGCAGGGCTATTTTGGTCATCTTATTCATTCTAACTCCTGGTTTTTGTAGGATACTCACCTGTTAAACAGGCTGTTTATTTATTCCGCGAACACATGATTAATCGCGCTGTTGTTTACGCGACGGATCGAGCAGTACGGCAACCACAATTAATGCGCCTTTAATAATCTGCTGATAATAAGACTGCACGCCCAGCAGATCGAGGCCGTTATTCATTACGCCGATAATTAAAATACCAAACAGCGTACCGACCAGCGTTCCCACGCCCCCGGCCATACTGGTACCGCCAATCACCACGGCGGCGATGGCATCCAGCTCGTAGGCGGCTCCGGCGTTGGTCTGCGCCGATCCGGTACGGGCGGTGAGGATCAGCCCGGCAATCCCGGCCAGCGCGCCGCACAGGGTGTAGACCAGCACCTTAATCTTCACCACGCTGATGCCTGAGGTGCGTGCGCTTTTCTGATTGCCGCCCACCGCATAGACGTAGCGGCCAAACAGGGTTTTATTCAGCAGGATCCATGCCAGGGCAAACAGCACCACGAACAGAATAACCGGCACCGGAATACCCAGCACGTAGCCGTTACCCAGCCAGCGGAAATCGGGGTTCAGCTGCGATACCGGGTTGCCGTCGGTGGTCAGCAGCGCCAGCCCGCGCGCCGCAGACAGCATCCCCATGGTGACGATGAACGGCTGCAGGCGATAGCGCGCCAGGATAGTGCCGTTCAGCAGACCGCAGACGATCCCAATGCCCAGCGCGATAATCAGCGGCATCAGCACCGCATGTGCGGTATCGCCAATCGCCAGCCCGGTGTTGGTGGTGGCAAAGCGCGCGGCAACGATGCCGCTCAGCGCCAGCACCGACCCCACCGACAGATCCACCCCGGCGGTAATAATCACGAAGGTCATGCCGATGGCCAGAATGCCGTTAATGGATATCTGGCGCAGAACGATCAGCATATTCTCGTTACTGAGGAAATAGTTACTGCTCCAGGCGCCTTTGGCGACCTGAACTTCACCAATTGCCGTTACCACCAGGCAAAGGACAAAGAAGGCGATAATGATGCCGTATTTATGCAGGTGACGCTTATTTCGGGCAAACAAAGACAACCCCGGTGTAATTGAATGGGTAGTATTCATCATTTTTTCTCTTATATTCTTGGCAAAAATCAGCGCGCCGGATCGTTATTATTCGCCAGTTTTCGCCAGATAGTTTAAAGCGGATTTATACCGCCAGCTTCATTAATTCTGCCTGGGTAACATTCTCTGCCGATAATTCACCGGCCAGTGCGCCATCCTTAAAGACCAGAATGCGGTCGCTCATGCCGATAATTTCCGACAGCTCGGATGACACCATAATAATGCCGCGATCCTTGAGGGCGAATTCCGACATAAAACGATAAATCTCTTTCTTCGCCCCAACATCAATCCCGCGCGTCGGCTCATCCAGCAGCATCACCTGCGGGTCCACCAGCGCCCAGCGTCCCAGCACCACTTTTTGCTGATTGCCGCCGCTGAGATTGCCCACCAGCTGATCCCCGTCCGGCGTTTTCACGTTAAAGCGCTGGATCATCTCTCGCGTGCGCTGCTGCTCGCGGCGGTCGCTGATAAAGCCGCCCCGGCTGATATCCTGGAATGAGGCAATATTGATGTTTTCATTCACCGAACGGCACAGCACCAGCCCGGTCTCTTTGCGATCTTCCGTCACATAGGCAATCCCGCTGGCGATTGACTCCTTCGGCGAATGGCGCGCCAGCGTCTTCCCGCCCAGCTGCACGGTGCCGCTGTCGGCGTGGCGAATACCAAAAATCAGGTCGAGAAACTCGCTGCGCCCCGATCCGACCAGGCCATAAATACCCAGGATTTCACCGCGCCTGAGCGTCAGGCTGATATCCCGCACCTTCCTCCCCCAGCTCAGGTTATTCACCTGCATCATCACTTCATCGCCGGGGCGATTGAACTTGGCGAACTCATTCTCAAACTCGCCGCCGATAATATGTTCAATCAGCTGCTCGCGAGTGATATCGCTCAGCAAGCCCTCATGGATATAGCTGCCATCGCGGAAGATGGTATAGCTGTCCGCGATCTGAAAGATCTCCGCCAGACGATGCGAAACGTAGATGATCCCCTTCCCCTTCTGCGCCAGCCGGGTAATCACCTGGAAAATCTTCTGCACGTCCTCTTCGCCAATCGCCGAGGTCGGCTCATCCATAATGATGATGTCGGCGTTGGCGTGCGACAGCGCCTTGGCGATCTCCACCAGCTGCTGCTCCGCCACGCTGAGATTGCGCATCTTCTCGGTCGGCGACAGGGTAAAGTGCAGATCCGCCAGCAGATCGGCGGTCTGCTGGTTCATCCGGCGGAAGTCCACAAAGCCAAAGCGGCGCGGCTCGCGCCCCAGCCAGATATTCTCGGCAACCGTCAGATCCGCGATAGTACTGAGCTCCTGCTGGACAATTGCAATGCCGGCCGCCAGCGCCTCTTTCGGGTGAGAGAACTCGCAGCGCTTACCGTTGATAAAAATGTCGCCGCTGTCGGGCTGAACAAACCCCATCAGAATACTGAGGAAGGTCGATTTCCCGGCACCGTTCCCGCCGCACAGGGCGTGGATCGAGCCACGCCGCAGGCAGAACTCGGCGTTCTTCAGCGCCACGACCGGGCCAAAGCTCTTTTTCACTCCGCTGACTTCCAGCAGGTAAGCGGACTGTTCTCCTCCGGCTGACTGACTCATAAACTCACCTCGTACTCTTTGTGCAGTAAATGCAGGTAGCGCTGATAGAGATCGGCATAGCGTCGCGCGCGGTCGGCATCCGGCTGCGCGCGGCTGCTTTCGTCCAGCCGGACAAACTGCTGGCTCAGGTCGGCAAGCAGCAGGGCCGCTGGCCGTTCGCTGCCGCTGGCCAGCCGATGGCACCAGATAGCCTGTATCGCCGCGCCCAGTGCCGCGCTCTCTTTCTCATGCAGGCACACCACCGGGCAGTCCATCACGTCGGCGACAATCTGCCGCCAGCGCGGGCTGTTTGCCCCGCCGCCGGTCAGGCGGATCTCGCTGACCGCCACGCCCTGCTGACGGAACAGATCCAGCCCGAAACGCAGGCCGTAAGTTGCGCCTTCCACCACGGCCAGGCAGAGGTTGGCCGGAGTCAGATTATCGCTGTCCATATTGTGCAGGCTGGCCTTCGCCGCCGGCAGTTCCGGCACGCGTTCACCGTTAAAGAACGGCAGCAGAACCATACCACCAGCGCCCGGCTCGGCCTGCTCCAGCGCCTGATTGAACGACGCCAGATCCTGATTCAGCAGATGCTGAACCGTGGTCGTCGCCGAAGTCACATTCATGGTGCAAATCAGCGGCAGCCAGCCGTTGGTGCTGGAGCAGAACCCGGCAATCATCGCCGAGTCGGCGACTACCGGGCTGTCGGAACAGGCAAACAGCGTGCCGGAGGTGCCGAGGCTCATGGTCAGGATCCCCGGCTGGATATTACCGGTGCCGATAGCCGCCATCATATTGTCGCCGCCGCCGCTGGCCACCAGCGTTCCCGGGCGCAGGCCCAGCGCCTCAATCGCCCGCTCGCCCACCTCGCCTACCGGCTGCTCGGCCGAAATCAGCGGCGGCAGCGCGTTCCACAGCCGTCCGCTGTCGTCGATCAGCTCCACCGTGCGGCGGTCCCAGCAGCGCTCACGGATATCAAACAGCCCGCTGCCGGAGGCATCACCGTATTCCGCACAGCGCACGCCGGTCAGCCAGAAGTTCAGATAATCGTGCGGCAGCAGTACCGTTGCCAGCCGCTGCCACAGTTCCGGATGCTGCTGCTTGAACCAGACGATTTTGGAGGCGGTATAGCCGGTGGCGACCGTCAGGCCCAGCTGCTCCAGCGACCCCTGCTCACCGCCCAGCCGATCCAGCAGCCAGGCGTTTTCATCCGCGGTGCTGGTATCGCACCACAGCTTGACCGCGTGCAGCACTTCGCCAGCCTCGTCAAGAGCCACGAAACCGTGCTGCTGTCCGGATACCGCCAGCGCGGCGATCTGCTGCGGGTCCACGCCCGCCGCGGCCGTCGCCTGCTTAAACGCCGCGACCAGTGCGTCAATCCACCATTCCGCCTGCTGCTCGCGCCGCCCGGATGAATCACTGATCAGCTGATGTGACGCGCTACCGCTACCGAGGAGTGTCCCGCTCTGGTCATCAACAATCACCACTTTGGTACCCTGGGTACCGCAGTCAATGCCCGCATACAGCGCCATGACTTACTCCATTTCCAGCATGATTTTGATGTCGTCAGGGTTGCCCGCGGCCGCCCGTTCAAATGCCGCCACGCTGTCGACGAACTTGTAGGTCTGCGAGATCAACGGCTGAACGCGCAGCTTGCCGGAGCTGAGCAGGCGCAGGGTGCGCGGATACATATTGGCGTAGCGGAAAATGGTCTTGAAGGTGACTTCTTTGGCCTGCGCGGCGACGATATCCATCGGCGCGGCGTCAATCGGCATGCCCACCAGCACCGCAGTGCCGCCCGGGGCGATATGTTCGCTGATCCCGGCAATGGCCGGCTTCGCGCCGCTGCACTCAAACACCACATCCACGCCGTTGCCGCTGGTCAGGCGTGCCACGGTGGCGGCCAGCTCGCCGCTTTTAATATTTACCGCGTGCAGCCCTTCATAGTTCGCCGCCACCTGCAGTTTTTCATCAAACATGTCGCAGATGATAACGTCAGAACAGCCTCCTGCCAGCGCCGCCAGCGCGGTCACCACGCCAATCGGACCGGCACCGATCACCAGCGCGATATCACCCGGTTTGATCGCCGCTTTGGTCGCGGCATGCATGCCGATCGCCAGCGGCTCCACCATGGCGCCCTCGGCAAAACTGACGTTGTCCGGCAGCCTGAAGGTAAAGGCCGCAGGGTGGATCACCGTTTCACGCAGGCAGCCGTGGATCGGCGGCGTGGCCCAGAAGCGTACCGCCGGGTCGAGGTTATAGATACCGGCACGTGACTGCGCGGACTGCATATCGGGGATCCCCGGCTCCATGCACACGCGATCGCCCGGCTGCAGGTGCTTCACGCCTTTACCCACCGCCAGCACCACGCCGGAGGCTTCATGACCCAGGACCATCGGCGCTTCCACCACGAAAGGCCCGATGCGACCGTGCTGGTAATAATGCACATCGCTGCCGCAAATGCCGACGGAGTGAATTTTGATCTCAACATCGGTGTCGCCCAGCTGTTCGTCAAACTGGCGGTCTTCGATGGCAATTTTGCCTGCTTCGGCAAGAACTAACGCTTTCATATTCGGCTCCCGGTGATATCTAAATGGTATCGATAACATTAATATGTCAGCGACAATATAGGATCCCGGGTTAAAAATGTGTGACTTCGGTTAAATTTTTGGCTTTTTCATTCCTGTAACCCCTTTCACCGGCGGATAATGACGCGAACAGGGCAGTTATACCGATTCAGGGATCGTTTTTTTGATGTTACCGATACCAGTTTTACCTCCGGAGGAAGATCATGAGTACGCGTCAACAGGCCATCGAACAAACCCGCCACTATCTGCAACAGGCCGCCATTGAGCTGACCGCGGCCGAGCAGCAGCAGATTGAAATCGCCACCTTCGGCCTGCCGGACTACCCGATTTCCGGGCTTCAGCTGCTGACCTACATTAATACGCCGCGCTACTGCGCCAAGGAGCTGGTGCTGTTCCCGCGCCAGACCTGCCCGGAACATTTGCATCCGCCGTTCGCCGGCACACCGGGTAAACAGGAAACCTTCCGCTGCCGCTGGGGCGAAGTGTGGCTGTTTGTTGACGACGACAGCCTGCCCTCCTCGGCAGGGATTGGTCAGCCGCCGGAAGGTGCGGAGGCCTGGTATACGGCCAAAAATTACATACTGCTGCGCCCGGGCGAGCAGTACACTATCGCTCCCAACACCCGTCACTGGTTCCAGGCGGGTGAGAACGGTGCGGTGGTGTCAGAATTCTCCTCGGAAAGCCGCGACGAGCTGGACGTCTTTACCGATCCCCGGGTAAACCGCCTGGGATAAGCGCTTGCAAGGATTGACTCGCTTCAGGTCTGGCGATCTGTCATGATACGGTAATGGTACAAAATGATATTAAAAGAATCAGGAGCACAAATTGCCGCCAGGCCGGAAAATGAAGGCCACGCTGTCGAGCGTAGCCGCACAATCAAACGTCAGTAAAATTACCGTGTCGCGTGCTTTTTCTCACCCGGACAAAGTGCATCCTGAAACCCTGAAACGGGTACTGGAAACCGCCGCAGAGATGGGCTACGTGGTTAATACCGCCGCGCGCAATCTGCGGGCGCGCGACAGTAAAACCATTGGTATCGTTAACCCGGATATGGGGAATCCCTTCTTCGGCGGGCTGACTCGCCTGATGACGCTGGAAGCGGAAAAAGCCGGTTACGACACGCTGATTTTCGACTCCCGCGAGTCGCAGGAGCATGAAAACCGCATCATCGACAAACTGATTGGCTATAACGTTGACGCCATTGTGCTGTCGGTGATCTCCTCGGATCGTAACTATCAACCGGCCTATATGGCGCAGCTGGAAGCGTTAAATATTCCGGTGATCCTGGTGGATCGCGAGCTGGATATCAGTTCATGCAGCGGCGTGTATATCGACAATCTGGACTGCGGACTGCAGGCGGGCCGCTATCTGCTGGACCGCAAAGCGCAGCGGGTGGTGGTGGTTTCCGGGCCGGAGGATTCCAACGTCGCGCGCGAGCGCGTGACCGGTCTGAGCGCCGCGCTGGCGGGTAAAGTTGCCAGTTTTGAGGTGCTGTACGCCGATTTCTATATGGACATCGCCGCCAGTATCACCAGTGATTATCTGCAGAACAATTCGCCGCCGGACTTCTTCGTGGGCTGTAATAACCAGATTTCACTGGGGATCGTTAAGTCCTGCATCGATCACCATCTTCAGCCAATGAAGGATGTGTCGCTGTTCAGCATTGATGAAGTCTCCCACGCGGCGATTTACGGCTTCAGTTTCCCCTGTATTTCCCACGATCTGCATGAGATGGCCTGGCAGGTGATCAATCTGGCCATTCGCCGCGCGACCGAGAGCGATATCAAGCCGGGCAAGGTGATTGTGCGCGGGAAGATGCTGGCCGGATAACGCGCGTCAGCGCCTTTGCGAGCAGCGGCTGATAGCGTTTCTGGCCGCTGGATTTGCTGGACAGCGGTTTGAATGCTGATGCTGATGCTGATGCTGATGCTGATGCTGATGCTGAAATTTTCACATGGAGTTTTTATGAGTGACACCTTTTTACCTGAAACGCTGCTGACCCTGCTTGATGGTTCACTGCCGGACAGTCACCTGCATCAGGCGATTCGCCTTTCCAGCGTTGGCGGCAATGGCTGGCCGTATGCGGCCCAGCTGAGCGTTGGGGAGATTATCGCCCTGTCTCCACGGCTGCTGCGTTTTGCCATCTGGCCCGGCTCGACCACCACCGCCAATCTGATACGCGACGGTAAAATGACCCTGGCACTGGTGGAGGACGGCGCGGTGATTGAGATTCAGGCGCTGGCGCAGAGGCGGGATGAAACCGTGACCGATCTTCAGCTAACGGTATTTGATGCCGCGGTACAGCAGGTGGTGATTCACCGTGCGCCCTATGCCACGGTGACCAGCGGGGTCACGTTCAGTCTGAAGAATGAGGCCGCGGCGGTTGCGCGCTGGCGGCAGCAGATTGCGCAGTTGAAGGCGCTGCCGGTCGGTTGATCATCGCGGGTTAAACCTTGTCGGGTTCCCAGCCTCTGCCGGGGCTTCCGGCCGGTCCTCGCGTCACGCGTTGCGTGATGCCTTCGGTTACAGCATCCGGCCGGCCGGACCGGCTATTTTGTCGCTGATAAATCCGTGCCAGGTTCCCAGCCTCTGCCGGGGCTTCCGGCCGGTCCTCGCGTCACGCGTTGCGTGATGCCTTCGGTTACAGCATCCGGCCGGTCGGACCGGCTATTTTGTCGCTGATAAATCCGTGCCGGGTTCCCAGCGTCTGCCGGGGCTTCCGGCCGGTCCTCGCGTCACGCGCTGCGTGATGCCTTCGGTTACAGCATCCGGCCGGTCGGACCGGCTAAGACGTGTCATCCCTGACCCGACTTAGCCTGACGCCAACTTCCCTGTTGGCGTCTCCTGGCCTGCTGCTTTCACCTCAGCGCTGCGGATTGCCCGGTATCCCCGGCAGAGGCTGTGCACCTTCATTTTACTGTTATCGCTGCCGGGTAAGCGGTTCAGGCTGCAATGTTTAGCATATAGTTCAGCAACAATGCGGTAAAAGGCGACAAAAGAGTTTCAGCAAATACCTTCTGGCCAGAATGCAACCAAGAGCCGCATCACCGATCTCCGTCTGAACAAATCAATGCACAAAACAGATGTTTTTAATCTGAAGATAACGCCTGAATTACGGCGATGACGGGTTGCAGCCACGGCGGGCAATCCGCAGCGCTGAACGCAGAGAGGACGCCAGGATTCGCCTGCAAGGACGCAGGCGAAAGGTTCGGTCGGCACATGGATGTGACGTCTGGACCGATCCGATCGGCTGACGAACGAAGTGAAGGTACCGCACAGCGGTGCGAGGACCGCCCGTTGTGGCAGTAACCCGTCAGCGCAGTTACAACGACAACAGGCTGACTGCCAGTTTCCCCTAGCGCTCAACCGCAGCACCGAACGTAGAGAAAAAACCAGGACTTTTCCTTCAGAAAACGCGGAGGCAGGAAAGCAGGCTGGTTGTGCCTCCGAGCTGGCAATCCACAGCGCTGAACGGAGAGTGAAAGCCAGAATTCATCCCTCAGAAAACGCGGAAGCCGGAAAGCAGGCTGGTTGTGCCCCCGAGCGGGCAATCCACAGCGCTGAACGGAGAAAGGAAGCCAGGATGTGCCCGCAGGACGCGGGCACAAGGCTCGGTCGGCACACGGATGTGCCGTCTGAGCCGGTCCGACAGGCTGACGAACGAAGTGAGGGCACCGCAGCGCGGCGCGAGGACCCGCACGATCGGGGGCACAACCAGCCAACGCAGTCACCGCAGTCCCAGCAGTCGCAGGCACAACAGCACAGTCCTCCCCAAACAGCAGACAAAAAAAAGCGGCCGTAAAAACGGCCGCCCTTCACGCTAAATCCGAAGCGAACCCTCAGGCCCGCCCCGAATGAAACGTACTCTTACTTACTGTCCGGCAAAGCATAAGCAATCACATGATCGCCCATCTTCGTACCGAAGGAACCGTGACCACCGGCCACAATCACCACGTACTGCTTACCGTTCACTTCATACGTCATCGGTGTTGCCTGACCGCCTGCTGGCAGACGCGCCTGCCACAGCTGCTCGCCGTTAGACACGTTAAACGCACGCAGGTAGTTATCAGCGGTAGCCGCAATGAAGAACACGTTACCGGCGGTAGAAACCGGACCGCCCAGCATTGGCATACCCATTTTAAACGGCAGCGGAACCGGTGAACTGTCGCGCACCGTACCGATACGTTTTTTCCATACGATATCGTTAGTTTTCAAGTCAATCGCTGAAATGTAGCCCCATGAAGGCTGCTTGCACGGGAAGCCCAGCGGAGACAGGAACGGATTCAGCGTCACGCCGTACGGCACACCGTACTGTGGCTGAATACCAGACTCGCTGCCGGTGCCGCCTTTATCGTTCTCGTCCGGCTCCATCGGGTTACCCGGGCCACGTGGGACCAGGCGGGAAACGAACGGCAGCGCCATTGGGTTAGCCACGGCAACCTGACGGTCGGTGTCAACGGAAATACCGCCCCACTCGAACATCCCCAGGTTACCCGGGAACACCAGCGTACCCTGCTCGGATGGCGGGGTGAACGGGCCTTCATAACGCAGCTGATGGAACATCACGCGGCAGATCAGCTGATCGTAGATAGTGGCACCCCACATATCTTTACCGGCCAGATGCGCTTTAGGACGGAAGCTCAGCTCAGAGTATGGCTGGGTTGGAGAAAGGCGATCGCCCTTCGCCGGGCCACCCGGCACCTTCATCTCAGGCGCTGGAACCAC
Source organism: Erwinia sp. SLM-02 (assembly GCF_037450285.1). Taxonomy (NCBI): domain Bacteria; kingdom Pseudomonadati; phylum Pseudomonadota; class Gammaproteobacteria; order Enterobacterales; family Erwiniaceae; genus Erwinia; species Erwinia sp. SLM-02. The sequence goes on along the minus strand of NZ_JAQISN010000001.1, from coordinate 358,549 downwards.
CGGCTTACCGCTGCGGCGATCCAGAACGAACAGGTCACCGGTTTTGGTCGGAACGTAGATAACCGGAACCTTGTTACCGTTCTTATCATCAATGTCCGCCAGCGTTGGCTGAGCCGGAACGTCCATATCCCACAGGTCGTGATGCACGGTCTGGTAGAACCAGGCCAGCTTACCGGTGGTTGCATTCAGCGCCAGCAGGCCGGTAGCAAAACGCTCCATCTCTGGCGTACGGTTGCCGCCCCAGATATCCGGAGTCGACACGCCAATCGGCAGATACACCAGGTCCAGCGAGGCATCATATGCCGCTGGTGCCCAGGAGTTCGGCGAGTTCGGCGTGTAGTGCTGATCCGCTTCCGGCAGCAGGTTTGGATCTTTAGCGCCGGTATCGAAGGCCCACAGCAGCTTACCGGTCTTCACGTCAAAACCACGGACAACGCCGGACGGTTCTTTCGTGGAGTAGTTATCGGTTACTGCGCCAGCCATCACGATGGTGGTCGGTGTCACAATCGGTGGTGAGGTTGGCTCATAGCCACCTACCTTGTTGAACGGCATATTGCTCTGCAGGTTCAGCTTACCGTTGTCACCAAATTCCGCACACAGCTCACCGGTTTCGGCATCCAGTGCGTACAGGTTACCGTCGTTCACCGGCAGCAGGATGCGGCGTGCGCACAGCGCAGGCTTGGCACCCGCTGGCAGCGCGGCGGCTTCCGGGGTCTGGTAGTAAGACACACCGCGACAGGTCACGTGCTGGAACGTCGGGTCGGTCTTCATTTTCGGATCGAAACGCCACTTCTCTTTACCGGTCGCGGCATCCAGCGCAAACAGCTTCTGGTGCGCCGTACACAGGTAAAGGGCATCACCGATTTTAATCGGCGTTGCTTCATTGGTGATTTCACCCGGATCGGTTGCGGTTTTCAAATCGCCGGTCTGGAAGTCCCACGCCTGCTTCAGCTCGCCGACGTTCTTATCGGTGATCTGCTTCAGCGGAGAGTAGCGGGTACCGCCCTGGGTGCGGCCATAGGCAGGCCAGTCACCGGCAGCAACGCCGTCAGCGGAAGGCGCAGGCTGTTCAACCTGGTCGGTGCTCAGGGTACCGTTCACTTCCTGCGGATCGTTAAATACCGAGTAAGCCAGAACGATAACCACAAACACCAGCACGCCGGCCAGCGCCGTACGCGGGAAGGCGCCTTTGCTGGTCAGGCCACGCCAGATAAACGGCAGTACCAGCCACAGGCCGAAGAAGAAGGTCACATCCAGACGCGGAGTCAGCGCCCAGAAATCAGATCCCACTTCCCACAGCGACCAGATAGTGGTGCCGAGCAGGAACAGTGCGTAGAGCAGTAACGCTGCGCCACGACGGCGGAACAGCAAAAAGGCGGTGATCAGCTGAATCACACCGGCAATAATGTAGTAGAGCGAACCGCCCAGTTTAGCTAGCCAGATACCGCCAATTAACAGATACAGGCCGCTGAGTACGGCAAATATCGTCGTCAACAGGATCAGGATCCTTGATGCTTTACTTTGCATAATTTGAACCTTACCAATATTTAAAGTCGTCGATTAAGCGTAAGCCTAATCTTTAAAAACACCCGGTTATTGTTTAGCCATCCATCCGGTGTGTTCTGACCCGCCGCTGCCGGTGGCATTAGCAGGCCGTTTTGGATCCGTTGCCGTTACACTTCCGGCGTTAAATCATCAGAACTGATAGGCCAGCGTCGCACCGCCGCCCCAGTTGCGCCCCGGGGCCGGTTCGAAGTAACGACCGTTGCCTTCGTTAACAATTACCGAGCCGACGTACTGGCGATCGAACAGGTTGTCCACGCGTCCGAACAGGTCCAGCGACCAGCGGCTCCAGTTGAATCGATAGCCGGTGTTCAGGCTGGTCACCGCATAGGACGGGGCCTGGGCATCGTTGGCGTCATCGGCCTGGATGCGGCTTAAATAGCGAATATCCGCGCCGGCGTGCCAGCCGCTTTCCGGTGCATACTCCAGCGAGGCGTAGCCCATATTGCGGGCGATACCCGGAAGACGGTTGCCCGCCGGGGTGCAGCTGCCGCTGGCAGAGCAGGTTTCATTGCGGTAGGTGGCATCCAGCAGCGTCCACGCCATTTTCAGCCGCCAGTCCTGGGCGAACTGCTGATCGAAGCCCAGCTCCAAGCCACGACGTCGGGTTTCCCCGGCGTTTTTATACACCGCGCGACCGTACTGGCTCTTGTCCACCACCAGCTCATTGTCGGTGTTGGTCTGGAAGATGGCCGCGGTCAGCAGGCCGTAACCAATGCGGGTTTTGCTGCCGATTTCAAAGGTATCGCTGGTGGCCGGTTTCAGGCCCAGGTTCAGGCCGGTTTCGCTACCGGACGTCGAGCGATAGGACAGCTCGTTGATGGTCGGGGTTTCAAAGCCGCGGCCGGCGGAAGCATAAAGATTCCACGCATCGGTCACCGCATAGTTAATCGAGCCCATCGGCAGCAGCTTGTGGTAGCGCGCGCTGCCGCTGTCATCACCGTTGCCCTGAGTAATATAGTAGTCGGTAGAGTCAAAACTGACCGTGCTGTAGCGCAGACCCGCGTCCAGCGTCCACGCGGAGGAGAGCTGCCAGCTGGTTTGCAGATAGGGGTCGAGATTCCACATCGTGTTCTTCTCGTTGCGGCGCTGATCCCCTTTCTCACCGAACTGCGGCACGTTATTCACCAGGTTATAGTTCTGGAAACCCTGGCGGCGCTCGGTCATGGTTTCATAATCCAGCCCGGCAATCAGCGAGACCGGCATCGATCCCAGCTGGTCATCGTGCTTCCAGCGGGTATCAACCCCCTGGTATTTACGCTCCAGCACGATCACACCGCCCGGATAGGCTGCGTTCTGCTGCGTGGCGTAAGGAATAGACTGATACTGCGTGGTGTGGCGTTCGCCGTGCCACGTGGTCAGCGTCAGCTCGTCGTTATCGCTCATCTGGCGTTGATAGCGCAGGCCAATCTGCGTCTGGTCGAGGCTCTTGCGCGTGTTGTACTGATCGCCGCGCGGAGACTGCTTCGGATTGGCCTTATATTCGGCCTCGCTCAGGCCGCCGGGATCGTTAGCATCCACCGATACGCTGTTAAACATCAGCGTCAGGGTGCTGACGTCATCCAGCCGCACACCGAGCTTGCCGTTGCCGAGGCTTTTCTGCGTGCCGCTGTGGTCACGGAAGCCATGAGTGGTAAAGCGGGAGCCGGAAATCGTGTAGTTAACGTCCCCGGCCTGGGTACCGTCGCCGGTTGCGCCGCTGGCCTTAACGCTGTTGCGCCAGGTGCCGTAGCTGCCGAAGTAGGTGCCCGCTTCCAGCGTGGTGGGCTGGCTGCCGCTGGTGGTGTCAATATTCACCACCCCGCCGGAGGCGTTGCCGTAAAGGGCCGAATACGGGCCGCGCAGCACTTCCACTTTGCCAACGGAATTGATATCGATATTCGAGGTCTGGCCCTGTCCGTCGGGCATCGTTGCGGGAATACCGTCAACGTAGATGCGCACGCCGCGCACGCCGTACATCGAGCGGCTACCGAAGCCACGCACCGACAGCTGCAGATCCTGCGCGTAGTTCTGGCGGTTCTGAATTTGCAGGCCCGGCACGCTGCCAAGGCTTTCGGACAGGTTCACCTGTGCCGTGCTGTGGCGCAGATCGTCGCCTTCCACCACGCTGACGGCGGCGGGCGTGTCCAGCTCGGACAGGCCATTACGGTGTTTGATAACCATCAGGGTAGAGTCCTGTCCCTGAGCGGCGGTTGCAGAGGTTTGCGCAAAACTGACGGAGACAGGGGCGATGAAAAACATCGGCGTCAGAAGGAGTACAGAGGTTTTATTTTTATTCACTGGAAAGATTCGGAGTTAAAAAAGCACCAATAAACGCTCTATCCCATACCCTGAATCTTCACGCCGCAAATCGGATGCGACAAATGAGATTAACCCGGTATTCCCGGAATAAGCACCTGCCTTCCCTGACGAGCTGATGCACAGTCACCGCAGGGCAGACTCGTCAAAAAGTATACAACCCCTTGCGAAATTTGCCCGTAAAGCGTGCCGTGCTGCTTTCCCTGCCCTCCACCCGGAGGGATCTGTAACGGTAAGAGAACGACCATACCGCCATCAATGTGATGTCCATCACAAAAATCGCAAGGATTGTAGCACTCATTAATTCGTTTGCGAACTATTGTTAACAAAATCACAGAATCGATTCCGCATATTGTTACATAGTAGAGGGTTATACCGTGAATCATGCGAATTTACCGCCGTGCGCAATGGCTTTCTTCCGGCATAACTGGCGCGCTATACTCGCGCTATACTGAGGATCCCCCCAACCGACAGGATGCGTAATGCCGTACTCATGTCCCAGGCTGATGCCACCGCGCCTTTCCGCTGTTCCGTTTTTACGGCCGCTGCCTGCCGTACTGATCCTGCTGCTTGCGGCCTGCTCCTCGGACTATAAAGGGGTGGAATGTAACGGCCAGCGCCAGAGCCTGGAGGGGCAGCCGCTCGGCACCGTACAGGGGCTGGTCGTTGACCGCTTCAACTCGTTTTCCGTCACTCTGCCCGACCTGACGCTGGAAAGCGGTGCTCTGCAGTCCACCAACCGGGAACTCTATATTCCTTCCGCCGTCACCCGCGACGGCTGGCTGGCGCAGCGCGTTTCCGATCGGCAGTTCAGTATTATCAATTCACCGCAAAACCAGATGATCACCTTCAGCTGCCCGGCACCCGGCCAGCTGTAACCCTGAAGGCCACAGTCCGTTTATGAATACCAGCCAACTGATCGCCAATCGACAGACCTTCTTCGGCAGCGGCAGCCTGCAACAGCTCCCGCGTCTGCTGACGGATACGCCCTTACCGACCCTGCTGTTCTGCGGCAGTTCTTTATTGCGTAGCGCAGCGTGGAAAAATCTGGAGCCTCAACTCCAGCCGCTGCTGGTCGGGATTGAAATTGTGCCGCACGAAGCGTCACCCGATGAAATCGACAGCTGGGTGGCGCGCTGGCGCGGAAAAATCCAGCGGGTCGTCGCCATTGGCGGCGGCAGCGTGCTGGATGCGGCGAAAGCGGTTGCGGCGCTGAGCCAGCATCCGCTGGGTACGCTGCGCTATCTGGAAAAAGTGGGCGATACGGCGGTGAGTGGTGCCACCCTGCCGCTGATTGCCGTGCCGACCACGGCGGGAACCGGCAGTGAAGTCACGCAGAACGCGGTGATCACCGATAAAGCCGACATCAAGGTGAAAGCCTCGCTGCGCCACCCTGAATTTGTTCCGCAGATTGCCATTCTCGACCCCGACCTGCTGCGCGGCGCACCGGACAAGGTACTGGTGTGCTGCGCGGTGGATGCCTTTACCCACCTGTTTGAAGCCTATCTGTCGTCGAAGGGGAACGCCTTCACCCGTCAGACCGCCGTCAGCGGCATGCAGGCCTTCGTTCGCGGCTGGCCGCAGCTGACTGCAGGCGGTGCCCCGGGAGACAGCGCGCGTGAGCAAATGATGCTGGCCTCGTGGCTTGGCGGCCAGAGCCTGAGCATGGCGGGGCTGGGGGTGATCCACGGCATTGCCGGTGAGCTGGGTGCCATCAAGGATTACCATCACGGTGAAGTTTGCGGCCGCCTGCTGCTGCCGTTCCTCACCCTGCTGGATGAAAGCCCGCATCCGCAGCAGGCGCAGCTGATGCAGGAGCTGAATATTACGTTATTCCGCCAGGCCAGCACCCCGCCGGCAGCACAGTTAAAACAGTGGCTGATGGATAACGCCGGTATGGCCTTCTGGCAGGATCCTCTGCCCCTCTCGGTAGATGAAACGGAGTGGATCCTCGCGCGATCCAACAGTAAAAATTCGCTGGTCAGCTACAGCCGCGAGCAGCAGCGCTGGATGCTGGAACAGGCCTATCGCATCGACTAATCCCCACCGCCGCTGAATCGTGTCTACACTTATTCTCCTGACCTAACCGCACAGGAGAATGTGATGAAGATTGATGTAAGCGGCAAAACTGCCATCGTCACCGGTTCCACGAAAGGTATCGGCAAAGGGATCGCGCAGGGGCTGGCCGCAGCCGGTGCGCGGGTCGTTGTTACCGGGCGCAGCCAGCAGCAGGTGGACGCGCTGGTGAACGAACTGGGCCACGGCGCGCGCGGCTACGCGCTGGACCTGGGGACCGCCGACGGCTGTAGCGCACTGCTGAAGGCCGAACCGCAGTGCGATATCCTGGTCAACAACGTCGGCATTTTCCCCGGCGGCGACTTCTTTGAAACCGACGATGCGCTGTGGCAGAGCATCTGGGATATTAACGTCATGTCGGCGGTGCGCCTGAGCCGGGCCTATATGCCGCAGATGATCAAATCCGGCTGGGGTCGCGTGGTGTTCCTTTCCTCTGAATCCGCCATCAATATTCCGGCGGATATGATCCACTATGGCGTCAGTAAAACCGCCCTGCTGGCGCTGTCCCGCGGCCTGGCCAAAGCCGCCGCCGGCACGGGCGTGACGGTTAACGCGGTGCTGCCCGGGCCCACGCTGTCCGACGGCTTCGCCGAGATGTTTAAGCAGGAAGTGGCGAACGGTGCGAAGCTGGAAGACCTGGGGGTGGAGTTTGTTAAAGCTAATCGCCCGACCTCGGTTATTCAGCGTGCAGCCAGCGTGGAAGAAGTCAGCAATATGGTGGTGTACGTCTGCTCACCGCTCTCCTCCGCCACCTCCGGTGCCGCTTTACGGGTGGACGGCGGCGTAGTGGAAACCCCTTTCTGATCCCCTGTGCAACGCTGCCGGTGGTGGCGTTGCAGTTTTTCGTAAAGACCAGTTAAAAAAACCGTTAAACCCGCACTCTTCGGATTTTTACCCTTGTTCGCGCCCCGCCCGGAGGCCACATTCCTTCTGTCTGAACACTGATTCAACCGTAAGGAATAACAAAATGAAAAAGACCCTGGTTATCGCTTTATCCGCAATGATGATTGCCACCGGCAGCCTGAGCGCGTTTGCCCAGGGGCCGGACAACGGCCGCGACGCACAACAGCCGATTAAACACCCGCAGCAACAGCACAGCAACGGCGGCCAGCCGCAGCAGAACCAGCACGCCAACGGCGGCCAGCCTCAGCGTGAAAACAACGCGCGCCCACAGCAGGTATCGCACCAGCAGGCGCACGGCAATAAACCGGAGCGCCAGCAGCCTGACTTCCGCAAGGGACGCCCGCTGCCGCAGCAGTATCGCGGCGCAGGCTATCAGGTTAACGACTGGAAGAAACACGGCCTGAAAGCGCCACCGTCAGGCCATCGCTGGATGAACGTGAACGGCAACTACGTGCTGATCGCGATCGCCAGCGGCGTGATTGCCTCCGTTATCGCCCACCAGTAAATGCCAGAGAGCAGATTTATGCCACTGCTCCGGCCTCTTCCAGCCATCCCACGCGCATTTCAGGCACCGCCCGCAGCAGCCGGGCGGTGTACTCGTCCATCGGCGCGTTGAACACCTGGTCCAGTCGCCCCTGGCGCACCACCCTGCCGTCGCGCAGCACCATCACCTCATCCGCCACCGCCTGCACCACGTGCAGATCGTGGGTGATAAACAGCATCGACACGCCGGTTTCTTCCTGTAGCGATTTCAGCAGCGCCAGCACCTCGCGGCCGACCAGCGGGTCGAGCGCGGAGGTCGGTTCATCGCAGACAATCAGCGCCGGATCGACCGCCAGCGCGCGGGCAATGCAAACGCGCTGCTTCTGGCCGCCGGAGAGCGCGTGCGGGTAGCGTTCGGCCAGCTGTGGCGGCAGGCCGACCTTTTCCAGCAGCTCGCTGACCCGCGCCTGCCGCTGTAGCGGGTTCAGGGTGGTCAGGCAGACCATCGAGCGCGCAATCTGCACGCCGATGGTTAGCCGTGGATTCAGCGCGGTATCAGGATGCTGATGGATCATCTGCACCGACTGGAGCTGCTGGCGGGAACGCTGACGCAGCGCGGCAGGCAGCAGCTGGCCGTTAAAGCGAACGCTGCCGTGCGCGGGGGCAACCAGCCCGCAAATCAGTCTGCCCAGGGTAGATTTCCCGGCACCCGACTCGCCGATCAGCGCCAGGGTACGGCCCCGTCCGATAGTCAGCGAGACGTCGTCCAGTACGCGGTTGGCCTGGTAGTCCACGGAGATCTGTTCGGCGGTGAGCAGCGGCAGCGTGGTGCCGCGCGGCTGATGCGGTTCGCCGTGGCTGTTCAGCAGGTCGCGGGTGTAGGCCTCCTGCGGAGCGGCCAGCAGCTCGGCGGTGTTGCCGCACTCCACCTCGCGCCCGTGCCGCAGCACCATAATGCGCTGACTTATCTGGGCCACCACCGCGAGGTCGTGGCTGATATACAGCGCAGCAACCCCGGTCAGACGGATCACCTCGCGGATAGCCTTGAGCACTTCCAGCTGGGTGGTCACATCCAGCGCGGTGGTGGGTTCATCAAAGATAATCAGCTCAGGACCGGCGCAGATCGCCATCGCGATCATCGCGCGCTGCAGCTGGCCGCCCGAGACCTGATGCGGGTAGCGGTGGAAAAAGTCCTGCGGGTCCGGCAGCTGGAGCTGACTGAAAATCTCAATCGCCCGCACGATGGCCTGCTGGCGATTCAGTATCCGGTGCCGGATGGCCGCTTCAATGACCTGCTCGCCGATTTTCTTCGCCGGGTTGAACGCCGCGCTGGCAGACTGCGCCACGTAGGCGATTTTCGACCCCCGCACACCGCGCAGCTGGCGTTCAGAAAACCCGGTCAGTTCGCGTCCGGCGAAGTGGATACTGCCACCGCTCAACTTCATGCCGAAACGGAAATGCCCCAGAATCGCCTGACCGATGGTGGATTTCCCCGCCCCCGACTCACCAATTAATCCCAGCACTTCTCCCTTTTTCAGGGTGAAGGAGATATCATGCACCAGCACGGCGTTGCCGGCGGTGACCCGCAGCTGCTCTACGCTTAACAGTGGTTGTTGGCTCATCATTTACTCCTGCCAGCTGCGGGTATGGTGGCTTAACAGCCAGTCGGCCACGCTGTTCAGCGCTATCGCCAGCAGCGCTATCGCCGCGCCGGGGATCAGCGCCGCCCAGACGCCAAACAGAATGCCGTCCTTGTTATCGCGCGCCAGCCCGCCCCAGTCGGCGGTCGGCGGCTGAATGCCCATTCCCAGGAACGACAGCGCCGACAGGAACAGCAGAATAAAGATAAAGCGCAGGGCAAACTCGGCGATCAGCGTGGTCAGCGCATTTGGCAGGATCTCGCGCCACAGCACCCAGCTCAGGCGCTCCCCGCGCAGTCGCGCAACCTCAATAAACTCCTGCGCCGCAATATCCACCGCCAGCGAACGCGCCACGCGCAGTACCCGGGTGGATTCAAGCAAACCCAGCACCAGCACGATCACCGGAATGGTTTTCGGCAGCATCGCCAGCACCACAAGCGCCAGAATCAGCGTGGGGATCGCCATCAGAATATCGTTCAGTCGGGAGATAAGCTGGTCGACCCAGCCGCGACAGAAGCCGGCCAGAAAGCCGAGAAACGTCCCGACGGCAAAGGCCAGCAGCGTCGCCACGGCGCTGACGCTCAGCGACGTACGGGTGCCCCAGATCAGACGGGAAAGCAGATCCCGCCCGAGGTTATCGGTCCCCAGCCAGTTTTCCGCCGTGACGCCGCTCCAGGCGCTGCCCACCACCTGGTCTGGCGCATAGGGCGACAGCCAGGGTGCGAATACCGCCACCAGAATAAACAGGCCCAGCCCGGTCACGCCGGGCAGCACCGCAAATTTCAACCTAAACATCCACATCAATTCCTGGTCAGTCCCGGCAATGCGCACGTCACCGCACCGCCAGGGTAAAAATCATGCCCGCCGCTTAGCGGCTGTGGCGCAGGCGCGGGTTAGCCAGCAGCGCGACGACATCGGCCAGCAGATTCAGCAAAATATAGATCCCCGCCAGCAGCAGGGCGCAGTCCTGAATCACCGGGATATCGCGCTTGCTGATGCTGTCGACCATATACTGCCCCAGGCCGGGATAAACGAACACGTTCTCAACAATCACCACGCCGACCATCAGCCAGGCAAGGTTCAGCACGATAACGTTAATAATCGGCCCCCACGCGTTCGGCAGCACGTGCCGGAACAGGATCGCCGAAGGCGACAGCCCCTTCATCAGCGCGGTATCCACCCAGGCGGCGTTCTGCGCGCTGACCAGCGCAGCGCGGGTCATGTTGCTCATATGGCCAAGGATCGCCAGAATCAGCGTCATGCACGGCAGAGCGATGGCCAGCAGCCGGTCGCCGAGCGGCATATCGTCGGAGATACTGCTGTTACTGGGCAGCCAGAACAGCGTGATGGAAAACACCAGAATCAGCAGATAGCCGGAGAAGAACTCCGGCAGCGATACGGCAGCCCGGGTAAACAGGCTCAGCAGCCGATCCAGCCAGCTGCCCTGATAGCGCGCGGAAAGGAAGCCAATCACCAGCGCCAGCGGCACGGCCACAATGGCGGTGAAAAAGGCCAGCGACAGCGTGTTGCCCAGCCGGTCCAGCAGCACCGGCGCGATCGCTTCGCGGCTGGTAAAGCTGTGGCCAAAATCGCCGTGCAGCACGCCGCCCAGCCAGCTCAGATAGCGGCTCAGCGCGGGCTGGTCGAGGCCCAGCTGCTCATTGAGCGCCGCCACCGCCTGCGGCGTCGCGGTCTGGCCAAGAATGGCCGTCGCCGCGTTGCCCGGCAGCAGCTGGATGCCGATAAAGATCAGCGCCGACACCACCAGCAGCATCACTGCGCCCGCCAGCAGGCGCAGCCCGATTAGTTTTAACAGAGGAAGCTGCCCCTTCCTCTTTGTTTCACGCAAATTACTCAAAAGATATCCTGCAACCTGAAGCTGAACCGGAAGCCCGTTAGGCGAACCACACTTTTTCCGCAGCGCGGTTGCCGCTCATGGTGAAGCCCGGGATCGCGACAAACCCGTTAATTTTTTTGCTGCTGGCATCCAGCGAATCGGCATACAGCGGAATGATTTCGCTGCCCTGCTCCACCAGCATCAGCTGAATGTCGTGGTAAATCTGACGGCGTTTCTGCTCATCCTGCTCGCCACGGGCAGCGTTAACCAGCTGGTCAAACTTAGGCTCTTTCCACTGTGACTCATTCCACGGCGCGTTACTGGTAAACACCAGCGACAGCAGCGCATCCGCCGTCGGGCGCAGCGACCAGTTTGACGAAACAAACGGCTTCTTCATCCAGACGTTATCCCAGAAGGCATCATCCGGCACGCGCTCCACCTTCAGCGGAATGCCGGCGCGGGTGGCCGAGTTCTGGTACAGCTGGCCGGCATCCACCGCCCCCGGGAAGCCGGATTCGGCGACCGACAGCACCAGCGGGCCGGAAAAGCCGGTTTTCTGCCAGTGGAATTTGGCCTTTTCCGGGTCGTAAGGGCGCTGGGGGATATCTTTCGCAAAATACTGGCTGGACGGGAAGATCGGATTGTCGTTAGCCACGGTGCCGTAGCCGCCCAGCACGGTTTTGATGATCTGTTCGCGGTCGATGGCGTATTTCAGCGCCAGACGGCCGTCGAGGGTATTGAACGGTGCCGCCGTAGCCAGCCCCGGGAACGTGAAGATCTGGCTGTCGCGCGAGCGCTGCAGCTGGATATTCGGCATATTCTTCAGACGGTCGACAATGCGCGGGTTAACGCGGTTAATAATGTGCGCCGAGCCGCTGGCCAGCGCCGCAACGCGCGCGGTGGAATCATTCATCGCCAGCGTTTCCACGGAGTCCACGTGGCCGCGGGCCGGATTCCAGTGGTTCGGGTTACGCTTCACCAGCGTACGCACGCCCGGCTTGAAGCTTTCCAGAATAAAGGCGCCGGTGCCGATGCCTTTATCGAAGTTTTCGTTTTCCGCGGTGATAGCGAAATGAACGTCACTGAGCAGCGCAATAAACTCGACGTTCGGCTCTTTCAGTTTGATCGTCACCTGGTTCGGCGTGGTGGCTTCCAGCGACACCACCGGATCGAGATATCCCTTCACCGACGAGCTGGACTTCTCATCGCGGTGGTGGTTGAGCGAGTAAATCACATCTTTCGCCGTCAGCGTTCGACCATCGTGGAACTGCACGCCCTGACGAATGTTGAGCACCCAGGTTTTGCTGCCGTCACTGGTTTCCCAGCTTTCCGCCAGAGACGGAACAATCTTGCCGTTTTCATCCACTTCCGCCAGGCAGTTAAACAGCTGGGAGCCAACGAAATACATATAGGATTCGAACCAGAAGGCCGGATCGAGACGATCGGTGCTGGAGGCATTATCCATCCCGACAATCAGGTGCCCGCCTTTTTTCGGCGTGGTGGACGGCGCTTCTGCTGCCGTTGCCGACGTAAAAGGCCAGCTGGCGCAGGCCGCAGCCACCGAAAGCGCTCCGGTGGTTTTAATAAAGTCGCGACGATTCATGATGTGTTTCCTGGTTTTAATTTGTTTTTTTAGTTCTGTCTGTCAGTTGCCGGGGACTACTTCAGCGCTGCCGCCAGCCGCCCGATATGCTCGGGGCCGATACCGCAACAGCCGCCGACCAGCGTCGCCCCGGCTGCAACCCACTCCTGCGCCCAGTTCAGGTAGCCTTCGGGGTGCGTATCCTTACGCAGATCGCTCAGCCCCTCGTTGGCCCCACCGCTGTTACTGCCGTGGTCGAAGGCGTTAGCGTAAACGCCAATGCCGATATCTGCACCCAGACGGTCGCGCACGGCGGCAGCCTGCTTCACCGCAGAAGACATCACTTCCGGGTGGCTGCAGTTAAACAATACGTTTTCAACGCCCAGCTCAATCGCCCGGCTCACCGCCGCACTCACGCTCTCTCCGGAGCGCAGGGTGCTGACGGCATCGTACAGTTCAGGCTCATCCTGCAGGGTAAATGAAAGCCACAGCGGCTGAGGCTGGCCGGCGAGCACGGCATGAATGGATTCCGCCTCCGCGATCGAGCTGGTGGTTTCGCCCAGCCAGAAATCAACGTAGGGTGCCTGAGCCGCAACCAGCACGCGGTGGATCGCCTGCGCCTGCTGTTCATTGAACAGATCGGGGCGATAGGAGCCCAGCGCGGGAGGAAGGCTCCCGGCCACGCGTACCGGTGAATTCGCTGCATCGGCGGCTTCGCGGGCCAGCCGGCCGGCAAGTGCGGCAAGGCGCGCGCCGTCGGCGGCAAATCGTTCGTCGCCAATGTGGAACGGCACAACCGCGTAGCTGTTGGTGGTGATGGCTTCCGCCCCGGCGGCGATATAGCTGTCGTGGACTTCACGGACGCGCTCCGGCGCTTCATACAGCGCCAGTGCAGACCATTCCGGCTGGCGGAAAGGTGCACCGATGCGTGCCAGTTCACGCCCCATGCCCCCGTCCAGAATTTTTACCTGCTGCGACATTCGGTTGTTCCCGTTAACAAATTTCGAATGACAGCATGCTACATAAGTTGATGGCTACATGTCCAGACGTCTATATGCTAAAGGCCGGAAAAGTTAAGCAGAAAATGAGTTGAAAGCTTATCTCTGGCTCTGTTTTCACTAAAATCAAAACAGGAGCTTCGCCAACCCCAGCCCCAGGCCAAGCACGCCAGCCTGCGAAGCCACGACCCATTTGGTTTGCAGCGCCAGCGAACGGTGAAGCTCGGTGCGCAACCCTTCAAATTTAATGTCAAACTTGTTTTCCAGGCCCAGCAGATCCGCTTTGGTGGTGTAGTTGGATTTAATCACCGCTACATCCGATTTTAGCTCCACCATATCCGTCTGCAGCACGGTGACATCCGCCTGCAACACACCAACGTCTTTCTTCAGCCCCGTCATATCCGTCTTCAGCACGGCCACATCCGTCTTTAGCCCGGTCATATCTGCCTGCAATACGCCAACATCTTTCTTCAAGCCCGTCATATCTGTTTGCAGCACGGCGACATCCGTTTTTAATCCGGTCATATCCGCCTGCAGTACGCCAACATCTTTCTTCAGCCCGGTCATATCCGTTTGCAGCACGGTGACATCCGTCTTCAGCACGGCGACATCCGTTTTTAATCCGGTCATATCTGCCTGTAGTACGCCAACATCTTTCTTCAGCCCGGTCATATCCGTTTGCAGCACGGTGACATCCGTCTTCAGCACGGCGACATCCGTTTTTAATCCGGTCATATCTGCCTGTAGTACGCCAACATCTTTCTTTAAACCCGTCATATCCGTCTGCAGCACGGCCACATCCGTTTTTAGCCCGGTCACGTCCGTCTTTAACTCTTTTACATCCCCCTTCACTAAGGTCATGTCACCTTTTAACGTGGTGACATCCGCCTTAATGACCGTGACCTCGCCTTTTAACGTGGTGGTATCCGCCTTAATGACCGTGACCTCGCCTTTTAACGTGGTGGTATCCGCCTTAATGACCGTGACCTCGCCTTTTAACGTGGTGACATCCGCCTTAATGACCGTGACGTCCTCTTTCACCGTGGTCACATCCTGCCGCAGCGTATCGGCGTTTTTTTCCAACTTAACTACGCGCTCAACCATGTCATGTCCCTTTATCGGTTGGTGATAATTTCATCTACAGGGATCGTAAGGTAAGCAAATACCGGCTGACAACACCTCAAGGGAGACTTTTCTGCGGGCCGACTCGGGAAACAGGAATGAAACGATATGCAAGTCATCATTTTGAAAAATATGGATTAGATGACCCGGTAACATGTTGCTGTATCAAGTGTGCCAGACGTTTTTTTGTCGTCGGTACGGGATGAAAGACTGGGGTTGGGGATAAGGAAAAACGTCTTTTGTCACCGAAGTGATGCACAGGAAGATAAACAACCGGCGGCGGGCGCCCCCGGTCAGAATGCACTTATCAGTGGCCTAACGCACTGCCCAGAATAATCGAGGTGATTACCCCGGTGGCGGCGGCAATCAGCACGTAGTTGCCGTCAATATAGCCCCAGTACGCGCCGCGCGGTGGCTCATAAAGACCGCGGCGATGCCAGTCATCAACCCGGTAGTCGTTGCCGCGGAAGTGCGGCGGCAGCGGGTGCCCGCGGCGGAAGTCGTGGCCGTTCCAGGCAAAACGATCGCGTTCGGCTGGGCGGAAGCGTTCATGACGGTCGCGATCGGGTCCACGATTATCATGACGATCCGGGCCGCCGCGATCGCTGCGATCGTGACGATCGCCCCGGTCAGGCTGACCCCCACCCTGCTGATGCCACTGACGTTCCGGACCATTTCCCGGGCCGTCAGCGTGCGAGAAGGTGGAAAAGAAGCTGCTTGCGGTTAAAACGCTCAGAACCAGTGCCAGTGTTGTTTTTTTCATCTTAATGCCCTCTATTTGCTCACGACCTGCTTACTGTCGTTACCCAGCAATATCGGGCATCCGTCAACACTTCCCTATCTCCCGGACTCCTAATTCTGCCGGATTAGCGGATCTTTTTCTCCGGGCTTACGCATTCTTAACACTGTGGGCGAATTATGGAGCAACGCCGCGTACCGCTTAGTTTTCCAGCTGGTAGTCGAGGGTAATTTCGGTGCTCAGCAGCTTGGATATCGGGCAGCCCGCTTTGGCCTGCTGGATGATTTTATCGAACTCATCCTTCGGGATACCGGGCAGCTTAACCTTACTTTGCAGCGCCACTTTGGTAATGCCGAAGCCGCCGTCAACTTTATCCAGCGAAACATCGGCCACGGTATCAATACTCTCAGGCGTAAACCCGGCCTCGCCCAGCATCAGCGACAGCGCCATTGAGAAGCACGCCGCGTGCGCGGCGCCGACCAGCTCTTCGGGGTTGGTGCCGGGCTTGCCTTCGAAACGGGTATTAAAACCATAGGGCTGATTATCCAGCGCCCCACTCTCCGTGGAGATGGTGCCTTTACCGCGCTTAATATCGCCTTCCCAGTGCGCCTGTCCTTTCTTATGAATGGTCATCGTTATCCTCCGGTTGGTTTTCACAGCTACCAGTATAGTCACTGACTCAGCGCCCGCAGGAAATCGGCCTGCTTACAGAACATTCTGGTGCGTAAAATCGCGTTTTTTACACATCACCTGACGGTTACCGTTCACGACTGCTCCTGCCATAGCCGCTGATAAATCCCGCCCTGCGCCAGTAGCTGCCGATGATTTCCGCGTTCAACGATCCGGCCATTTTCCAGTACCAGAATCTGACTGGCGAACTCCACGGTGCGCAGTCGATGAGCAATCATCAACACGGTTCTCCCCCGTGCCAGCCGGGTCAGCGCCTGCTGGATATCCGCCTGCGAAAGCGAGTCAAGCAGCGCGGTCACCTCATCCAGCAGAATAATCGGAGGATCCTTCAGCATCATCCGCGCAATGGAGAGGCGCTGCCGTTCGCCGCCTGACAAACGCTGCGCGCCCTCTCCCAGCGGCGTGTGGTAGCCCTGCGGCAGCTGGCGGATAAATTCGTCGCAGCAGGCTTCGCGGCAGGCGTCGATAACGTCGGCCTCCGTGGCATCCGGCCGGCCAAGCCGGACGTTGTCCAGCACCGTGCCATCAAACAGCTGCACATCCTGGAAGACGTAGCCAATGCGCTGATACAGTGCCCGGGTGCCGACCTGCTCCAGCGGCACACCGCCCAGCGAGATTTCTCCCCGCTGCGGCTGATAAAAACGCCCCAGCAGGTGCAGCAGCGTGCTTTTACCACTGCCCGACGGGCCAACCAGCGCGGTGACGCTACCTTCAGGCACCGTAAAAGAGACGCCCCGGATCGTCGGCTGTCGATCGTAGCTAAAATGCACATCGCTAAAGCGGATCGTATTATCTTCCGGCAGCGGCACGCTGTTCTCATCATTCAGCACCGGCTCGGCCATCAGCGCGTTCAGGCGCTGCTGCGACTGGCGCATCACGTTCATCAACGTGAAGTAAGCGGCAGCATCCAGCAGCGGCTCCAGCACCTTGATCGACACCAGCACAAACAGCAGCCAGGTCAGCGGATCCAGCGCCTGCTGTTGCAGCAGCACGCCCGCGACGATAAACAGCACCACCAGTCCCAGCTCGGTAAACAACCGGAACAGCTGTACCGCTCCGGCTCCCCAGGCCTCCAGCCCCATGCTGGCACGGCGTATCTCACCGAACGCGTCGTCAAGCTTTGCCAGCATCCCATGGTGACGATGGAACAGCCGCAGGGTTTTAATCCCGCCGATAAACTCAATCAGCAGCCCGGACACCCGCTGCAGCCGCTCGCTCTGTCGATGCGTGCCGCGCAGTAAAAAACGCGATCCGCCCCACAGCAGCCCGATCGCCAGCGGCAGCGGGGCGATCAGCGCCAGCGTTAACGGCACGTTGATCGTCAGCAGGATCAAGACAAAAATCAGCGCGGTGCCTATCCCGGTCACGACTTCCGGCAGCAGATGAGAAAATATCTGCTCGACACGCATCATATGGTCGGTCATCAGCTGGGTGGTGGCCCCCAGCCGGTGGCGCTGAAAATAGCCCAGCGGCAGCCGCCGTAGCTGTTCTGCCGCCGCCTCGCGGTAGCGCTGCATCACCTCGTAGCTGCCAACAAAACAGTAAAGCTGACCAAAGTGTGAACACAACAGCTGCATCAGCAGGCAGGCCAGCAGCGCCGCCAGCAGCAGCGGCCAGTGCGACCAGCTTTCCGCACCCGGCGTGATGTCGCCGATCGCCAGCCAGGCAATAAACAGCGGCGCAACGGTACACAGCTGGGCCATCAGCCGCAGGATCATTCCGGCCAGCACCTGACGGCGGCCTTCGGCGCTGCGCTGAAGCGGGCTAAGCATTGACATCGATATCTTCCTCTCGGCGGATTTGCCACTGCGCCAGCTGAGACTGGCTGTGCCACATCTGCTGATACAGCGGGTGATCGTTTAACAGCTGCTGATGCGTTCCGCGCCCGGTTAACCGCCCCGCTTCCATCACCAGCAGGCAGTCGGCCTGCTGAACGGCGAACAGCCGGTGCGCGATGGTCAGCACGGTCATGGCCGGGCGTTGCTCGCGTAGTTCCCGATAGAAGGCGGCCTCGGTGAGCAGATCGGCGAAGGCGGTGGCCTCATCGAGGATCAGCAGCGGGGTTTCCACCAGCAGGGCGCGGGCGATGGCGATACGCTGGCGTTCGCCGCCGGAAAGCCGTGCGCCGCCCTCACCGATTTTTGTCGCCAGCCCCTGCGGTAATGCCTCCACAAATGCGCGCCCCTGGGCAATATCCAGTGCCTGCCACAGCTGCTCATCGCTGGCCTGCGGCTGCGCCAGCCGCAGGTTGTCGGCCAGCGTGCCTTTGAACAGGAACACCTGCTGGCTGACCACCGCCAGCCGTGAGGCGCGGGTGCCATCATCCATCTCAGCCAGCGCCGTGCCACCGAGCGTGACCGTTCCGCTCGTCGGCGGCAGCATCCCGGACAGCAGCCCGGCCAGGGTCGATTTTCCGGCACCGGATGGCCCGACCAGCGCATAAAAACCGCCGGGTTGCAGCGTCATATCCAGCGCATCAATCACCGTGCGCAGCTCATAGCTGAAGCTCAAGCTGCGGGCGCTCAGGTTACTGTCACTATGCGAAATGAGAGAGACGGCTGGATCGGTAGAGGCGACGAAGCCAGAACGACCGAAGGTTGCCGGAGCGGCGGCGTCATCGCCAGCCACGTTAGCGGGCTGGCGGCGATGAAGCGGATCGTCTTCAGCAACGGACAAAGAAGTTCCCTCTGAGACATCATCAAGAAACGGTGCCATGCGGCCCAGACCGGCGAACAGCTCGCGGATCAGCGAGCCGAAAAAGGTCACGCGCAGCAGCGGCTTGAGCAGCCCGCTGCCGAGCATCAGGATCAGCAGCAGCGCGGACACCGACAGCGTGCCCTGGCTGACGCGCCACAGCCCAAGCGGCAGCAGAATAAAGATGCTGGCGTTCAGCAGTACCACAAACAATGACCAGGCCGGTACCGCCCGACGGGTAAAGCGCACCACCAGCTGATGATAGTCACGCAGGGCATCGTCCAGCAGGCGGAAAGAACGCGCATCCTGGCTGAATGCCTTCATCACCGGAATACCGCGCACGTATTCGACTATCGCCGAATTCAGACGCTCGGTGGCAAGGTTATAATCTCGCGTGCGTTCGGCCATCCCACGCAGGCACAGCCGCTGGGCGATAATAGCCAGCGGCACGGTCAGCAGCGCCGCCAGCGCCATTTTCCAGTCCAGCCAGAACAGAAACAGCGCGGCAATCAGCGGGCTGAACAATGCAGAGATCAGATCGACGGTGTGATGGGCAACAAAGTCCTCCAGCCGCTGCACGTCGTTCATGACGATCTTGCGCAGGCTACCCGCGCTGTAGGGGGCCAGCTGCATCAGCGGCAGTCGGGTCAGGGCCTGAGCAATACGTAGCCGGGTGTGGTGCAGCACGCGGAACGCCGCCAGATGGCTGAAATAGCCCGCCAGCGATGCCAGCAGGTATTTGCCTGCCAGCGCCAGCCCTAGCCAGCCGGCCAGCGGCAGCAGCAAACCGCCCTGCTCCACCACGCCCACCGCCCGCCACAGCAGATACCAGGGAAGCAGTTCCAGTAATACGCTACTGGCGGAAATCGCCAGCGCCAGCAGTAGCGTTGATTTTTCCGCAGCAAGAAGCCGCCGCAGCGTCAGCAGCGGTGAAATCGTTTTAACCGTCATAAGATGTCCGCAGTGGGGTTAACTAAAATCCTGCAGCCAGCGTTGCGCCTGCTGTTCGGCCTGCTGCTCGCTGGCAACAACCTCGTAGGGATAGGGAATGGTGCGGGTGGTCAGGTAGCGCAGCGCTTTGCGCCACAGCGAGCGTCGCTTTGCCTCGTCCGGCTCCACCCGAACCGCACCCCGACAGTAGCGCTGCTGGGCTGCGCGCGTTTCGCTTCCCCACTTTTTATACAGGCGAAAGAAGTGGGCGGAATCTTTCGGCAGCTCCACGCCGCTGAAAATGAGTACGAAAGGCAGCTGGCGATCGAGCACCGCCTGCAGGGCCGCAATGTGCTGCGGCGCATCTTCATCGGCCACGCGCTCGGGCATCACATAATGCACCAGCGGCCAGGCGCGGGTATCAATAACGGGTTCAGACATCTCAGACCTCAGCAGCTAACGAAAAGAAGAAGGCTCATAACGGGCAACAATTAGCCGCTGTCCGGCGAACGCCATCGGCGAGTCTGCCTGCGGCCAGCTTTGCAGCAGCGAAAACCCCGCCTCGTCCAGCATCTGTCGGCAGCGATGCTCGCAGTGCGCTTCCAGCTGGCCGACACGCGCGTGGGCCTGGACCGCCGCTGGTGTCACCCAGTGCAGCGGCCGCTCTGCGGTATTCTGCAACAGCATCAGCAGCCCTCCAGGCACCAGTTTCGCCGTCAGGTCGGTCAGCAGGCGCGCGGGATCCGGCTGGCTGAGTAAATCGCTCAGCACTACCGCATCATGCAGGCTGTCATCCGGCAGCTGGGCGGCCAGCGGACGATCGCTGTCCAGCGGCACCACCGCAGCGGCGACGCGGGTCAGGCAGTCCTGAAGACGCGGTGGTGTCTGACCCAGCGCCAGCAGGCTGGGAACATTGCCCCGTGCCTCATCCAGCAACAGGGGCAGCACGCTGACGGCAATGCCGGCAAAATAGTCGCCGATCATTCCCGGCAGATGCAGCAGCTGATGCAGATTCAGATCCGGCGGCCGATCCTGTGCCAGCGATGGCGCGCGCAGCCACTCTTCCATCTGCTGCGAACGGTTGAACAGCGCGTCCGCCAGCGGCGTTGCATCATCCAGCCAGTTCATCAGCTGGCGCAGGCGGTGACGGGCATCGTCGATGCGCTGTTCCAGCTGATGCTCTGCAGGCGCGCACTGCGCCAGGGTCCAGACATCATCGTCGTGGCTGTCCAGCAGGCCTTCATCCAGCAGATGCAAATGCCAGCGCCGCAGCAGATCGTCGAAACAGGGGGCAAGCCGCAGCTGCTGGCGCCGGTCGGCTATCTGCCAGCGCTCCTCTGCGCAGAACTCCAGTCGCATCAGGCTGTGCAGCATCAGCAGCGGAGCCAGACTTTCGCTTTCGGCGAGAAATGCCGCCAGCGCGGCGCGGCGGCGATCGTCCGGTAGTTCCCCGGCAGCATTGGTTCCGGCACGCAGCCACGCGGGCTGCAGTTGATTGACGTTGCTGTTCATCTTGACTCCCGTACGGCAAAAGCGTTGCGGCGGTTCAACCCGCCATTCGTACCTGCTGGCTGCTGCTGCGATAGCGGCCCGGCGGCTGACCATACTGGCGCTGGAAGAACCGCGTCAGATGGCTGGCGTGGGCGAAGCCGCAACGCAGGGCGATATCACTCAGCGGCAGTGCGCTCTCTTCCAGCAGGTTTTGCGCCAGCTTCAGCCGACACTCAATCACGTAGTTCCATGGCGTGATGCCAAACATGGCGCGGAAGCCGCGCTTAAACGCCATCAGGCTCAGCCCGGCGGTGCGCGCCATTTCTTCAATCGACAGCGGTTCGCTGGCCTGCAGACGGATCAGCTCGCGGGCCGCAATCAGCCGCTTGCGCTCGCGGCTCGGCAGTCGGGACGCCGCCGGCAGCGGTCGCGCCTCCTGCTGCGTTTGCAGCTGGCCCAGCGCCAGCCACAGCGCATTCAGCGCCAGGCTCTCAAGATGCAGGGCCGCCAGCGGCGAGGCTTCGTTCCATCCCTGCTGTATGTCCAGCATTGCCGCCTTCAGCGGTTCGGAAAGCGATGCACTAAACACCTTTGGCTCATCACCGGGCACCCGCAGGCCACATTCCTCGACAAGCGCCAACAGCTCGGGCGAAAAATCAACAATCAGCAGATGATAAAAGTGATGCCGGGGAAAAAAATCATAGCCCTGGCAGCGGCCGCTGGCGCAGGAGAGCCAGAAGCTGTCAGCGCAGTAGTGCTGGATCGCCTGCCGGTTAAGGCGAAACCATCCGGCCCCCTCGCACATGATCACCAGCGACAGGTGAGCATCGCCTTCCCCGCGCAGTTCCAGATCGTCGGCCAGCGTGGCCTGCACCGAGGTTAAACGGATCTTCGGCGTCAGCTGCCAGCGCCGCATTCCCGACGTTGGCAGTTTAGCCAGCTGTGAGTCGGACACAAGCCCCTCCGGGTGATAATGATTTTTATTTAGCTTTATCGTGCAATGTTCGTCCGGACTGTGCAACCGTTTTTCTCCCGCACTCACGTAAGCTCCATTTTTCTTTATTCACCGGGATGCCTCTATGCTTGTCTTGCGCCTTACCCCTCTGGTCATCAGCAGCCTGCTGCTCAGCCCCGTCGCCCTGGCCGACGTTGCCAGCAACTCACCGTCCGATACGATGCTGGTCAATGCCAGTAAACAGTCACCGGATTCGGCCTCCGCGAAGAACGTTTCCTCGGTGAAGGTCGGTGCAGAAGAGCTGGCCCAGGCGAACGTCACCCGCACCGACGCGCTGCCGAAAGTGCTGCCGGGCCTGACGATGGGCAACAGCGGCAGCCTGATTTTCCAGTCGGTTTCGCTGCGTGGGATCTCTTCGGCGCAGGACTTCTATAATCCGGCGGTCAGTTTTTACGTGGACGGCGTCCCGCAGCTGTCGACCTACGCCATGCAGGCGCTGGGCGATGTGGAAAGCGTGGAGATGCTGCGCGGCCCGCAGGGGACGCTGTACGGTAAAAGCGCGCAGGGCGGGATTATCAACATCGTCACCCGCAAACCGGATGACACGCCGCACGGCTATGTGGAAGGCGGGATCGCCAGCCGCGAGGGCTATCACACCAAAGTCAATCTGAGCGGCCCGCTGGTTCCCGGTATGCTGTTCGGCAGCGCCACCCTGCTGCGCCAGGTGGATAACGGGTCGATGACCAACCCGGCGACCGGCAGCGATAATCTGGGCGGTGCCCGCACCAACCTGGGTGATTTTCGTCTGCGCCTGGCACCGGATGACCAGCCGTGGGAAGCCAGCGTCGCCGTCAGCGAAGAGTGCACCCACGCCACGCAGGACACCTATCTGCCTTACGATAATGAAAAAAGCCGTACGCTGGAAATCAGCGATGGCAGTGGCGATCCCCATCTGCGCCGCTGCACGCACAGCCAGTCGCTCAGTACCCAGTACCGCACCGACGGCTGGCTGTTCAGCCTGATCGGTGCCTGGCAGCAGCAAAACTATCAGCGTGAATTCCCCTATTCAGCTTACAACGCCAGCCTGCCGGAGCGCTGGAATCAGGACACTCAGGAGCTGCGCGCGGCCACCTTTGGCGGTAACACACCGGTGGATATGGTGTTTGGCCTTTACCGTCAGAACAGCCGTGAAACGGTGGACTCCGCCTATACTTACAGCGGCATTCCGGTCAGCAGCACCCGTGGCTGGACCGCCAATGAAACACTGGCGGCGTACAGCGATCTGACGTGGCACCTGACCGATCGTTTCGACCTCGGCGGCGGGCTGCGCTACTCCCACGATAAATCCAAGACCGACTATAACGGCAGCAGTATGGGCTACGGCTGGGGCGACAAAGGGAAAACCCGCGACGACAATCTGCTCGGTCAGCTGTCGGCGGGCTGGCAGTTTACGCCCGAGCTGCGCGGCTATGTGCGCGTGGCGCAGGGCTACAAACCGGCCGGGTTCAGCATTCAGCCTACGCCGATGGTCAGCGCCGCACCTTACGATGCGGAGAAGTCGATTAACTACGAAATCGGCACCCGCTATGAAGCTGACGCGCTGCGGGTTCAGGGCGCACTGTTCTACACCCACACCAAAAATCTGCAGCTGTACTCTGGCCCGGTGGGCTATCAGAGCCTGAGCAACGCCGGTGCAGCGGATGCCACGGGTGCAGAACTCAGCGCCAGCTGGACGTTCACACCGGGGTGGTCATGGGATGTGAACGGCAACTGGGTGCGTTCCGAGTTTACCGGCGACAGCGAGCTGTATGCCGATAACCGCGTCCCGTTCGTACCGCGCTTCAGCGCCGGAACCAGCCTGAACGGCATCGTCGACACGCCGTGGGGAGCACTGACCCCGCGCCTGGCGCTGAATCTGGCGGGTGAGCACTATTTTGACGGCGATAACACCCTGCGCCAGGGCAGCTATGCCACCACCGATATCCGCCTCGGCTGGCAGGCTACCGAGCGGGTGAATATTGCCGCCTATATCGATAACCTGATGGATCGCCGCTACCGCACCTACGGCATCGTGCAGAACGGCGCGGCCTATGCGCAGGTGAATAATGGCCGTACCGCGGGCCTGGACGTGCGGGTCGATCTGTTCTGACGTGTTTTAACCGGTCGGCGGCCAGCCGTCGACCGGTTCCACCCGGGTCCTGCCGATCGCTTATCCCTCCCCTTTCCGCACAAAAACGCGTGTTCACGCCATTTCACGACAAACAATCGTTTCTCCGATGGGTAACATTTGCACTTATTTTCTGTGCATAAAGGGAGAATAAAATGCCAGGTTTATCCCAGGAACTGTCCCACTTTGTTGTTACCCCACCGCATTTAATTTGTCGGGAAGGCGAACCGGATACGATGCAGTGCCACTTTATGTTTACCCCTGAATTTTCCGGCTTTGACGGCCACTTTCCTGATAACCCCCTGCTGCCGGGTATCGTGCAAATTATGCTGGCGCGATATACCGCCGCCGTGGGGAAAAGTGCGCGGCTTTGTCGCGTTAAGCGCTGCAAATTCCTGCATGCCATCAAGCCCGGGGAAACGGTGTCCGTTTCCGTTAAGCCCGGGCGCAGCACCGGAGAATATCAGGCGACGATCGCCAGCAATGACGTCGCCTGCTCGGCAATGGTTTTCGAACTGGAACACACCGAGGTATGGCAATGATGCGTTATCCCTATTTCACCCCAGTGCCCTGCCTGGACGGCAGCGCGGCCCCGCCTCCGATTGAGCTGTCCGTAGAACGAACGGTGCGTTTTGACGAGGTGGATGCGCTGGAAATCGTCTGGCACGGGCACTATGCCAGCTACTTCGAAGATGCCCGCGTGGCGCTGGGCGAACGCTTGGGTATCGGCTACCGGACGCTCTATCACCAGCAGGTCCCGGCTCCGATGAAACAGCTGTTCGTTAATTTCCATCATCCGCTGGCATTTGCTGAACGCTGCCGGATTATTGCCCGTCTTTACTGGTGCGAATCGGCGAGAATGAATATGGCCTATAAAATTCTCAATGCGCAGGACAGGACGGTAGCCACCGGCTTCAGCGTGCAGATGTTCACGCTGAAAACGGGAGAGTATCTGGCCCGGCAGCCCGACTTTTACGCGGCGTTCTGCCAGCGCTGGAAACAGGGCCAGATCCCTTCCTGCTCCTCAGCCGGTAAATAACCCGCCGTTAACGCTAATCACCTGGCCAGTAATATAGCTGGCCCCTTCAGAGGCGAGGAAACTGACCACCGAGGCCACTTCCTCCGGTTCACCGAAGCGGCGAAGGGGGATCGTGCTGGAGAGACTTTCCAGCGGCAGCGCGGAGGTCATCTCGGTGGTAATAAAACCCGGCGCCACCGCATTGACCAGAATATTGCGTCGCGCCAGTTCAACCGCCAGCGAACGGGTCGCCCCGATCAGCCCCGCCTTGGCCGCCGAATAGTTAACCTGGCCCGCCACGCCGGTTTGCCCGGCGGTAGAGGCGATAGTTATGATGCGCCCGCTGCGCCTGCGCTGCATGCCGGGCACTACCGCCGAGGTGACGTTATAAAAACCGCCCAGGTGGACCTGCAGCACGCGATCCCACTCCTCCCGGGTCATCATCGCCAGCACGTTATCGCAGGCAAAACCGGCATTATTCACCACCACGGCGGGCGCCCCCAGCTGCGCGATCAGCGGCGTCAGTACGGCCTGGCAGCGAGCACCATCCGTGACGTCAAAGGGCAACAGCAGGCACTGCCCCCCGGCGGCAACGATCTCTTCGCGCACCGCTTCGGCAGCAGCCTGTTCGCGGCGATAGTTCAGCCACAGAGAAAATCCATCCCCGGCAAGCCTGCGGGCAATGGCAGCCCCTATTCCCCTGCTCGCTCCGGTCACCAGGGCAACACGACCGGTCTGATTAAGCGATGATGCAGTCGAATTCATCTTTATCCTCTCTTTCCATATTCAGGGTCAGATCGGCTAAGTTACGTGATATTGACGTTAACGAAATTTAAAATTAAAAAATTATTACATTCAAAGAATGATATTCATTAATTAGATTTATCGGAAATAGAATTAAATATCATCATTAATCTCGACATCAATCACTGAATGCAAAAAAGCATAATCCATCAAGACAAAACGGTAATAAGGCACAATGATAAATGACATTAAACGACAGTTAAATAGAGATCTTTTAATATTCACCGAGACTGAATTCTGTTGATAAAGTAAAACTCTTGCAAAGAAAAACTTACCCCCGCGCAGGAAAAAGGGACCCCACTGATTATATTAATACGTTGCGCTACCGCCCCGTATTAATATTCTATCATCCGTACAGGGAGAGGATATGTTACACCGGGTTGCTATTACAGGTTTGGGTATTATTTCCAGCATTGGAACGTCGGTCAGCGAGGTCACAGATGCGTTATATTACGGCCATTCTGGTGTCGTCATCGATCCTGTCCGCCAGACGTTAGGGTTTAATTCACCGCTCACCGGCGCGATTAAACCGTTCACCCCTCGCTTTCCGCTCAATCGCAAGCAGCGTAAAACCACCCCGCTTTTTGTGGAATGGGCGGCCGAAGCCGCATTCTGTGCACTGTATGATTCTGGCCTGTCGCCGGCGGAAATTCGCAACGACCGCACCGGCCTTATTTTTGGCTGTGATTCCAGCGTACTGACCGGTATTGAGCAGGCTAACCGGCTGCTGGAAGTCAAAGACACGTCGCTGCTGGGCAGTGGCCTGGTGTTCCAGTCGATGACCTCGACCACTACTATTAACCTCAACGCTATCCTTGGCACCCAGGGTGCCAGCTGGTCAATCAGCGGAGCCTGCGCCAGCAGCGGGCACGCGGTCGGCCAGGCTGCAGACCTGATTATGCTTGGGCGCCAGGATCGCATGATTTGTGGTGGTGCGCAGGAAATTAACTGGCAGGCAACCTGCAGCTTTGACGGACTGGGCGCGTTTTCATCCCACATTGACCAGCCGCAGACGGCCAGCCGCCCCTTTGCCAGAAGCCGCGACGGTCTGGTCCCCGGCGGCGGCGCGGCGGCGCTGATGCTGGAACGTTACGATCTCGCCGTGGCGCGGCGGGCACCCATCTGGGGTGAGATCCTCGGCTACGGGTTTTCTTCCGATGGCGAAAATATCGTGGCGCCCAGCCGCACCGGCCTCGGGCGCGCTATGCGCATGGCGCTGAAAAACGCCGGACTGATGCCGCAGGATATCGCCTATCTTTGCGCGCACGCCACGTCAACCCCGCTTGGCGATGCGATGGAAGCCGGTAACATCCTCGATATTTTCGGGCCACAGGGCGTGCCGGTGTCCTCCACTAAATCCATGACCGGCCATGAGCTGTGGATGAGCGGCGCCGCGCAGGTGGTGTACAGCTGCCTGATGGCCAGAAACGATTTCATGGCGGCCAACATCAATTTTGACGGGCCGGATGAAGACACATCGCAGCTGGATATTATCACTGAAACCCGACAACAGCCGCTGACCAGCGCGATGTGTAATTCGGCCGGTTTCGGCGGAACGAACTCCAGCCTGGTCATCGGTTTTTAATATGAACCCGATCCGACCTTCAGCCGTGGTTATCGGCGCCGGCGCATCCGGCATGGCTTCAGCGCTGCTGCTCGCGATGCACGGCTACCGCGTTTCGCTGGTCGAACGCGCCAAACTGCCGGGCGTTACCATGCGGGGCTTTCTGAAAAGCCGTCTGTACTTTGACAGCGGCGTCCATTTTGTCGGCGAGCTGTCGGAGAACGGCGTATTAACCGCCTATCTGCGCTATCTCGGCATACGTGACCTGCCCAGCGTTGAGTTCAACCGTCATCGCTTTGAAACCGTGCGCTTTTCCGATCGTCGCGAATTTTCGCTGGCGGCCGACTATGACAGCCTGCTGGCCGGGCTGTGCGCCGATTTTCCGGCAGAAAGGAAGGGAATTCAGCGCTATATGGCCGATGTGAAAGCCGCCTATTACTCTTCCTCCTTCCATTCGCTGCAGGGTTTGCCCGGCCGGGACGAGACCGACCCGCGCTGGCATGTCTCTTTGCAAAACTACATCGCAGGCTATACCCGCGATCCCTGGCTGCAGACCCTGCTGGCCGTTCCCTGCATCTACCACGGCGTTTCTCCGGACAGCGTTTCCTTCCTGCAGCATGCACGCGTTGCCGGGACCCACTTTGACGGCGTGCGGACTTTTACTCAGGGGGGACTGTCGCTGGTTAACGCTTTCGAGCAGCGCCTGGCGGAAGAGGACGTGACGCTGCATTGCAGCCGTAGCGCGGTGCAGATCCACTGCCGATCCGACGGCACGCTGAGTGAGGTCGAACTGGACAACGGGGAGCGGCTGGCCTGTTCTGCGGTCATTTATACCGGGCACCCCCGCTTTCTGCCGTCGATGCTGCCGGAAAAAGCGCTGCGTCCGGCGGCGATGGGCCGCCTGCATCAGCTTTATGACGGGATGTCAGCCCACCTGTTATATCTTTCCGGGGGATCTGAACCCCCAACGCTGCTGGACAAAAGTAACGTTCTTTACTGCCGTCACGATCGCCCTCTCAGCCAGGCCTTTATGCCGCATCATCGTGGCAATGAGGGGCCGTTTTACATCATACCCGGGCCGTCGGTGCTAAACCGGCACGCGGGATCGCCCGCGACCTGTGATTACGTTGCGGCGATCCCCTGCGATGCGGCGGAATATTCGGCGTTCTACGGCACCGGCAACGGCAAGCGTCCCGCAGCCTACCGCGCGCTGAAAAAACAGCGGCTGAAAGCGCTCTTTTCCTCACTCCGTAAGGCGGTGCCGGAAATCGACGGGCTGAGGCTGGTGGACGGCGCCACCCCGGTGACATTGCAAAAGTATCTCTACTCGCCGGGCGGCGGGATGTACGGCGTGGCGCATGATATGACGCAGTTTAATCCGCTACCCGTCACCCGCGTTGCCGGGCTGTATCTGGCAGGCCAGGCCGTTACCGGCCCCGGCGTCATCGGCGCAACGATCTCCGCCTTTCTCGCCTGCGGTTACTTACTGGGCCACCAGAATCTACTCGACGGAGTCAGAACGTGCCGTTAGTCAACGTGGCGGTTACCGTCACGCCTGTATGGCGCTCGTCGCCAAACGGTGTGGCCCCGGTATCCAGCCTCAGGGGCAAGCCGGAGCGATAATACCGTTCTGCCCCGGAGGCATTATTTCTAGTCTGGTATTGAGGAAAATACGATGGATAAACATGAACTGAATGAAAAAGTTAAGCAGATTCTGGCAGAGGAATTTGAGCTGGAACAGGAAGAACTGCTGCCCGAAGCGAGCCTGTATGAGGATCTTGGGCTGGACAGCCTGGATGCGGTCGATATGGTCGTGGCGTTTGAAAAAGGCTTTGGTATCCATATCGGCAAAAATACCGAACTGGTGAGCATCAAAACGCTGGGTGAGCTTCAGGCGTTCATCTTTAAAACCGTGATGGCCCAGGCCATCTGATGACGATTAAAAGGAACACGGATGACCTTTCCACTACCGGCGCACACCCTGATCCCCCATCGTGGGGGAATGTGCTGTATCGACAACGTTCTCAGCGTGCAGGGCCAGCAGGTGCTGGCCTCTGTAAAACTGCACGATCGGCATCTGCTACTCAGCGAAGACGGCACGCTCGATCGCTGCGGTTTCATCGAGCTGGCGGCACAGGCAGCCTGCGCCCTCAAGGGAATAGAGGCTGTGGCGGGCAGCGGTTCCGCGACCGCCCTGCTGGCATCGGTGAATAACTTCCAGGTTTCAGGCGATGCAAGGATCGGGGAAACGCTGCTCATCAGCGTCGCCATCACCACGGAGCTTGCCGGCCTCAGCCTGCTGGAATTCAGCGTTGCCTGCGGGCCGCGTTTACTGGCCAGCGGACAGCTTAAAGTCTTTTATCAGGCGGATAATTAACGGAGTATCACTGCACAATGACCACTGCTATTTTTCACCGGGGAAGCCGTATCGCCGTGCTGTTAATTCACGGTCTGACCGGTACGCCAAAAGAGATGGACTCCGTCGGCATGCGTTTGCACCGCTACGGATTTACCGTTTCCATCCCCGTTCTCCCGGGCCACTGCTCGGATATGAAGGCACTGCTGCAGTCTGACAGGCGGGACTGGCTGCGGGCGATTGCCGCGGAATATCAGCGGCTGGCCCGCGAGGGCTATCAGGTTTTCGCCGGTGGCCTGTCGGCGGGCGCATCCATGGGGATCATTCTCGCCCATCACTTTCCGGAAATACGCGGGCTGGCCCTCTATGCGATAACGCTAAAATGCAACGGCTGGGCGGTTTCCCGGTTTTCATTTATGCTGCCGCTGCTGCTGAAGATTCCGCTGTTTCGCAATCGCTACCACTTCCAGGAAGCGCCGCCCTACGGCATTAAAAACGCGCAGCTGCGGGAGCGCATCGAGATGAAATTACAAAGCGGCGACAGTTCAGCGGCCGGCCACACCAATACGCCCGGGATCATGCTGCGCGAAGTGCTGCGGCTGGCCGGCGAGGCGAAACAGGTGATGCCCACCACCCGGGTTCCGGCGCTGCTGATCCACGCACGTGAGGATGACGTGACGGATATCTCCAATTCACGCTACGTTGAGCGCCATTACGGCGGTAAAACCGCCTTTATCCAGCTGGAAGAAAGTTATCATCTGGTCACTATCGATCAGGAACGCCAGCAGGTCGCCGAGGCCACCGCGCGCTTTTTTTATCACCAGCTGGATGACGGTGAGCGCCGCGCGCTGACGGCGTCCGCCCGCAAAAAAATTCCGGGCGTTGAAGGCCAGGACGAACCGGGGGGGCTGAGGAAAAAGTCGCCGGCGTGAGCGGATTCCACGATCGTTCAGCGTCGCGTCTGTGCTATCATCGCCGCCAACATGCCGATTCTCGCCAGCCGAAAGCGGCACCTTCTTTTACCGCCCCGTAAGGTATGCAGCCGTGAATAAAAGAGCGATAGCCCCTACCCTGATTTTTATTGCCGCAATGGCGTTTCTGGTATGGTTTATCGCTTCCGGCGCGGCGATGCCCGGTAGCCAGTAGCGTCCGCAACCAAACTGATTGGACCAGTATTGAATGGCACAAATCTGATAACGCGGTTAATTTCCCTGTATTATCCGCGTTGATACCTGTACGTATTGATCATTGCGTGTATAAATTGCATAATTTTTTTCAGTTGTGATTATGCAATTCTGATTACGTTTACGCTTTTTTACCCAATACCATCATTGCGCTCTGGGACTCTCACTGACGGCTCCCGGCGCTGAGGCGTATCAACGGCAGATTATCCTGCGGGCGGGCGGCCAGCGTTTACAGGCTGTTATTATTACGTTCGTCATCATTTGCTGTCTTATAACAAAACTGACTGAATTTAGTGAAATTAATAACGCGAGATGCCTCCGTTTATTCCCGTATATAGCGAGAAGGCAGCCCGTTAGCTATTTGTAAATTTAGCCTCTGTTTTCAGGGGCGAGGCGTGACCTCATTACCAGGAAAAAGATCTATGTCCGAAAACTTGATTGAACGTATTTCAACGGCGCTGGGCTCTGAAAAAACGCTGGAAGGTTTTGTACGCCAGCTGCTGGAAATGCTTGAACTGGTTACCGATATGGAATCCACCTACCTGACGCATATTGATGATGCGGAAGGATTTCAGCATATCCTGTACGCCCGCAACACGCAGAAAATGCAGATCCCCGAGGGGCTGTCGGTGCCGTGGCAGGACACACTGTGCCGGCGCGCGATGGAAGACGGCCGCAGCTTCACCAACGATGTGCCCGGCGTCTGGCCCGATTCCGACGCGGCTAAAGCGCTCGGGATAACCACCTACCTCAGTACCCCAGTCATGCTGGGCGACGGAATGTTGTACGGTACGCTGTGTGCCGCCAGCGCCCAGAGCCACCCGCTTTCCGGGCGTGCGGAACAGATAATCAATCTGTTTGCCGAACTGATCGGCCAGTATATTCGCAAAGAACAGCTGCTGCAGGAGCTGCGTGAGGCCAACGATGCGCTGACCGCCGTCAGCCTGACCGACGAACTGACCGGGCTGCCCAACCGCCGCTCGGTCTTCAACTATCTGCCTAAGCTGTTTGCCGCAGCGGCAATAGAGGATCGTTCGGTAATGGTCGCCTTTGTCGATCTCGACGGGTTCAAAGCGATTAACGACAGCTACGGCCACGAGAGCGGCGACCGCTTCCTGCAGTCAATTGCGCAGCGGCTGCGCCAGTTCGCCGGCCCGGAAGATATTATCGGTCGCCTGGGCGGGGATGAATTTATCATTGCCAGCCTGGGACCGCAGCTTGATGTCGTCAGCGACGATCGGGTCCAGACGTTCAAAGCGCAGCTGGCGGAGACGTTAACCGGCAGGTATGAACTGCGGGGCAATCTGATTGATTATGGCGGGGCCAGTCTTGGCGTCATTGCCGCGGATCCCAGGGTCTGCGCGCCGGACCTCGCGGTCCACGATGCGGACAGCAGCATGTATCAGGATAAAATACGCCGCAGGCAGCGACTGCACTAAAGAAAAAGCCGGCGGCAGAACGCCGCCGGGTGAGCCAACCGTTCACCGGCTCAAGGCACTGACAGAATTACTGCAGACGCTCGACGATCGGTTTCACCACTTTGGTGCCGTTGCGTCCGTAAAATTGATACAGCGTTTCCGATGCGGCCTGGGTCAGCACCATAATTTCAATGCGGCGATTGCGTGCCGACAGCGGATGGTCCGGGTCCAGCAGCATACGATCGGCCATCGCATTCACCTGCAGCACCCGCTTTGCCTCCAGCCCGCCCTTCTCCAGCACCGTTCTGGCCGCCAGCGCGCGGTCACCGGACAGGTTCCAGTTGTTATATCTGGCGCTGTCACGATAGTGGGCCGCATCGGTGTGGCCGTTAATCAGTACCCTGTTATCAATGCGGTTAAATACCGGGGCCAGCTCGCTCAACAGGCGGGTAAAGAAGGGCGTCATCTTCGCGCTGCCGCGTTCGAACATCACCCGATCGTCATCGTCCTGCAGCAGGATGCGCAGGCCCTGCGGGACTTTTTCCAGCGACAGGTTTCCCTGCGCGTTTAATTCCGTCGTGATCCGCGCAATCGCCTCGCTCAGTTCATTCAGCTCGCGGTCCGAACGCGACAGGACGTTTTCCAGCGGCTCCGGCTGCGGTTTTTCCTGCATCTCGGGTTCACTGTCGGCATCGGCTTCCGTCGGCTGCTGGGTGACGATCGGCGCAGGACCGACCACGGCCGCCGGATCGCCGATCGGGCTGAACACCGTGCCGTCAAATATGGAGGTGCCGTTCAGGTTAGCCACAATTTCCTGGCGCTCCTCCTTCGACACCGCGCCGACAATCCACAGCACCATAAACAGCGCCATCATCGCCAGCGTAAAGTCAGCAAAGGCCACCTTCCAGGCACCGGTATGCACGCCGTGGTGGGCCTTTTTACCGCCGCGCTTAATGATGGTGGTATGCGTTCCCTTCTTCATTCTTCGCTCTCGGTCATCGCATTCACCCAGCCGTCCAGTGTGGCAAAGGTCGGTTTACTTTCCAGCGACAGCAGCTTGCGCCCGGCGTCGACCGCCAGCAGGGTGGGTTTTCCCGCCACGTGGTTTACCAGCACGGTACGAATGCAGAAGAAAATCGTCATCCGCTTACGCATGCACTGCTCCATCGCATTGGCCAGCGGATCCATCAGGCAGTAACAGAAAAATACGCCGAGGAACGTACCGACCAGCGCGGCCGCCACCTTAAGGCCAATCAGTGCGATAGATCCGTCAATTGACTGCATGGTGATGATGATCCCCAGTACCGCCGCACAGATACCGAATCCCGGCATGGCTTCCGCCGTTCTCTGCAGCGAGCGTGATGGCACCAGCATCTCCTCCTCCAGCGCTTCAATTTCCGCTTCCAGCAGCCCTTCCATTTCATGTTCGTTAATTTTGCCCATGGCCATCAGGCGAAAGTTATCGGAAATAAAGGTAATGAAATCCCGGTTTTTTAGAATCAGCGGGTACTTCTGAAACAGCGTGCTGTTTTCCGGTACGTCAATATGCTCATCCAGCGCCTTGAGGCCGCCGTCCTGCACCAGCTCCAGCAGCTCATACATCAGCATCAGCAGCTGACGCTGAAATTCCGCATTCTGCTCATCTTTACCCACCGCCGATTTAATCTGTCCCCACATCGCTTTTAATACGTGTTTGGGATTGGCAATCACCATTGCCCCCGCTCCGGCCCCGAGAATAATAATCAGCTCTCCCGGCTGCCAGAAAGAAGCAATGCGGCCGCCGGACATCATATAACCGCCCACCACGCAGCCCAGCACCACAATTAATCCAATAAGTTTCTGCATTTTCTTTCCGTTAAAAAAAGGCTTTAATTTTTTCGCTAATCTTTTTATTCAGCTGACAAACCCGCGCTTCGGTTAAATCAAGCACCGCCGCGATCTCTTTCAGGCTGATCCCCTGCTGGTAATAAAGATTGAGAATAATGCGCTCGCGCTCATCAAGGCTGTTGATTGCCCGCGCCAGCGTCCGCTCGGTATGGATTTCCTCTTCCAGCTCGCGACCGGCAAAGCCGCTGGTCTGGCCGCCGCCCTCCGCGGAGAGGATCTCATCCAGACTTTCCAGCGCGCAGGCAGAATCTGACTGCTGATGCGCCAGCCACGCCTCGTGACTGAGACCGAGCTGCTGGCAGATCTCCTCATCCGTCGGTTCACGCCCCAGGGTGCGGGTGATCTCACGAATGCCGTCATTGATTTTGTGCGTCTTCTGCCGCAGCGTTCGCGGCCGCCAGTCGTGCAGGCGGAACTGGTCCAGTACCGCACCGCGCACGCGCTGCATGGCATACCCCGCGAACTGCTCGTCGGGCTGGCCATAGCGCCGCAGCGACTCCAGCAGGCCCATCAGCGCAATCTGTTCAATATCATCCCGATCCATCATGCCGTTGGCCTGCGGCAACAGCTGACGGACAACCTTTTTCACCAGGGGTAGCCACTGCTGCATAACGCGGCTCTCTTCGACGGGTGACAGCGCCGTAACTTCAGTAAAAGTGCTCATGGCGCAGCATCACTGGAAGACCATTTTGGAAATGGTCACATCGTCAAAGGGAATGGTGACGCTGATGTTGTGGAAGGCTGACTGATAGCGTTCCATCATCAGGGCGCGCAGCTCCATCACCGACATGCCGCGCACTTCGCTGTAGTCCATCGAGGTAAGTACATCCACCGCAATGCCCTTGATTTTCGGCAGCAGGTTTTCCGCTCTCTGCGACTGCGTATCGTCGTGGGTGGTCAGCGCCAGGTCCAGCAGCAGATAGCGCTCTTTCACGCTGTTGCTTTTCAGCGTGATCACCAGATTCTTGATTTCAACAAACTGCAGATGCTTCTTTGCTTCAGCCGTTTGCGAAGTGAAGAGCGCGCTTTTTTCGCCGTCTTCACCGGTACTTTCCAGATACTGCGTTCCGCCTGTCACCAGCACTGCGGCGATCGCTGCCGCCACCAGCATCAGAATAAAATTCAGTATTAACGTCTTGATATTCATATTTAAACCATTGTCAGTATTGTGCCGTCGGTGCCGCGCTGCTGCGGGGTCACCTCTTCGTTATTATTTGCAATCGCCGAGTCCGGCCGATCGCGGTGTCGATGTTGCTGGCGGCTGTCACCGCTCTGGGTCGACACCTGAACGTTCACCTGAACGTTGTTCTGCTCACTGAGGCTGGCGCGCATTTCATGGCTGACCTGCTGCAGTAAACGGGTGACTTCAGGCTGGGCGGCCTGAATCTGAACCTGAAGTTTTCCCGACTCAAAATGAATCGAAATATCCATCTTCCCCAGATTTGGGGGATCGAGGCGTATCGTGGCTTTCTGAACGCGCCGGTCGATCTGCATCTCCAGCCGTTCGGACAGCGCTTTTCGTAACGCTTCGGCCTGCTGCTCCGGGGCTACGGGTAAGGTAATGGTCGGCAGCTTTCCGCTGCCCGCCTCGCTTTTAAGCAGCGCATTGACCAGCGCCGGGGCCGGATGCAGCAGGGTGATGTCCGCCGCTGACGGTTCCCGATCGGCGCGCAGCATCTGCTTTACCGACTGGCTGACCAGCAGCGCATCGCCCGGCGTGACCAGCTTTTTCGGTACGTTCTGCAGGGCGACCTCTGCCGGAAAGCCCGGCTCACTTCCCTCCGACACGACGGATGAAGGCGCAACGGCGGGCTGCACGATGGCGGGCTGCATTGCGGAATGCCCGCGCAGCGCCGCCGCCGGCAGCGGCAACGATCCTTCCCGGGCCGGGCCAGGCGGTGCCACGTGGCGTACCGGCTGGCCGGTGAGCGGGCTGCCCGCTACAGGCAGGCGATATTGCATCCCGTCGCCGCTCCCGGCCTGCCCGGCTGCCGCCAGTGTCCCGGTGCCGGGCTGTGGCGAAGCGGCGAAGGGTATCGCGGGCTGAAGCTGTTCCGCCGGGGGGGCAGGCGATGCCGCCAGCAGCAGCGCAAGCAGCTGTTGAGGGTCGCTTTCCTCCAGCACAGCGTCGCGGTCATCCGCAGCAGGCGTTTCCGCCTGGCCTTCCGGCGGCGGCAGCGGCATCCCCACCGGCGGCAGAATGCCCGCCAGCGG
The DNA here is from genome assembly GCF_037450285.1 of Erwinia sp. SLM-02. Lineage (NCBI taxonomy): Bacteria > Pseudomonadati > Pseudomonadota > Gammaproteobacteria > Enterobacterales > Erwiniaceae > Erwinia > Erwinia sp. SLM-02. The sequence goes on along the minus strand of NZ_JAQISN010000001.1, from coordinate 321,936 downwards.
CACGCCAGGCATCGGGGATGCGGCGGCGGGTGGCGGCGTGATGCCGGTGAGCGGCGTGCCGATCGGCGGCATACCCGCAGCGGCAGAGATCGTCGGCATTATTGATTCTCCTCGTTGCTTTCCGAAAACAACGCATAGGCCTGCAGCCGCTCGCGATTTTGCTGAAACTGCTGGATCTTCATCTGCAGCAGGTCATGCTGTTCACGGCAGGCTTTCGCCGCGCGTTGGTGGCTGCGCTGCAGCCGGGTCAGATCGTCGCGCAGCGCATCCTGCAATCCCTGTTCATGAATCGCCTGCAGCAGCTGGCTGATGCGCGCATCAATGCGGCGGATCTCATCCCAGCTTTCCCTGTCGGCCGCCTGCTCCAGCGCCTGGCCCAGTTGAAGAATGCGCCGGTCCATCACGCCCCCATTCCTTCCCAGCCTTCCTGAATCGTGCGCAGAATGGTTTCCACTTCCGCGATCTGCTCCACCGAAAGATGATGGCTGGCGTCGTAGAGGCGATAAACGCAGTAGTCATAAAGCCCGGCAAGGCGCAGGGCCAGCTCGCCGCCACGCTCATAGTCCAGAGCGCTGGTCAGCGCGTTGAGAATATCGATGCACTTGTTGATACTTTCCGCCTTGCGCTCGAAGCGACGGGCCTGAATATGGCCCCTGGCGCGCGTCAGCTCGTCCAGCAGACCGCTGAACAGCATCACTACAAGCTGATGCGGTGTGGCGGCGGCCGTGCGGATCGCCAGATCCGCATCCTGATAGCGGGTAAAGTCGTTAGAATTTCCGTACATAACTGTCTGTCAAACTCCTAGAAAAATTGCCCCATCGTCTGGTTCATTTGCGCGATGATGGTTTTCATATTGGTGAATTCCTTCACGTAGCGGTTGAAGGTGGTTTCGTAACGCGTCTGGATCTGCGCATCCTTGCGGCTCAGCTGTTCGCTTTTACGATCCAGACTTTCCTGGCGCTGCTTCAGCGTGCCTTTGGTGCCGCTGAGGAAGGTATCCAGCGCCTCTTTTTCCATCCGCTTCAGCAGCCCGCTGCTGCCGTCGAACATGGCGTTAAACGCATCCGGTTTCTCTTTCAGCGCCTCTTCAAACTGCTTACCGTCCAGCTTGAGCTGGCCCGCCTTGTCCGGGGTGATGCCAAAATCGGCCAGCTTCGCGCCGTTGAATTCGGTGCGCAGCAGCGAGTTGAGTTTGCTTTCCAGCGCGGTAATGCCGGAATCGCCCGCCAGCGCGCCACGGGCCACCGTGCCGTCGCTGTTGCCGCTTTTGGTCAGCTCGTCCAGCTGCTTGCGCAGCTTGTTGTAGGCATCAACGAAGGTGTTCGCCTGCTCGCGGGTGCCGGATGCATCGTTATCGACGTTGATAACCAGCGGCGCATCCTCGGCGGTTTTTCGGATCACCGTCAGCTCGACCCCGGGAATAGTGTCCTTGAAAGTGTTGGTGCTGCTGGTAAAGGTCATCGCGCCATCACCCATAACGATCACCGCGTCTTTCGCCGTGGAAATCTGGGTAGCCTGCGTGGTCAGCTGACCGTGCAGCGCGGCATCGTCGGCGGTCAGGGTGACGGCATAGTCCGCACCGGTCTTATCGCTGCCGATCATCAGAATGTTCTGGCCGTTCTGTTTCACCAGCGAAGCCGTGGCTCCCCCGCTGCCGCTGTCGGCATTGATTTTGTCGCGCAGCGCCGCGAGGCTGTCGACGGAGGACATATCAATGTCGATCTCTTTCTCGCCCACGCTGATTTTCAGATTGCCGCTGGCCGCCGCGATATCGGCGTCGGTCAGGCTTTCAAACGCTTTCTGATCGGCGCTGGCCGTCTCTTTCACGCTGATGTTGTACAACCCTTTCTTCGCGCTGCTGCTGGCGCTGAGCGAGATGTACCCTTCCTGGCTGGCGGTGGCGCTGTTTTTCACCATGCCGCCGCTGCTGCCGCTGACGGCAAGCCCTTTCAGCGCGGACTGAAAATCCGTCAGCGCGGTTTTTAACGTGCTCAGCGCTTTCTGCTGGGCCGACACCCGGTTCTGCTGGTTTTTCAGCTGCGACTGCTGCGCGCTGATGCTGGCCATCGCCAGCTGCTGGGAGATGGTTTGTGGATCAAAATTGTCTAGCCAACTCATTGTTGCCTCCCACCGTCAGCGCTCTGACTGACGTCAATGGATTCGTGATCGTTATGCCCGTACGCAGTTAATAGCAAACCGCGTGCCAACTTTAAAAGTCGTTATTTATCAGTAAATTAGATATTTACAGGAAAGGG